>JAFZZT010000049.1 GCA_017615595.1 Bacteroidales bacterium
AGGGTATAGGGTATAGGGTATAGTGGTTGTGGGGGAGGGGTTTGACATGTACATTGCTTTCTGCCAAACAATCAATCCTTTATTACTTTGAATTTTCATTATTTTATCTTTTTTACTATTTCTTGTACGCTAAGCCTTATTCCCTCATTATGAATTAAGTTTCTGTTTCATTGTAAATAACATTTTTCCGATTTCGGTAAGGGTCTGTATTGTGTCATTGATTCTTTCTTCGGATAGATAGCCTATTTTTACACAAAGTAGTAACTGAGTTTCAATTTCGCATACGGATCCATTGGCAACGGATAAGAATTGCAGGTACTCTTTTTTGATTGTCTGCCATAGCCTTCTGCAATATTCGAAGGGACAGATATCGCTGCCCGTCTGAGCTGGTTTGTTAAGGCAAACAGCTCTTCTTTTGGCAGATTCTTTGTCAACTTGTACACATCTGCCACCATGTTCATCGCTTTCTGCCAAACAATCAATTCTTTATAACTTTGAATTCTCATGCTGTCTCCCTTTTGACTAAACCCTATACGCTATCCCTTATACCCTATCCCCTATACCCTATTCCTCCTTACCCGATTACCTTCTCTGTCATCTTCAACAACTTACGTTCGATGCGGTCGGCCTCTTTGACATAGTCTTGGGCGCGGGCGATGATGTCGTCGGCGAAGGCTTTGTCTTCCAGGGAGGTGGCGTTGATCTTGACGTTGAGGTAGGCGCCGTGGATGGCGGCACGCGCGCAGAGCACGCCCACGCCGGCGTCAGACACGGAGGCGGGGTTGCCCTTCTTGATCATCGCCTCGCAGATCTCGAACACCTCGAAAGAGGTCTCGATGGTCTTCATCGGCACCTCGGTGGCGTACTTGGTCGCGTCTTGGATGGCCTTCTTGCGGGCCTCCTTCTCTTCGGGTGTGCCCTTCGGCATGCCGAAGGCGTTCATGATGACGTTGAAGGCGTTGGTGTCCTCATCGACTAAGGCGAGCAGACGGTCTTTCACATTCTGACCCTTCTCGGCCCAGTCGGAGAAGTATTTCCATTTGTCGTCCCAGCCGGGCTTGTGGGAGGAGAGGTTGGCGACCATCGTGCCGAGGGCGGCGCCGAGGGCTCCCATATAGGCGGAGATGGAGCCGCCGCCAGGGGCCGGACTCTCGGAGGCGGTCTCGTTGGCGAAGCCCGTGCAGGTCATATCGACCAGTTTCGGGGCGGTATCCTCTTTCTCCAACAGGTATTCAATCACCTTCTCGTCTGGGTTGAAGGGCTTGAGGTCGTCCAGACCCATGGATTTGATGGCGATCTTGACCATCTCGCGCTCGTCGATGCCGAGGGAGCGGTGCTGTTTGGCGAGGTAGTGTTTGCCGGCGTCTATCAAGGTCTTCTTGGGCACGAGACCCACGATCTCGGCGCCCGTGACGCGGATGCCGCGCTTGGCAGCCTTCTCCGTCACCTCGTCAAAGGCCACATGCAGCGGCGTGACGTTGGTGTTGGTGATGTTCATGGACACCTGGGCGATGCCGTACTCGGCGATGTACCAGCCGATGGCCTTGGTGCCCTTGAGGGTGCCGGGGATCATGACGGGGTTACCGTTCTCGTCTTTGACCACCTTGCCGGTGATGGGGTTGCCCTCGCGTTTCTTGCGGCCCTTCTCGCGCACGTCAAAGGCGATGGCGTTGGCGCGGCGCGTGGAGGTGGTGTTGAGGTTGTAGTTGACGGCGATGAGGAAGTCGCGGGCACCGACGGCGGTGGCGCCGCTCTTGGCGACACTCTCCGTGAACTTGGTGGGACCGAAGTCGGGCTTCCACTCCTTGGTGCCGATACGCTCCTTCAGGGCCTCGTACTCGCCCTGACGGCAGTTGGCCAGGTTGCGGCGTTTCTCCTCAAAGGCGGCGTTCTCGTAGCAATAGACGGGGATGCCGAGCTCCTCGCCCACGCGCTTGGCCAGCTTGCGGGCATATTCCGCCGTCTCCTCCATGGTGATGTTGGCCACAGGCACGAACGGACATACGTCGGTGGCTCCGAAACGGGGATGGTCGCCATGATGATAGCGCATGTCTATCAGCTCTTGGCACTTGGCGATCAGCGCGAAGGCCGCCTCGACCACCGCGTCAGGGGTGCCCACAAAGGTCACCACAGTACGGTTCGTGGTGGCACCGGGATCTACGTCCAACAAGGTCACGCCCTCCGCCTTGCGGATGACATCGGCCACTTGCTCAATAATTTGCGGGTCTCTACCCTCACTAAAGTTCGGAACACACTCGATAAGTTGCTTCATATCTCTGATTATTAAATGTTTATGTTTTATTGAAGAAAAATGCAAACGTTCTGTCTGCATTGCTGCAAAAATACACTTTTTATCCTTCTCCCTTGACAGTGGGACTATAATTTCCTTTTCTTCGGCTTTTTATAATGATTCTTCTCGGCTGATGGAACTTTTCCACGTGTACACTCGCATTGGGGCACACTGCCCATTGGGCAAACGGGGATGGCTTGATAATAGGTCAAGCAATTTCCGACTCGCTCTAAGACAGCCTCATCCACATGGTCGTATTGTATGGATAACCATTCCAAGATATCAGAAACACGATGGATAGGTCTGCAACAATTGAGTCCGGAAAAGAAGTATAATGTTTCATGGTCGGGAATCATCACGATAGATACTCTTTCATAAAGGCTGGGGGTGACTATGTAATAAATGTGATGGTCGATAATGATCAAAGTGTCGGATTTATCCGATAAATAATTGGTGGTGTCGCTCAAATCAAATGCGAAAAACCTCCATGGCAACCACCGGAAGCCATGGCCGATGTGGTAATGTCGTAGAGCATGATAATACTCTTGTTGCATGGCTTTATAATATGGGTTTTCCGTTTGTCCAAAGGAGACCCGCGCTCTTTCTGTTTGGGCGCTGCCGACAAAACAGAGTAGTACGAATGATAGGGCCCAAAATAGATGTTTCATCTGTTGCGACACATTTTTAAAAGATAAAAAAGGGGTTTACGGGTGCGAAAATACAAAAAAAATAGGATGAATTAACCTGATGGCACTATTGTGGATGTTTGCAATTACTTCAACCTTACCGCATGTCGGTCTTCCCGTCCGCACACCTACGGCGTGCGATATTACCCGTGCGGCCCTATTGCTACCAACCCCTGCAGACCTACGGCCTGCACCGAGCGCACCATGCCCGCGCCATCCCCCTCAACTTCTAACTCCAAACTTCTAACTTCTAACTGACAACTGTCAACTCCCCCTCAGCTCAAACCTCCCCACCGGGATATACTCAGGCCCATCTTCGTGGAGGATGCTTTGGTAGAGCGTGACCTCGCGGATGGGGATCTCCTGGTGAAGATTGCCCATGGTCTGCTCGTACTGCTCCCAGAAACGGCGCTTGTCCACCACCTTCTTGACTCGTCCGAGGGTGATGTGCGGCACGATGTTGCCATAGTAGGGCTCCACGCCGGCCTCTTGCAGCAGGGGCTCCATCTCGCGGACCATCTTCTCAAATGGCCCGAACTCTTCAAAGCCCAACCACAGCACCCTCGGCTCATAGTGCGAGCCGAAGGCGCCGTGCTTGTCTAAGGTCATCGTGAAGGGCTGGCTTTGGTTGCAGACCTGCTGCAACGCCTTCCGTATCTGGGGGATGCGACTCTCAGGCGTGGCGCCGATGAAGCGCAGCGTCAGATGGCACACATCCTGCTTCACCCACGTGATGGTGTGATGGCGCATCGCGTGGTGCAGTGACGCTATCGTCTGCTGCACCTCCTCGTCCAGCGTGACTTTGACCGCCACAAAGAGCCGCTTCATCCGCTACTCGCCCTTCAGGTTCTGGTTGTGGAAACACTCGATCTTGTGCCACAGATGCACGCGCTCGGGACCGATGACGTTGTGGTCGTAAGCGGTATAGGGGAAGTACTCGATCTCCACGCCGTCCGTCACCGCCTGGCGCATGAGCTCCAGCGTGTGTTGCCATACGACGGTGTGATCCTGACAGCCGTGCATCACCAGCAAGGGGCATTGCACGTTCTTGATCTTGTTGATGAGGTTGGCGTTGGCATAGCCCTCGGGGTTCTCCTCGGGCGTGTCCATGTAGCGCTCGCCGTACATCACCTCGTACCACTCCCAGTTGACCACCGGACCGCCGCAGGAGGCTGCCTTGAAGGTCTCGGGATGCTCGGTGATGAGCGACAGGGTCATGAAGCCGCCGAAGCTCCAGCCGTCGAGGCCGATGCGAGAGGCGTCCACGTAGGGCAGGCTCTTGAGGTACTCCACGCCGCACATCTGGTCTTCCATCTCCAAGACACCCAACTGACGATGGATGCACTTTTCAAACTCCGCGCCCCGGCAGGAGGTGCCGCGGTTGTCCAATGTGAAGACGATGTATCCCTGCTGTGCCATGTACTCCAGGAAGACGCCGCCGGAGATGAAACTGTTGGTCACTAACTGGGAGTGCGGACCGCCATAGACGTAAATCAGCACCGGATATTTTTTGCTCTTGTCCATGTTGGGCGGCGTGATGAGGCGGCACCAGAGGGAGTCGCCGTGCTTGTTCACGATGGGGAAGATTTTGGTCTCGCCCATGGCGCAGTCGGCGTAGGGGTTCTTGGAGGTCTTGAGCACCTTCATGGTCTTGCCCTGGTTGCTGACCAAGGAAATGACGCGCGGGGTGGTCACGTTGGTGAAGTAGTCGATGAAGTAGTTCTTGCTGTCGCTGAAGATGGGGTAGTGCACACCGTCGGCGGTGCCCAGACGGGTCAGCACGCCGGTCTTGAGGTTCACCTTGCAGACGTATTGGTTGACGGGCTTCTCCAGCGGGGCGGTGAAGTAGATGTTCTCCTCTTTGGCGTCCACGCCGTAGAAGTCCACAATGTCGTAACGGCCATCGGTCACCTTCTTGATGAGGTTGCCGTTCATGTCGTACATATAGAGATGTTTCCATCCATCGCGGTCGCTGAAGTAGAGGAAACGGTCGTTCTGGAGGAAGATGATGCGCTGGAGCGGTTCCACATAGCGGCTGTCTTTTTCTTCGATGAGCACCTTCACCTTCTTGCCGGTGGCGAGGTCGTATTGGATCAGCTTGCTGTGGTTCTGGGCGCGGTTGAGATGGGTGATGAAGATGTATTGCTCGTCAGGGGAGAAGGTCACGTTGGTGAGGAACTCGCCGTCCGCCACATCGGTCTGGATGTAGTGATAGACGGCCTTGTTCTGGGCGCTTGACTTGGCCACGTCGTAGATGCCCAAGGTCACCTTGTGGGAGTTGCGGCCCGCCATCGGGTATTTGATGTTCTCCACGGTGGCGATGGGCGTGCCCGTGTTGACGAGCGGATAGTCCTCCACCATGCTCTCGTCCATACGGTAGAAGGCGATGTAGTTGCCGTTGGGCGAGATGTACTGGCCCTCGTTGATGCCCCACTCGCTGCGGTGGACGCTCTCTCCGAAGGTGATGTTTTTGCCCGTGTCGGGACAGATCAGGACGGGTTTGTAGCCATTCCGGACGCTCTCCACAAAGACACCTTGGTCGTTCTTGACGATGAAGAGTTTGTGCTTCACCGACTGGTCGATGACGTCCTCCATGTCCACATCGGAGAAGGTGTAGGAGGTCAGTCCGCCTTTGCCGAGGGTGATGAGGCGTTGGTTGCGGGGAAAGTAGAGGGTGTTGGCATCCACCCATTGGAAACTGCGCACCTTTTTGACGTTCTCTTCTGCTAACTTGTCGCTGGAGAGATAGAGTGTCTCCTTGCCAGTCTTGGCGTTGACGAGCTTGATGTTGAAGTCGTCATCGATGTAGGCGTAGTTGTCGGTGCCGGGTTGCCAGCTCAGCCCGTTGATTCTGTCGGCTAAATATTTGCCTTGGAAATAGCCTTCCAGGTCGATGGTCTCTTTTTGGGCAAACAGAGAGATGCCGGAAAGGAGGATGCACAGGATAGTGCAGGTGATATTTTTAAGCATAATGGATAAAATATAGGATGATTAATGATATGTTTTGGCAATGTCTTGTATTCGGAAAGAAGAGAGTAGGGGTGCATCCCATTTGCGCAGCAGGAGAACCCAGGCGGAGACGGTGAGGCCGCCCAAAAGGTAGCCATTGAAGATGTCGGTAGGGTAGTGGACGCAAAGATAGATTCTGGAGAAGGCGACGATGAGCACGTAAAAAAGTCCGAACAAGAGGAATGTAATGTAGCGGCGCAGCACGGGGCGGAAGTAATAAAGAGAGGTGAGGATGAAGGAGAAGGAGGTGGAAGCGTGTCCGGAAGGATGGCTGTATAATCCGCCGTGATATAGTTTTCCATTGGGTTTGGCCACCAGTTGCAGTTCTGGCAACAGGTCACTGTGCGTAGGACGCAGCCTACCAATGAGGGGTTTTAAAATGTGGTCTCCTATAATATTGACACATAATAGGATGCAGATAAAAGCGATGAGGATGTAGAAGGTGCGCTGGCGATATGAGATAAAAATCAGCAGAGCTACGGTGAGAAAGAGCGGCAGCCAGAAATAGAAGGTGGACACATCCCACATCAGAGAGTCGAGAAAAGGCGTATGAAGCTGGTTGACAGCCTTGACGGCCCATCGGTCGAAGTTGTTGATATATTCAAACAGAGACATGTCAATAGGTTTCTGCGGTGATGTCTAAAGCACGGACCAGGTCAGCGATTTGCTCTAATCTTTCTTTGCTGAACTTATGCAGTTTGGCGGCGGGGGCCTCGCGGTCCAAAGAGTAGATCATCACCTTGCGGGGTTTGATGAGGGCGATCTTCTCTAACCAGGCCGACAGGTTGGGTTCCATGCTGTTGTCGAAGGGGATGCCGTCCTTTTCGCCGCTGAGGAACATTGACTGGATGACGAGGTTGCCGTTGAAGGAGCAGAGCTCGCGCACCACCTCGTCGATGAAGACGGGGATGACGGGGTCGTTGATGATTTGGAGCATTTCCTGGGTGCCGGCGTCCAGCTTGAGGAGGGGGTTCTCGATCTTTTTGAGGGCGGCGCAGACCTCTGGGCGCATCAGCTGGGTGGCGTTGGAGAGGCAGGTGATGACGGCCTTCGGGAAGTAGGTGTCGCGCAGTGCCAGCAGCCGGTTGATGATCTCGTCGAAGTGGGGGTGCAGGGTCGGCTCGCCGTTGCCGGAGAAGGTGATGCTGTCCACGGCCTTGCCCGCGGCCAGCGTCTCCTGCAGCTTGTGTTCGATGGCCTGCATTACGGTCTCCACGGGGTAGTACTCGCGCGCGGTGAGCGACTTCTCCAGTGTCCAGCCGCACTCGCAGTAGATGCAGTTGAACGAGCATATCTTGACGTCCGTGGGCAGCAGGTTGATGCCGAGGGAGCTGCCTAACCGGCGGCTGTGGATGGGCCCGAAGGCGATGGATTCCCAGAGAAAGGTGGACATGGCGGCGTAGTATTATTGGTTTTTGTATTGGACGACCTCCTCGGAGAAGAACTCTAACTGCACACCGGCCTGTCTGAACATCTCTTCGGACTCGGCGCCGGCGTGGTACTTGTTGGCGCAGACCACCCGTTTGATGCCGCAGTTGATGATCAGCATGGCGCAGACGCGGCAGGGGGTCATGCGGCAGTAGAGCGTGGCCCCGTCTAAGGAGATGCCTAACTTGGCAGCCTGGCAGATGGCGTTCTGCTCGGCATGGACCGTGCGCACGCAGTGTTGTGTCACGGTGCCGTCCTCATGGATGGTCTGCTTGAGCTGGTGCCCCACCTCGTCGCAATGGGGCAGTCCTTTGGGCGAGCCCACATAGCCGGTGACTAAAATCTGGCGGTCGCGCACGATAACGCACCCGCTGCGCCCGCGGTCACAGGTGGCTCTTTTGCTCACCGTGTCTGCAATTTCCATAAAATACTCGTCCCATGAGGGGCGGACATATCCTGAATGTTGTTCTTCCATAACTGTTATTTTAGAGGGTGCAAAAATACACAAAACTTGCTATTTTTATCCATATAGGCTATTGGCTGTTAGCCATTGGCTATTAGCTGAAGTTCATATTTCTTTCTTCCATTATTTTTTGTATGTTTGCCGAAAAATTACTTGGAATGAATGAAATGAATCCCTGTAAGGTTTGGGTTGAGCCTATGACTCGTGAAGAGTTCATGGGAAAAGGCAAGCCGCTAACCATCAATTACAGCATCCAGAATGCTCCGTTCGGGCGTGTTTTGGTGGCCTCGACCCACAAGGGCATCTGCTTTCTCATGCCTGCGGCGATGAAATGGGAACCCGTGAAGACGCTTAAACGGCATTTTCCCCGGGCGCGGTTCCGCTGCCGCGCTGTCTCTTTGCACCGCAAGGCCGTCTTGCTGCTCCGTCAGCGCTACGACAAGGTGCCCAGCCTCTGTCTCCACCTCTACGGCACCCCATTTCAAGTCGAGGTGTGGCGTGATCTGCTGACGGTGCCGGTCGGCATGGTGACCACCTACCAGAACATCGCCTCCAGGATCGGCCGTCCCAAGTCGGCACGTCCTGTGGGACAGGCGGTTGGCGCCAACCCTGTGATGAGTCTCGTGCCCTGCCACCGGGTCGTCCGCACCAACGGCACCCTCGGCGGCTATCGCTGGGATGTCTCCCGTAAAATCAAGCTACTCAACCAGGAGGCCCGCGGCACCCACAAGAAACAGGGCCACCACAGCTGGGAGCCTACGCTGTTCTAGCCCCGAGCCGCTTGGCACGTATCAACCGATTTCTGCCGAAATGCCGAACTGAAATTAACAATCCTTCATTGAATTGTAATTTTTTTGTTGATTATTTATCTGTGTTTTAGAGCGATACGATGCTTTTAGTGGTCCTTGACAAAGGATGCGTTGTGGTGTATCTTTGCAAAGGTAAATCTTGTATATGATGAAAAAAATGATTTGGCAAAGTTCATACAAAAAAATTGACATATATATCAATTATTTTTATATTTTTGCAGCGTTATGAAGAAGACCTCATTGGATATAATATCCGAATCACTAAAAACTACACTTTACTCTATCAGCTTTGAAAAAGATGGCACAACTGAATTTGAAAAGTTTGTGTCTGAATTTGAAACGAATGCTCGTTACAACTCTGATTACCAAAGGATTATTGCAGCATTGCAGGTCATATTAGAAAGAGGGGCGTTGGAAAGATTTTTTCGTCCCGAGGGGAGAATGAATGACAATGTGCAGGCAATCCCAATAGAAGGGGGAAAACTGAGGTTGTATTGTCTTCGCATTTCTGAACAGATTGTTATTTTGGGAAATGGAGGAGTGAAAAGCACGATGAGCTATCAGGAAGACCCCAAACTATATGGTTATGTGCTGGACTTGCAACGTTTTGAGAAGATCTTGAAAGAACACATTGAGAAAGGCTATATCAGTGTAAACGAAAAAGACCTCATTGGAACAGACAATATCATTTTTGAAATATGAATAACAAGAAAGAATGGTTCGAATCAAAGGTAGCCCAAGTTTCGCCGGAAATCATGACAGAGGTGCAGCTATCCGCGGGTATTGTTGCACGCATTGACAGGATTCTTAAGGAAAAGAACATGACTCAGCGAGATTTGGCAAAGAAGTTGGGAAAAAACGAAGCGGTGGTCTCACGCTGGATCACCGGTTTTCCTAATTTTACCCTTCGAACTCTTTCAGAGGTTTCTGTTGCTTTGGGAGAACCGCTCATCAAATTGGTGGAATAGCCTGACAAAAGTTCAAGCTGACGTGAATGCCACCCGCGAGCTTTATGGGAAAGTGCCTTGGAGAGTTAATAGTTAAGAGTTAATGGCCAATGGCTTGGCACACCGCTGGCGTGCAGAAGAAAGCTGCTGGGTTGTGTCGAACGGGCAGCCCCGTAGGACTGCAGGGGGCGGTAGCCATGGGTTAAAGCGCGAGGGACGAGCGCTGCAACCCATGGGAAGGGGCGGTGTGCGGGAGTATCGCGGCGCGGGGAGCACCTGCCATGATGCTCGTGACGTGCCCGCCGCGAAAGGGAGAATGAAGTTAAGGAAGGTTGATGACATAATCGACAGAATCTTGTAGAAAATACCCGCCAGGGTAATTTTTTGTGTAATCTAAATTCAGCCAATAGTCCCCGTTTTCATCAATATTATAATAAAACTCTCTCTCATAGTTATATTGAGGAAACAGCTCTCCTATTAAATAGTAAACCGTTTCTACATTATTTCGAGAGCCTAGCCAAAGCTCAGGATATGCATGACGTTTGTGGGTTCGGGTGTCGTAGGAGAGTACGATGCGCGCTTTGGCTCCAACGGCCACCACGGACGCAGCCATTACTATGGCATGATCGTCACAATCGCCTGTGAACTTTCCGTTTGCCCGATTTTTAATGGTTTCACTTGCCTTTGAATTATAATCAAAGCCATTTGGGTCGTGAACGTATTTCCAATTATGGTTAATAGCCTTGAAAACAGCAAATGCATGGACAATGTTCTTGATGTCATCAGAGGATTGATATTTTCCAATGGAAGCAAAAGGCTCTTCGGTAGCTTGCTGAACGGCAAAATTCCGAACGATGGGATTCTTGTAGTCAGCAGCTTCTTTTATCCTATGCTTCTCTTCGGTAAGAAATTTTTTATGATCATAATTACGATAGTCTTTAAAATAATTATAGGTTGTATCTATACTTTTTGTCTTTTTTTTAGTTGATGTATATTTATACTTGGATTTTATCATCTTGTCTTTATGCTTATGACTGTTATGGAAAATCTCATAGTCTTGGGCAAGTTGACGGAATCCATAACCATTGCCTTTAATGCTTCCCAAGGTTAATATCGTTATCATGATGCCCAAAGCAGCAACATCGAACCAATCCCGGATACTTAGGACGATACCGACAATAACTGCCAAAACAATAAATTCCAATGTTCGATCTAGTCCCCAAATCCAGTTCAGATCAGGGATTAGTTTGTATATAAGTGGAAAGATGGGGATTGTAATCAATATTACAGCCCCAAAGAAGATACACATGCGCCACCATGGAATATCTTCATCCTCAAGAATTTCCTCATTCGGTTCTTCCGGAAGTTGCTGTTGTTGTTGTTCTACTACTACTACTTGTTCTTCTTCCCCAAACCATCTCTTTTTCACTTTCACATATTCGTTTTTGGAGATTGTCTCCCCGTCTTTGTTTGCCGTCAAGGTGATGCGGGTTTTGCCTTTTGATCGGTTCAAACGGATCTTCTTGCTGCCACTTAACGGTACATAGGTATCAATTTGTTTGTAACCATTGTTTATGGAGAGTCGCACGGAATCTGCATCTTCGCATGTCCATTTTATTTCCACAATTTCGCCAGCATAGATAGTTGGTTTGTCAATCGAAAGTTGAATCATAAGTTCTCTTCTGCTCTTACGCGGCAGTGTGCGCATCCCCCGAGCCCAAGAGAATAGATGTTGACAAAAAAAGCGTGAGCTCCAACTTCATCGCCTTTTGAGGTTTTCCACGACCTTGCACAACAATAAAGTAAAGCCCACGTACCACGTGAGCGTTACAACTTTACGACTTGTTGTGCTTTTGGTGAGTGGAAATTTCAAAAGACAAGGAAAAGTTATACGCTTTGTATTAAGAATAAAGAACGTGCGTCATATTTGACACCGCAAAAATAATAAATTCTTGTTTCTTCCCCCGTACGTCCCGATTATTTTTTTAGTTTTGCACTTCTTTTTCACGAAAATCATTTTCAACCCCTATTATGAAAAAACTTTTTATCGTAATTGCTTTACTGACACTAATTTGTGGCTGTAAGAAACAAGACCAGACCGATGCCAAAGTCATCGGAAAACCCGAAATCCAGGTCCAGGACGGACGCTTCACCCCCGAGGTGATGTGGGCGCTGGGCAAAATGGGCGAGAAGACCGTCTCCCCGGACGGCCAACAGATCGCCTACACGGTGACCTACTACGACATGGACGAGAACAAGGGCAACGCCGAGATCTACCTGATGAACGCGGACGGCAGTCATGTGGCCCGCCTTACCACCACCGCGCCAAGCGAGTTCAACCTGGTGTGGAAAGACGACGAGACGCTGCTCTTCTGCCGCGACAACGAGATCATCTCCATGGAGGTGAAGAATGGCAAAGAGCAAGTGCTCGCCACCTGTGAGCGCGGGTTCGAAGGTTTCAAACTCGCCCCGGACGGCAAGTCCATCGTCTATATCTCCACCAAGCCCGTGACACGCCCCAACAACCTGGAGCATCTCTATGCCGGCCTCGACAAGACCACCGGCCGTATCAACGAGGACCTGATGTATCGCCATTGGGACAACTGGGTGGATGAGTATCCCCAGATCTTCCTCGCCGAATTCGACGACAAGAAGGTGGATGTAGATAACGCCGTCTGCCTCATCGACAGCACCTTCGAATGCCCGATGCGTCCATGGGGCGGCGTGGAGCAGTTCAACTATAGTCCCGATAGCAAGAAGATCGCCTATACCTGCCGTAAAAAGACCGGCAAGGACTACGCGCTCTCCACCAATAGCGACATCTTCCTCTACGATATTGAAAAGAAAACCACCCGGAATCTCAGCGAGGAGATCATGGGCTATGACCAGAATCCGGTGTTCAGCCACGATGGCAAGAAGATAGCCTGGGAGAGCATGGAGCGGGACGGCTGCGAGAGCGACCAGCTTCGCCTGATGGTGATGGACCTGGCCTCCGGCACATGCACCAACATGTCGGAAAACTTCGACTACAACTTCACCAGCATCAGCTGGACCGATGACGACCAGGAGATTTTGGGCGTGGTGAACTATCGTGGCATGGACGAGATCTTCGCCTGTAACCCCACCACCAAGGAGTTCCGCCAGATCTCGCACGGGTATCACGACATCCACGGCTTTGAGCTGGTGAACGGCAAACTCTACGCTGACCAGGTCTCCATCCAATATCCAGCAGAGATCTACGTCTATAACCTTACCGACGACAAGGCCGCCGGCAAGAAGATCTCCACCATTAACGATGACGTGCTTTCGCAGGTGCGCATGGGCAAGGTCGAGGAGCATTGGATCAAGACGGTCGATGGCAAGGATATGCTTACCTGGCTGATTTATCCCTATAACTACGACAGCACGAAGGTCTATCCCGCTCTGCTCTACTGTGAAGGCGGTCCGCAATCCATGGTGAGCCAGTTCTGGAGCACCCGCTGGAACTTCATGGTGATGAGCGGGGCCGAATACTTCATCATCGCGCCCAACCGCAGAGGCACCATCGGCTTTGGCAAGGAGTGGTGCGAAGAGATCAGCGGCGACTACGGCGGTCTCTGCATGCAGGACTACATGCGCGCGGCCGACTACTTCACCGACAATGTGAAGCAGATCGACAAAGAGCGTCTCGGTGCTTGCGGCGCCAGCTTCGGCGGCTTCAGCGTCTATTGGCTCGCAGGCCATAACTACGATGTGCCCGGTTACAAGGATGGCCGTCGTTTCAAAGTGCTCTTGGCGCACAACGGCATGTTCAACTTCGAACAACAATATCTGGAGACGGAAGAGCTCTGGTTTGAGAACTGGGACATTGGCGGACCTTACTGGGATTGGAACAACCCGCAGGTTAAAAAGAGCTATGGCTTCTCGCCGCATCGGTTCGTTGACAAGTGGAATGCGCCCATCTGCGTGATCCATAGCGAGTTCGACTTCCGCATCGTGGCCTCACAAGGCATGGCCGCTTACAATGCCGCCAAGCTGCGTGGCCTGGAAGCCCGCTATCTCTACTTCCCCGATGAAACCCACTGGGTGCTGAGACCCCAAAACAGCCTCCTCTGGCATCGCAACTTCATCGACTGGTTCAATATTCACCTGAAATAGGGTGTCTTTCAAATTTTGGACCTGATCTTCATAAAAGGTTTCTCCACAGCGATATAAAGCAGGTAGGAGCCCAAAAGAACGATCAACCAATAGAGTATATATCCGCCCACACCCCACTGGTGGAAAGCGTCTGCATAGTGCGCAGCAATAATCTGACAAACAAGCAGGTTGGTCAGGTACATGGCGTATGACAATACACTGAATTCTGTGACAGCTTTTCCAGCCCATGTTTTATAGCTTTTCAGTTGTGAGAAGAAGGGTAACCATAGGGCAATAGCGATTGGTGGTATGGTGAGTGCGAACACATTGGCGTACAGAGTGTTGATATGACGCGGGGTCAAGCACACTACCACCATGATGGCTAAACCGGCAACGAGTTTGGCTATGGTATGTTGATTCCATTTTTCTGGGAAATAAAACCGGCACCAAGCGGCTAATACCCCTACAAAGACGTTGTCAAAACGGGAGGCCACCGTCTTCCGGATCCATACGCCCCACCAGAAGTCATCACAGGCGTGTCCAGATACCATAGCGCGGTACACGAGAGATGTCAGTATGAAACATGCACATAGCCACGGGATCACCTTCCGGACGTTGAACTTGCTTGTCAATAAGATCAGCAAAAACGGGAAAAGCAGGTAGAACCACCATTGAACAGGCAGGCACCACGACTCCTAGTAGAAATCGTAAAAAGGGGTGAAAATATTCTGTGTAAGTGTAATAAAGTGCCAGATGGACGTTTGTCCTGTGTTTCCTGGAATTATTTGGAAGCGCACAAATAGATAGTTCACCAACAACATCGCATAGTAACAAGGGAGTATGCGGATGGCCGTCCGGATGTAAAACCGCCAGGTGTGTGCCATATCCACTCGACTATGTTTCTCAGCATAGGAAATGAAGGAGCCTCCAATTAGGAATCCAGTGAGGATGAAGAAAATGTCCACCTCATAAGAGAACGGGTTTTTCAGCACCGGAGCCAGTACGGTGTCCCGTAGCAGCCAGGCACCATGTCCATGCACTACGAAGAAGATGGCTGCCATTCTCAGCAAATCCAACCCGAAAACACGCTTTGAATCGTAAGAAATACCTAACAACTCTTTTAACAGTAAAAAAACAATAGGGGACTTCTATTTTTTACTTCTTGACGTTGCTGCCTATTTTGGTGCGAAGTCCGTTAAACATCAAGATGGGCAAACAACGCTGCAAAATTATAACAATTTCTTTTTGTAGGATAGTAAAAAAAATCGTATCACAAATATCTTACAAAGATTTCAATCAAAGGGAATTAGCCAAAATAAGGAACAAAGAAGTGTCTCCAATCCTTTTTTGGCTTGTATATCACCGTGTGTCATTTAGAAATAATGAGAAGTCCCCTTTAACCTCTTAACCCAAAATTCTGGTGTTAATACGGCAAATCCAGGCATTCGTCATCATCCGTTAAATACTTCGGCATTTCGCCGAAAGTGGAATTTGAGATGGCCTTGAACGCCTCCCAAGAGAGCAGGGTGTTGTATTTCTCGGGGAGAGGAGCATAACCCAACATCTCTACATTGATCCTTTGATAAATATATTGTAACCATTTTAAAATGGTGCGCGGAAGGTTGTCCCGGTCGTCGCTGGCCAGCAGGCAACGGCGATTGAGATCCTCGAAACGGACAAGAGCATCCGCCATCCCCAAGCTGCCCATGGCGCGCACCGCCTGAGTTACCCCGTTAAAATCAAACAAGTTTAAGGTATAATAGCGGTGATCTTCATCTTCCATTCCAAAATATTTGGCCAGATAAAAGCCGTCTTTTGGCGACCAATCATCAGGATAGTAGTAGCAGAAGTAGTCGCTATACAGATCTTTTATGGCAAACAACCGCTCCCGGTCGCGATCAAAGCAGATGTCTGTGGTGTCGAGCTCTCCCCACGACAGTATGTATGCCACCTCGGATGCAATACTTCTATACAGCATGTCTTCCAACTCATTGGCATGCTCTTTCAGATCCAACGACCGTATGACACGCATGCGTTGGGAGGATGACAGCAGATCCAGGGAGACCGCCTCCGGATAATCCTTCCCGATAATACTGCAAACCCAGCCATAACCTTTCAGCTCAGAGAGTCTTTCCCTATGACGGTAGATATACTCGGCAGGAAAATGATTCATGATGACTTTCGCCGCATGGTCGTCATCATACTTTTCAAATGCCTGCGCAACAGCCTCATAGTAGGCGTTGTCCCACTGTGTCATGATTCGGGAATAGGCCCATTGACGCTCTTTCTTCGTGGGCTGATTCAGCATAAACAAGAGGATGCGTTGCTTATATTTCTCATTGGCAATACAATACCAATTCTTCAGGTGATTCCGAAGGACCGTCTTGTTTTTGCAGTTGTCGGAAGAGAGCTCTTCCATCGCAGCCAGGATGGGTTTGCGTTGTCTTTGCCACAGGCGATGTTCCAGACCTCTTTGTCTGATGATTCCCACCAACATGCTGTATCGCGGACTTCCATCCCGATTCTTCCCGATTACAGTCCTGACTCCTTTGTTGTAGAAATAATCTGCCACCATGTCCACCAGTTCGTCATCTGGAAGGGTCATGGCCAAGGCGTAGGCTGTTTTGGCACCAAAATAGTACCGTTCATCCCAATACTCATTGATTTTTTGTCTGATTTCTTTAGGTTCCATAGCTTCTGATATTAAATATGTTTTGAATGGTTTGATAGGTGGAAAAGGCTCCCACATTTTTCGGGTGCAAAGATACATTTTTTTTAGTGAACAGTGAGCAGTGGGTGAGGGGTTAAGAAACGAAGAAGTTAAGGGGTGTTGGCTGAGGTTGAAATAGGTTAATGGGTTGTTTGCATAATAAAGAATTATTGTTATTTTTGCGGGATTATTATTCATCAAAATAATTGAACATGAAAAAGATTTTTGTAATTGTATGTGCAGTTGTCATGGCTTGTTGCATGACTTCCTGCAGTTCCTCTTCCCCCTCCGCTGTCGTCAAGGAGTATTATAAGGCTTTGAAAGCCGGCGATTTTGAGAAAGCGTTAAGCTATACTACCATAACGGATCAGAAGGAGGTTCAAAAGCATGTAAAAAAACTGCAAGGTGCTGAACTTAAGGTTCTCGATTATGAGGTTCTCACCGAGAAAATTGCGGAAGACGGTGAGAGTGCCGTTGTGACCGTCAAGAGCACGGTGTCCTCTGCCTATTCCGATGAACCGCAAGAGGCCACGAAAGACCTCGAGTTGGTGAAAGTGGATGGCAAGTGGAAAATCGATGACTAATCGTTTTGTACGAGAGGTAAAAGGTAGAAACGGCGTGGTGCTGTTTTCTACCTTTTTATTTTTTTGTCTGCTGCTGACAGGCTGCGGACGGAAGGCTACCGTTGAAGAGTTTGTGATGCCGGATTCTCTCCAGCTTCAGACGGGCGATCTGGTCTTCCGGGTGGGCACCAGCAAGGAGAGTCGGACGGTGGTGACGCTTGACCGCCAGAGTCTCTATTCCCATATCGGGATGGTGGTGTATGCGGGCGGCCGCTGGCGGGTGCTGCACGCCGTCCCCAACGAGCGGGCCTCCAAGCAGGAGAAAGACAGTGTCAAGTTGGAGCCGATAGAGGTCTTCTTTCGCAGCGACCGCGCCACCAAAGGCTGTGTGTGCCGGTATCCTTTATCGCCGGACGACACCCTGAGGTTGAAGCAAAGAGCCCTGGACCTCTATCATCGGCAGCTGGTCTTTGACACCAACTTTGACGATCAGGACACCAATGCCTTTTACTGTACCGAGTTGGTCTGTTTTCTATATCAGCAGACTCTTGGGGTGGATCTGGCCGAATCCCGCAAGCATCATATTCCCGCTTTCCCGGATATGGTCTTCTGTTCGGATGTGCTCCGAAATCCGCAACTGCAAGAGGTGTTCAGTTTTGAATGAGCAGCGCCAAGTCAGTATTTTTTTTACTTTTGCGTACTAATTTTTGATGAATGAAAAAGGAGCGTTTTTCCATTAAGAAAAGATTGATGAGCTTTCGCTATGCCTTTGCAGGCCTGAGAGCTTTGTTCGTGGCGGAGCATAATGCCTGGATACATCTGGTCGCGGCCATTTTGGCGATCGGGGCCGGCTTTCTCTTCCGCATCACTCCCGGTGAATGGCTGGCGGTGCTCATTGTCATCGGCATGGTCTTCGCCGCCGAGATCCTCAACACCTCCTTGGAGCGCACCGCCGACTTTTTGACGGAGGAGCGGGATGACAGGATCCGCGACATCAAGGACTTGGCTGCCGCCGCCGTGCTGGTCTGCGCCATCACCGCCCTGCTGGTGGGCTTGGTCATCTTCCTGCCCAAGATCATCTGTTTTTTGAGCAATCTTTAATGAATTAATTGTTTGAATATGAAGAAAATAATTACCCTCTTAGTGGTGGTTTTCACCATTTTTACGATAACTTCTTTTGCCAGCTCTGATTCCCAGACTTGGAGTATGCCCTCAGATGCACTCTCGTTGCGCAGTCCGGACGGACAGTTGGAGCTCCAGTTTGCGGTGGTCGATGGCGTGCCACAATATGCGCTCAACCGTAACGGCCAAGCGGTGGTGCTGCCCTCGCGCATGGGCTTCATCCTCGAATGGCGCGATGACCTCGCCCACGCCTTCGTGCTGAAAGACAGCAAACGCAGCACCTTTGACGAGACGTGGGAGCCCGTGTGGGGCGAGGAGGCGCATATCCGCAACCACTACAACGAAATGCTGGTGACGCTGGAACAGCCTGTCGGCAGTGTGGAGAGCATGGACCACTCCACCGAGAAGCGCCCGACCGTGATGCAGATCCGCTTCCGTCTCTATGATGACGGACTTGGCTTCCGCTACGAGTTCCCCGATCTGCTGCCTGCCGATCTGTATCTGGGCAACATCTACAATGCGCTGGTCTGCTTCTGGTTCAAGGAAGAGCTGACCGAGTTTGCCATGGCCGGCGACCACACCGCTTGGTGGATTCCCGGCGACTACGACACGCAGGAGTACAACTATACGGAGTCGAAGCTGTCGGAGATCCGCGACTTATGGGAGGCGGGTCACAAGAACGGCGGCTGGCCCTGGACGGCCTTCTCCAAAACGGGCGTGCAGACCGCCTTGCAGATGAAGACTGCCGATGGTCTGTATCTCAACATCCACGAGGCGGCCACCCTCGACTTCCCGACCATGCACCTTGATTTTATCGATGCCTTGTCTATTAACCCTTGGGACACGATGTCCGTATTTCACCAAAAGGCAAAAGCTAATAGTCAACAGCCCAAAGCATATACATTCCGTGCGTGGCTCTGTCCCGATG
>JAFZZT010000050.1 GCA_017615595.1 Bacteroidales bacterium
CCGGCTGTGATGCTCACCGACGTGCTGTCGAACGGCGGCATGGAAGTTCCCCCGTTGAAGGATCACCCCGCCAGCCCTGCCCTATTGGCGAAGTTGTTCGGCGGTGCCGGTGGCGAGGAAGTCGATAGGGTTACCCACGGAGGAGCCTCCGAAGAGTTTCGCCAAGAGGGCGGGACTGGCGGGGTGGTCCTTGAGTGGTGGAACCTCCATGCCGCCGTTGCTGAGCACGTCTGTGAGCATCACGGCAGGACCGCCGGCATGCGTAATGACGGCGCAGCGCTTGCCCTTGATTTCAGGATGCATGAAGACACCGCAGACGGTGGTCAGCTCCTGACGGTTGTGGCAGCGCACGATGCCTGCTTTCTGGAAGAGAGCATCCACGGCCACGTCGTTGGTGGCCAAGGCGCCAGTATGCGACGAAGCGGCGCGGGAGCCGGCAGCACTGCCACCGCTCTTGATGGCGGCGATATGGCAGCCCTTGTTGATGAGTGAGCGGCTGTGCTTCAGCAGACGCTGCGGGTCGCCGATTTTCTCCATGTAGAGCATGATGACATGCGAGGATTTCTCGGGATCGAAGGTCTCGTCCAAGTGCTCAAGCACATCTTCAATGCCCAGTTGGGCACTATTGCCGACTGCCCACACGCTGTTGAACTTCAGACCGTTGCTCATACCGTATTCCTTGATGAAAACGGCCGTGGCACCGGAACCGGTGATGAAATCGACACCCTTGGGATCGAGTTTAGGGATCGGCGTGTCGAAACAGCCACTGTAGTTGGTATTCAGGAAGCCCGTGCAGTTAGGGCCGATGAGCGAGCCACCGACGCTGTTGATGGTATCGACTATGTGTTTCTCGATTTCAGCACCCTCGTGGCTCTCTTCCGAGAAGCCGGCGCTGACGATAATGAAGCCCTTGCAGCCCTTCTCCTTGGCCAACACATCGACCGTCTGGGCGCAGAATTTGGCTGCGATGCAGAGGATGGCGCAATCGACCTGCGGCAGGTCATCGACCTTGGCGTAGCATTTCACGCCCTGCACTTCTGTCTCTTTCGGGTTGACGGCGTAAATCTGGCCCTTGAAGGGACTCTCCAGAAGGTTCTTCAGCGACTTGCCACCGGGTTTGTGAATATCACTGGATGCACCGCACACAACGATGCTTTGAGGGTTTAATAATTTGGGGTTGATCATAATAATAAATATGTATAGGATTTTTACTTGTCACTAAAAAAATCAGAATTCCAACATAGCCTTCTTCAGGTCTTCTATCTTCTGCTGGAGTTCGAGCTTGCGGGCTGCCATCTCGTTGCGTCTGTTCACTTTGGTCGTCACACTGAAGTAGAACTTGATCTTCGGCTCCGTGCCGGACGGACGCACGGTCAGTTTGCTGCCATCCTTCAAGAAGAACTGCAACACGTTGGAGCTGGGAAGATCCAGCGGGCCATTGGTGCCATACCGATAGTCGTAGTATTTCTGCAGCTGGACGTCATGCATCTTGACAACCTCGATGCCACCGATGGTTTTGGGTGGTTTGGTACGGAACTTCTCCATCATCTGGCGGATCTCGTTCAAGCCATCCTGACCCTTCTTGGTCAACGAGAGCAAGCCTTCTTGATACAATCCATATTGATAATAGATATCGTCCAGCACCTCGGTCAGCAGTTTGTGGTTCTCGCGATGGATCACCTTGTAGCAGGCGGCCATCTCGGCAATGAGACAGCAGGCGGAGACAGCGTCCTTGTCGCGGACGAAATCGCCAACCAGATAGCCATAGCTCTCCTCGCCGCCAACCAGGTAGGTGGCATCCTGCTCATGACTGCGGATGGTCTCCGCGATGTATTTGAAGCCCGTCAGCACCTCATAACAGTCGATATTGTAATCCAACGCTATATCCTTGAGCAGATCGGTGGTGACGATGGTCTTGACCACATACGGATTCTTGATGTCATGGCCTTTCTTGAGCTGATGTTCCAGCACATAGTTGAAGAGCAGGGTGGCGGTTTGGTTGCCATTCATCAGTTGCATCTCACCGTCGGCATTGCGCACGGCGATACCCACACGGTCGGCATCGGGATCGGTGGCCAGCACCAGATCGGCATGGATCTCATCGGCGCACTGAAGGGCCAATTTGAGGGCCTCATGCTCTTCGGGGTTCGGATAGACCACTGTCGGGAAGGTACCATCGGGGATAGCCTGGGGCGCGACCACGGTCACATCCTTGAAGCCAAACATCTTGAGCGCCTGGGGCACCAGTGCGATGCCAGTGCCATGCAACGGCGTATAGACAATCTTCAGATTCTTGCCCTTCTCGGACTTAGGCAGGTGCAAGGAGAGTGCGCGGACATGCTTCAGATAGATGTCGTCAATCTTCTTGCCTATGACTTTCACCAGACTGGCCTTGCGCTGCCATGAGATCATGCTGATGTCCGTGACTTTCTTCACCTCATCGAGCACCAGACGGTCATACGGGGCCACCAGCTGGCCGCCATCATCGCCATAGACCTTATATCCATTATACTCTTTGGGATTATGGGAAGCCGTAATCATGACGCCGGCTTGGCAATGCAACTCCCTGACAGCAAAAGAGAGTTCCGGGGTCGGACGGATGTCGTCAAACAGAAACGTCTGGATGCCGTTGGCGGAAAAAATGTCAGCCGAGATCTGGGCAAACTCCCGGCTCATGATACGAGAGTCGTAGGAGATGACGATTCGGGGATCATGGGGCACCGTAGCCTTCATGAAGTTGGCAATGCCCTGTGCGGCGGCGCCCACCGTGTATTTGTTCATACGGTTGGTGCCGACACCGATGATGCCACGCATACCGCCCGTACCGAATTCCAGGTCGCAATAGAAAGCATCCTCCAAAGCCTTGGGGTCTTCCTGCTGCATTCTTTTAATCTCGTCTTTGATCTCTTGATCATAAGCTCCGTTAAGCCATGTCTCAATTCTGCGTTTTGTGTTGTCGTCCATAGTGAAAGATTTTAAAATCAAGATGGCAAAAGTAACATTTTTATCTCAAAAAACAAAGTTTTAGACATCTCAAAAGAAATTAGAAAGAAAAATGTCGAAACGGCCTACATCAACAAAAAAAGTTTATCTTTGCACCTGCTTTTCGCATCATGCGGGAGGAGGGAGAAGGCCGAAAATCCCGAATAGAGTAAGCAAAACCTTTTAACTTATAAAACATGGCTTATAAAATTGAACAAATCGAAGGTGTCGGCGGCGTTTATGCCGAGAAATTGAACCAAGTAGGCATCAACACGACAGAAGAATTGCTGAACAAGTGCGCCAAGCCCGCAGGCCGTACCGCCCTGGCCGAGGCTACCGGCATCAGCCCGAAACTCATCCTCAAATGGGCCAACCATGCCGATCTCTTCCGCATCAAGGGTGTAGCCGGACAATTTGCAGAACTGCTGGAAGCTTCCGGCGTGGACACCGTCAAGGAGTTCCGTCACCGCGTGGCCGCCAACCTGCATCCCAAGATGATCGAGGTGAACAACGTCAAGAACCTCTGCAACCGCGTGCCTTCCGTCTCCGAACTGGAGAAAATGATCGACCAGGCCAAAGAACTCGACCCCATGATGGAGTACTAAACACAAACCTGTTTATAACTCTCTGAGTGCAAATTTCCTACACGGAGATGCCCAAACCGGCATCTCCGTTTTATTTCAGCCTCCCGCGGAGACAGCTCAACCTGTTGATTTATAGGGCAAAAAAATAAAAATCCGCATAGGTTGAATATTTGAAAAAAAAATGTACTTTTGCCGCTCTAAAATTATAGCATAAAATTCAATCACAAATCAAGTAAGAAATGGCAAATCATAAGTCATCCATCAAAAGAATTAGAGCAAACGAGAAAAAGAGACTGGCTAACCGTTATTATTCCAAGACCATGCGCAATGCCTTGAAGGACATCCGCAACACGGAAGACAAGAACGAAGCCTCCCAGAAGTTGTCTGCTATGACATCCATGATTGACAAACTTGCCAAGAAGGGTATGATTCATAAGAATAAAGCAGCCAACCTCAAGTCTGGTTTGATGAAGAAAATCAACGCTCTCTAATCGAACAACGAAGGCTCCACGGCCTTCTTTTTTTTTATAGTCCCATGGCACCGCATTTTCAGTTCTCCGTCCCGATCCAGATTCGCATGAGCGACCTGGACCCTTTTGCGCACGTCAACAACGGCGCGCAGTGCCATTACTTCGACTACGGACGGAGCAACTACCTGGAGCATGTATTACAGATGACCATTGATTGGACCACCTTCGACCTGGTGCTGGTGCATGTGGGCATGGACTTCAAAGACAGCATCGGCTTTCACGACCAGCTCGTCTGCGAATCCCGCGTCACGGCCATCGGCAACAAGAGCTTCCGGATGGAGCAGCAGTTACGCGACCTGCGCACTGACAAGG
Organism: Bacteroidales bacterium; assembly: GCA_017615595.1. Lineage (GTDB taxonomy): Bacteria > Bacteroidota > Bacteroidia > Bacteroidales > WCHB1-69 > F23-D06. Next base: position 4,409 of record JAFZZT010000050.1, read on the forward strand.
TCAAGACCACCTGCGAGTGCGTGTTGGCCGGCTTGGACCGTCACGCCCTCCAGGCCATCCCCATTCAAGAAGAGTACAAGGCAAAGTTCCGCGCTTTCGAACACTTAGATGATTAGCAAACAGAGAATTTCCGATATCCGCAAGCTGCATCAGAAGAAATATCGTGATGCGGAGGGTCTCTTCATCGTGGAGGGCCGCAAGAGCGTGGAGATGCTGCTGTCGTCAGCTTTTGTGGTGGAGGAGATCCTGACCACCGAAGACTTCCTGGCGCATTATCCGGATTTGTTGTCAAGACGTGCCGTCACGGTAGGTTCCCCGGCCGACTTGGAGCGCATCAGTGTCATGAGCACGCCGCCGGAGGTGCTGGCCATCGCGCGGCAGAAGCGCCCCACCCCACCCGCTCCCGCTGGCAACCAGCCCTTGCTCATCCTCGACCGCATCTCCGATCCCGGCAACTTGGGCACCATCATCCGCACCGCCGACTGGTTCCACATCCCGCATATCATCTGCTCCCCGGACAGTGTGGAGTTTTACAACCCCAAGACCATCCAGGCCACTATGGGCTCCTTCTGTTTTGTGGAGGTCTCGTACCTTCCGCTCGTGCCCTTCCTGCAGGAGGCGTCCCGCACGCACCGCGTCTTGGGCACCTTCATGGACGGCCAGCCGCTGGCGACTTTCGCCCCGCAAAGCGGAGACATCCTCGTCATCGGCAACGAAGCCAACGGCATCACCCCGGAGGTCGCCGCGCACGTCACCGACCGTGTCTCCATCCCCAAGGTGGACCCCGCGCGTCCCTCGGCGGAGTCGCTCAACGCCGCCATCGCCGCCGGGATTACGATGAATCAGCTATTCGGGAGATAGCTATTTGCCGCTTTTCTTTCGATTACATTCACGACACAGCATCTGACAGTTCTCTGCCACAGTGCGGCCACCCGCATGCCACGGCGTGATGTGGTCAGCTTCCATCTGCGAAAGTTCAAAATGATGGCCGCAGTCTGCACAATAGCCTCCCTGCCGCTCGTAGGCCGCCAACTTCTGCGCATCGGTGAAAGCCCTGATAGACAGATATTTCTCTTTTCGAGTTAAGATGTAAGGATAGATGCCCGTCTTCTTGGTCACATCATCATCCAGAATCAGCCGTTTTACCTCATTATCAATCTCTTGAAAATCAAACACTTTGTCCTTATACTGCTTGTAAAGCCAACCCCAATCCACTCCTTTCATGATCTTCTTGCGCTCCTTGGTAGGACGGAAGGAGGTCTCCACCCAGGTAATGACGGCTTGGAAAAACTGCCACAAGGGAGCCGCACTCGCATCGTGCTGATGGTTTGACATATACACCTCGATATTGCCATCCGAAATCCAAGAGATTGCAGTCTCCAGATAATCCTGGCGGATGGCAGATCCAGTAAGGTAGTCGCCGCCGATCTTGGCCGCCGGGGCACCGTTCTTGCTGAAATAACGTTTGGCGTCGCTCACCCACGAGCCCGCATACACTGCATTGCGCAGCTCCTGTTTCGCAAGCTCTTCGCCAGCTATATTGATGGTTTCGAACCACTTGAGCTTCTCGCTGTCGGTTCCGCTGCAGATGTAAATCTGGAGCTCGTAATGGAGAATCTGCTCCTGCTCATCGGGCTGGAGGTTGTGGAAATAGCGGAAGTTGAAGGCAAAGTCACCATGCACATACTGGCAGATGGAGATGGTGCGCTGCTGGCCGTCAATGATCTCATAAGTGCCGTCTTCGCGCACCGCCCAATACATCACATTCAAGGGGAATCCTTTTGTGAGAGTGTCGATGACAGCGTCGCGCTGCTTTTCCTTATAGACAAACTCGCGCTGGTAGGGCGGACGCACGTCCAAGCGACCGCCATAGGCGCGCACGCCGTTCTCGTTGTTGTCCTCATAGCCCGCCGTCAGCTCGCGGACCGTGATTTTGTGTAGTTCGATTTGCATAATATGTTATGTTTTAATCATCTTTAATCGACTCATATTTTGAATTGATTATCGTCATTTTTGCCACAGAAACATAATAAAAACAAAAAATTGTTTGCGATGACGTGAAAATCAGCCGTAATCACCTCATTTTTTGACGTGATTAATCAATCCTCTTTGTTTACGGGGTTGTACGATTCGGGGTCTTCCGCCGCCATGGGCAGGGGTATGTCAGGTTGTTGGTAGCATGTTGGTTGGCCGACCTGTAGGGGCGAATAATGATTCGCCTCTACACTGTCACCTGTCGGTTTGCGACGACGGATGAGGATGCGGTGATATGTTTTTTGACATAATTTTCCATTATGCATTTTTTGTCGAGATGGGTATTCTTTGAACCCTTCTTTCTCTCTTAAAACAATGATTTCAATACACGGCTCACAACAATTCAATATTTCAAATTGTTGTGGGTTGTATTTATCCATAAATGTGATTGGAACACCTATAACACCGAAATAATCGGAAGGTATTTCTGATGTTTTGTCTACATTAATTGCATCAAAATCTGCATATTTCGGATAGTCTTCAGGGAGATAACTTTTATACAAAATCAAATCTTCGTGACGCTTTTGAATTTCCAAATTTGTAAACCAATTTACACCTGAAACGCGAATCATTCCTTCTCTATGGTCACCAGCCGTAGCCGTGTCTTCATATCTACTAATGAAATGTCCGGCACCTCCTTTAAATCCATAACCCAGCCAAATTTTATTCTCCTTTATCAAGGGAAAGATTTCCTTGTATGTTATCGCATTTTGATGTCCGACTATCACAAACTTCTTCTCATATTTCATCAACTGTGCCACATATTCCCGAAACAGCGAGAACGGCGGATTGGTCACCACAATGTCGGCTTCTTTCAACAATTCAATACATTCTTTTGATCGAAAGTCACCGTCTCCTTCAAAATAATGGATCCCGATTTCCTCAGGGTCAGGCACGCGATTGCCGTTTTTGTCGCCATAATACTCCAGCCAAATCGCCCTTTCAGAATCATTTTGCGAGAACAAATCGCGGTTTTGGTTCTTATAGCATGTGGTGATCAGCTTTTTTAACCCCAACTGTTCGAAGTTGTAACTGAAATAGTGGAAAAAGTTGCTCACGCGCGGGTCATCACAATTGCAGAGTACCGTTTTATCTTTGAAATGCGACTTGTAATGCCTCAATTCGTTTTCTATATCTACAAGCTGGGTATAAAACTCGTCTTTCTTGGCGTTCTTTGCCTGGTTTAGATTCTTGTTGGCCATTGTGATTGATAACTGTGCAATGCTATCAATCACTTATCGGCAAAAAGAAAGGTGCAGGCCTTTCTATCGCATTCACGAGGAGCGTCGGAGAACCCCGCTGTACTAGTAGTCGAGCCCACACCTATTGGTGCGAGCATTGCTTTTACCTAGTACAACGGAATTGCACGCTTCCGTGAAATTGCTTTATCCGATAATTCTAAATCATCAGTTTCCGACGCTTTTGATTTGAATGCGAATAATAGCTAATGCTTTGGTTTATACTATGTTAATTATTCTTAGTTTTTATTGCTTTTTTCTTGTTTTTTAATTCGTTTCTAATCAGTTCTTTTATTTTTTGTTCGGGAAAGTCGAGCTGGTATTCCGCCACACCGATAGGGGCATTGCTTCATAAAACATCTCCTCTTGTGAAGACAATTTATTCATTAATAACACATTATGACCCCAAGGCAAAACTGCAACAAGTTGTTGCAGTTTTTGATCCGAAGCGGAAAAGGTATCATAGAACTGCTTCATGTTCCACAAATTGCGAGGAGAGAAACCCATTTGAGGGAACTCTTTTTTCAAATCTGCCGAAAGTCGGTTGATGATGGCACTGCCGTATCCCTCATCTATCTTGCGCTCCGAAAGCTGGCGACCGATATTCCAATACAATTGGATAATGGAACTATTCATGCGCCGTGCCAACGATATCCTAGTACTTTTGATATCGGCAAAAATTTGCTTTAAAAGCAAATCATAATCATTTTCGCTCAAAGCATTGACAACAGTAAAGGAAGTTGCATGTGAGTTATGTGTATCATCTCTTTTCATCTTATACGAGAAAAATATTTAACGCTTTGATTTATAATTAATTATTGTATTGTCTATTCAACAATCCCAGTTTTTTGTTTTTACCCGTTCAATACCAGCGGCAAAGATATAATTTTATATCAAACGAAACACACCAAATCAAGATGTTTTTCCTATCTTTGCAGCCCTCAAAAATGAGCCTTGTCAAAAAATGAAAGCGAGTCGCGTCCTACTATTCATCATCCTCATACTCACCGCTTTGGGAGCTATTTGCTATTTCTTCCCGAGGCAAGGGGTGAAGATCGGAAATACGGAGATAAACTTCCCTTCCATCGATGAGGTGCTGGTGGGCGACACCACCGTCAAGGATATCAAGAAGGTGGCACCGGAGAGGGACACGGTGGAGCTGGCGCACCTCAACAGTCTGCGCGACACGCTGGAACGGTTCGAAGAAGCCGTGAAAGAAGGAGTCGGACATTTTTACTACCCCAATGACGATGCCTCTTTCTTCGACCCGCTCTTCCGCAAGCTGGCCAGTGCCAAGGCCAATGGCGAGGTGGTGCGCATCCTGCACTACGGCGACTCGCAGATCGAGATGGACCGCATCTCCTGCGACATCCGGCGTTTCTTCCAGCGCACCTTCGGCGGCGGCGGTCCGGGACTCGTGCCCGTCATCCAGTCGATACCCTCCTTTGCCGTCAGCCAAAACGCCTCCGGTGACCTGGTCCTGCACACCTCCTACGGCGAGGGCGCGCGGGCCAACGGCAACTACGGGCTCATGTGCAAGTGCTACCAGCTGACGGGCGCCGCCACCTTCAACGCGGTGGCCTCCCGGCACAAGGACACCGACTGGCGCGTCAAACGCTTCTCGACCATCACGATGCTCTACAACGACCGCAACGGCAACCTGTCGGCCACCCTCAGCGACCGTAACAGTCCATACCGCGACACGGCCACCTCCACGCGGACTGGCGTGCACGCCTTCCGTTGGCAGATGGACAGCGCCACCGCCTCGTTGCGCATCTCCATGAAAGGCAACGCCGACATCTACGGCATCTTCCTCGACAACGGTCCCGGCGTGGCGGTCGATAACATCCCGCTGCGCGCCTCCTCCGGCAACCAGTTTACCTTGATCACCGACACCCTGCTGAAGGCCTGCTACCGAGAAGCCAACGTGGGCATGATCATCCTGCAATTCGGCGGCAACTCCGTGCCGGTCATCTACAACGACAAGTCGCTGAACAACTACCTCACCACTATCGAGCGCCAGATACGCTATGTCAAGCGCGCCTGCCCGCAGGCCACCATCCTCTTCATCGGCCCGTCCGACATGAGCAAGAGCCAGGGTGGCGCCATGCGCACCTACCCGATGTTGCCGCGACTCATCGACAGTCTCCGCTCCATCGCCCTGCGCAACCATGCCGCCTACTGGGACATCTACGAGGTGATGGGCGGAGAGAACTCCATGGTCTCCTGGGTCCGCAGCGGCCTCGCCGGTCCCGACTATGTGCACTTCACTCCCGCCGGCGCACACAGGGTGGGCAAGACGCTTGCCGACAACTTCGCCACCGCGTACGAGTACTACCGCACCCGCAAGAGCATCACTCCCGAACAACAAAAAAAACTATGGAACGAGTCCGGACAATAACATTGCTACTCATCGGCTTGTGCGTGACTATATGTTGCCACGCGCAGGTGGACATCACCCAGGAGGACTCCATCCCGCAGATCCCGCTGGTGACGGACACCCTGCTGGCCGTAGATAGCAGCAATGTGCTGATCAGCGACACCGATGTGGTGGAAGACTCCGGCGTAGAGGATCCATACATCCGCTACGACCTCAACCACTTGGTTTGGGGTCGCGACAGCATGACTCTCGTCAACTTCTTCGAGAAACTGTCACGGGTCATGGAGACCAAGCAAGGCAATATCCACATCGTGCATCTCGGCGCCTCGCACGTGCAGGCGGGCACCTTCACGCACCGGCTCCGCACGCACCTGCTTGACGAATATGGCCGTCCTGCAGAACGCGGCTTCATCTTCCCCTACTCCACCGCCTCCAACTGCAACAACCCCAGCGACTACCGCATCAGCAAGCGCGCCACCTTCAACCTCATCCGCAACGTCTATCAGAACTACACCTTCCCCTTGGGTGGCAGCGGCATCGCCGTCTGGTGCTCCGACACCGCCAACTACATGACCATCAAGATGAACGCCCCCGGCTACGACTTCTATGCCGACACCATCATCCTGCTGGGCGAAACGCACGGATGGCCCATCGACCCCATCCTGCAATACGACACCATCTACCACTTCCCCGACACCGAGGACCTGGCCAACGGCCGCTACTACTTCTACTGCAACCAGCCTGTCAGGGACTTTACCTTGCATTTCCCGTGCAGCGCGCGCGACACCTTTGTGGTCAATGGCATCCTGCTGCGCAACGGGCAGACAGGCATCACCGTCTCCTCCATCGGCGTCAACGGGGCACAGGTCACCTCGTACCTGCGCTGCAAGAACTTCGTCCGCGACTGGGAACTGATCAAACCCGACCTGGTCATCTTCGGCATCGGAGTCAACGACGCCTACGGCTCGACCTTCGACTCCCTGGCATTCAAGAACAACTACCTGAAGCTGGTGGCCCGCATCCGCGAGGCCAACCCCGACTGCGCCTTCATCTTCCTCTCCAACAACGACACCTGGAAGAAGGGCAAGAAAGGCAAATACTACGTCAACCCTACCGGCCCGGCCGTCAGCGACGTGATGCATCGACTCGCCAACCTCACCGGTGGCGCCGTGTGGGACCAGTTCCACATCATGGGCGGCCTGCGCTCCATGAGCACCTGGCGCAAGAAAGGACTGGCACAGAAAGACCACGTCCACTTCACCGCCGCTGGCTACCAGCTGCTCGGCGACCTGCTGTTTGAGGCTATTATGAACGAAATAAAGAAGCAGTAGGATGACCTGGGATAATCTGAAAATATTTCTGCACAACATCTTCTCCTTCAACGAGGAATACCCGTTGCTATTCACGCAGTTCAACTTCTGGGCCTTCTTCGCCCTCGTGTTCGCCCTCTTCACCATCTTCCATCGCAAACGGCTGCTGCGCAACGCCTTCCTCTTCTTCGCCAGCATCTTCTTCTACTACAAGACCAGCGGCCTCTTCGTGCTCATCCTCATCTTCGACATGTTCTACAATTACTTCATCGGCATATTGTTGGACAAGTCGCCACGGCAATGGGCACGCAAGACCTATATGATCACCGGCGTGGTACTGAATCTCGCCATCCTCTGCTATTTCAAATACGCCTACTTCTTCACCGATGCCTACAACACCATGGTGGGCAGTCAGCATGAAGTCATCAACTGGCTGGCCCAGTGGACGAACGACTGGACGGGCAAGAACTACTTCGACGCCTCCAAGATCCTCTTGCCCGTGGGCATCTCCTTCTACACCTTCCAGAACATCAGCTATGTGGTGGATGTCTATCGCAAGAAGGTGGCACATGTCAGCAACCTCCTGGACTTCGGCTTCTACGTCTCCTTCTTCCCACAGCTGGTGGCAGGTCCCATCGTGCGTGCCGACAGCTTCGTGCCGCAGTTGTACAAACCCTTCTCGTTGAGCAAGCGCCAGTTCGGCATCGCCGTCTTCTGGATCCTCAACGGCTTGGCCAAGAAGCTGATCATGAGCGACTACCTGGCCGTCAACTTCGTGGACCGCGTCTTCAACAACCCCTCCTTGTTCACGCCCTTTGAGAATCTGTCGGCGCTGTTCATCTATTCGTTGCAGGTCTATGCTGACTTCTCCGGCTATACCGACATCGCCATCGGCGTGGCCATGCTGATGGGTTTCCACCTGCCCACGAACTTCAACTCGCCCTACAAGGCCACCAACGCCGGCAACTTCTGGAAACGGTGGCACATCTCGCTCTCCAACTGGCTGAAAGACTATCTCTACATCCCGTTAGGCGGCAACCGGAATGCCACATTCGGCACCTATTTCTGCATCCTGTTCATCGCCTTCGTCATCATCATGCTCACCAAGAGCGCGGTCATCACCATCATCATCGCCTCAATAGCGGTCATCCTGACCATCTTCTCCATCGCGTCCAAGAAGGCGCGTTTGAAGATCAGCACCAACCTCAACAACATGAACACCATGCTGTTGGGCGGCTTGTGGCACGGGGCCTCCTGGAACTTCATGATCTGGGGTGGTCTCAACGGACTCGGCATCCTCGGCTACAAGATTTGGCGGCACTGCAACAACTGGGTGAAGCCGCTCGTCATCGGCGGCATCTTTGCCATCTTCATGGTCTGCAACCACTTCTTCCCAGCCCCCATCCTGCGCATCGCCTGCGTCTGGACGGGCGTGATAACTGCGGGAACGCTGATCAAGTCCACCTACTCGCTGGTTTTCCCGACAAGGGATGTACCTTGGCTGGATAAAGTGTGGGGCATCACGCAGACCTTCGTCTTCATCACCTTCACGCGGTTGTTCTTCCGTTCCGGCTCCAACCTCGACCCCGCGCTGGCTAACGAGACCGCCTGGAACACCGCCAAGAGCATGGTCAACAGCATCGGCGACAGCTGGAATACGGCCGTGATTCCCGACATCATTCACAACTACCGCACCGTCTTCATTCTCTTCGTTCTCGGCATGATCATCCACTGGCTACCTGATAGATGGAAGAGATGGTACCGCATGAACTTCGCCATGCTGCCCGTCTGGGTCATCGGCATCATCGTGGTGGTGGTGGTCTTCGTGCTATACCAGTTCGTCTCTGCGGATTTACAGCCGTTCATTTACTTCCAGTTCTAAGGGAATAAAGGCAATAGGGAAATCTGGAGATTACACCAAACACACCCTTCGTAACTCCTCAGAAAACCGCGTAATCCCTTCTTGGATGCGTTGCACAGTCTTGGTTGACGGACGACTCTTTCCTCATCTCGATAAAGCCGATTTTGTGGTTGTGTTGCGGCACCGCCGTATAACTGCCGTCATTGTTCCGCTCTATTATCACCGTGATGATTTCCATCACTATGTTTTTATTTATTTCACATTATTCCCGATTGTTCCATCGCATGCTTCTCCCTATATTCCGAACGCTTCCCGATGCCACAAGACATAGCGATACGCTTTCATCAGCAAGCTGAAATTGGAGAAGTTGGCATCTTTCATGGAGGGACCTTTGATTTCACCGACAAAGCGCATGAAAGGAAGGCTCGTGGCGGGAAACAAAAGATTGTCGCATTGGATTTGGAAGGGCGTCATGTAAGGGAAAAAACCATAGTTGCACGCATCGTCAGTGCAGCTCACCACCAACGATTTGCCCGCCTTGTTTTGAAAGGTGATTTTAAAAGTGCTGAAAGCGGTGCAGCCTCCTTCCTGGTAACTTTTAATGATTTTCGTCCAGATGCTGTCGTCCAGCTGGGGAAGAATGACCAAAATGCGCTCTCGGGTGGCGCTGTCGCACGAGACACTAACATCGAATATCGACCGAGAGAAATAACGTCTAAGAGAATCGTAATCGGCCTGCGTGAATCCCAGATCGGACACGCGCACAGCTGCATTGTAACCCGTGTTGAGTGCCTCCAGCTCCTGACGAAGCTGATCGGCCGTGAAGGTGTGTGTGAACTTCGCTCCTTTCTTCCAAAGCGACAATTTCTTGATGACAAAATCATTGTCCTCCAGTCGATAAAGGACCCTCTCCGAGTAGCTTTGTCCTTCGCAAGCGTGGAACTTATACTCAATATCCACCGACACTACCGGGCTTTTCAGAAACTTATCCAACGGCCGCTCATAGCGGAAGGGGGTGATTTCCGGTGTATCCATCTTCACAAGGTATTGTTGCGCACCGTCTGAGAGGAGCAGACACCCGGCAAGTTTGCCCGTGCCGACCTGCACTTCCCGAATTGTGAACGGAGTTTTCAGATGCCGGTACCACCTTTGATCATGTTGGTCAAAGAAGATAAGATCTTGGGGGCTGCTGCCCACGGCAACCCGAGCATCCTTGACATTTGACTTCCACACAACGGCTCCATCATGACGATAAACAGGAAAATACTGATTAGGCCTCAGTGGTATATTTTCAGTATAAAGTCCACAGGCAGTCATCCCCTCAGCTGTAATCCGATACAGACTATCTATTCGGCCTTGTTTCCAATGGAATTGTTCTTCATTAAAAGAAAGCCCATAAACTGCTTGTCTGTCGGCTTGTTTTATCACGGTAAAATAACAGGGGCCGTTTGTGTTAACAGTGTCGAAAGTGATCAAATCGGCACTCCGGAGCATTTGGTTCTCCCGAGTGACCATCACCCATTCTTCGTTTTGTCGATCCACGGCGAAATCACGGATGTTAAGCGGAATCTCCCGCCAAGAGATGGAGTCGATAGAGGTCCAGAAGTAGCGATCAGCCTGCTCCATTACCATCTTGGAGCGGCAAATCGCAAAGGAGTAGAAAAAATAATTCTTCTTGATTTCAGGATGTTGGTCGTATGGGGTGGGAATTTTCTCATAGTGTGCCCAGTTGTCGCGTGTCATCACCAGACTTTCCCTTGAAATGCCCATTGAATCCTTCCAATTGAGCCGGCCCATTCCGTCTTGCCCGTTATCGTCCATGTCAAAACGGAACTTCGGGTCAGGAATCTTCGCAATCTCCTGAAAATGCAGACCTTTGTCGGTCGAAAGATACATGATACTATCCACGCGAAGCCAGACCTGTCCGCCATCACAACCCACCACACAGATCTTGTCTCGTTGCATCCGATACGGCATAGACAAGTATTGCCAAGTTTTGCCTCCGTCGGCAGAGCGCAAGTACTTGTTATAGCGCGAGTTTGTGTCAGACGGATCAAAGATTCTGCCGAAAATGAGCACTGTGTTGGTGTCGGGACACACCACATAGCTGAAATCCACCGCATAACTGTATGGGTGCGGCACTGCCTTCCAAGTATCTGACATGCCGATCGTATGCCAAACATTATAATTGTCGCTCATCCAGATTTCACCCGAAGGAGAAACGACGAAAGAGGTCCAGCCTGGGATATCCAGGCTTGCCTTATAGTCGCGGGCCGAGTTCTGCGCCGCCACACCGTACAAGCACAGCAACATGCCTATTATGACGACAATCTGCTTCATGACGCGAGTGGTAACATAGGGCCGCTAGTCTTCTTTGACGATCGGATAGAGCTCCACAAACTCACCTTGATGGCTGAGGCCGTCATTGATAAGCTCGGCCATTTTCTCACCCACCGTATCGATGTCATGAAACCCTGGCAAAGCCATGTTGCCATTCAGGTCGGTTGTGGTGGGACCCGGATGCACGGAGAAGATCTCCAGTGATGATCCCTTTTGCTGGAATTCCATGGCCATCACGCCCATCATGGCATTCTGGGCGGCCTTGCTCGTCACGTATGCCAGCGGGTGCCAGTAGGGACTGATCTCGGACGGGACGGTGACATTGACAATCCGTCCGTGGTTTTGCTCCAGCAGGGGCATCAGCAATTGGGTAAGCGCAAAGGTCCCCACGAAGTTCACCTCGAGGGTCTCCCGAATATCTTCCATGCGGGTGTGCTGGGCATCCACGGACATGTCGCCAGGAATGCCCGCATTGTTCACCAGCAGGGTCAGCCCGGGATATTTCTCGTTGATCTCTTTGGCCGTCTGGGCCAGGCTCTCCGTGTCGCGGAGCTCCACATTCACCCATCCAATCACATCGACGCCCAGGGATTTCAGCTTTTCAACGGCCAATTCCGCCCTTTCACAGTGGCGTGCGCCCACGATGACCTGCCAGCCACTTAAGCCAAGATGTTTTGCAATACCGAAACCTATGCCCTTATTGGCACCTGTCACAAAGACTATCTTCTTCATCTTTCAAAAGTATTTAATGTTGTTATTTTTTTACAAAAAACTGGGCAGCAAATATACAAAAAGTTGGATAACCCTTATTGCCAACTTTTGTACTGTCCTTTATCCCTATTCGACAACCTTCCACTCCCCCGGCTGGAGGGAGCCCAGGCCAAGGTCGCCTATTTGGACACGGATGAGCCGTAGGGTTGGGAAGCCGACCGCGGCGGTCATGTGGCGCACCTGGCGGTTCTTGCCCTCGGTGAGGGTGAGGCGAACCCAGCTGGTAGGGATGTTGGCGCGATAACGGATAGGTGGCACGCGCTCCCAGAGGTCTTGCGGCGGCAGCACCCTATCTGCCTTGCAGGGCCGGGTATGGTAGCCTTTGATGACGACCCCTTTCCTCAGTTTTTGCAGCGCTTCATCGGTAATCTCCCCATCCACTTGCGCGAGGTAGGTGCGCGGGTGGGCATTCTTCGGATCGAGCAGCCGCTTGACCAGCCGTCCGTCGTCCGTCAGCAGCAGGGCGCCCTCGCTGTCGTGGTCCAGCCGTCCCGCGGCATATACTCCGGGCGGGAAACCGAACTCGTCGAGGGCCCGATGCCCCGCCTCAGGGGTGAACTGGCTCAGCACGCCGTAGGGTTTGTTGAATAAGATTACCATAAGCTTCCTTCCTTTCAGGCCTTTCCTTGTGACGAAATTTTTTGCAAAGATAGTCTTTTTTTTGTCAACTAACACGTAAATGTCATGAATGGGTGATGGTTGTCAGCAAGCTGCCGCCGAAGGCGCTCAAAGTGAGGGATTGGAGATCTCTTTCGCTGCCGCGGGCGTCCTTGCAATAAAAAGCATTGCTGCGCAATGTCATTTTGTTCCCATCCCTTTTTACGTACGCAAGCGTTCGATAAAGCTGCAGAGAAAAAAATATCGTCGAGGGTTGTTTGTTTTAGAAATTTTAGTAATTTTGCACCCGTATTCCCGAATTTCATAAAAAAATCGGACGTGCGTTATCAAAATTAATAGAAATATGTACAAGAGAATCTTTGATATTGAGAACCAACTTGACGAGGGGATGTTCTTGTTTGGAGCTCGTCAGGTGGGGAAATCCACGCTTCTCCAAGAGCGGTTTCCAGGGGCTGTCTATTACGACCTGCTCATCGCCAATGTGAGGAAAGCATTCAAGCGCAACCCTGATTCTTTCCGTCAGGCTCTTCTTGCTAAACCTGCCGGCACACTGGTCATCATCGATGAAATACAGAAAGTCCCCGAGTTGCTCGACAGTGTCCACTGGTTGATGGTCAACAAAGGGCTTCGCTTTATACTCAGTGGCTCAAGTGCCCGCAAGTTGAAACGGTCTGGGGCAAACACTCTTGGTGGCAGAGCCATCCCAAGGACTTTGTTTCCTTTGGTCTGGAAAGAGGTGCCCGACTACCAGATAGACAAGGCGGTACAAAACGGGATGATTCCTCGTCACTATCTTGTTGATGATGCTACCGACCGTCTGGAGGCCTACGTAGATATCTATCTCAGGGAAGAGATTCGGGACGAAGCTGCCGTTCAGGATGTCGAAGCCTTCGAACAGTTTATGGAAGCCGCCGCCATTTCAGACGGAGAGATGATTAATTATTCGAACATTGCAAGCGACTGCGGCGTAGCAGCAAAAACGGTCAAAGCCTATTATCATATTCTGAAGGACACCCTGATGGGCTACGAGATACCTTCTTACACAAAGGTGGTGAAACGCAAGGTGGTGCAGGCACCAAAATTCTACTATTTCGATGTGGGATTGGCGAACTATCTGATGGGGCGTCACCATCTGAGACGTGGTTCCGATGATTACGGCCACGCTTTCGAGCATCTGGTTATGCAGGAAATTATCGCGTATCGTGGTTATTTCCGCCGACGCGAGAAGATTTCATACTGGCACACTTACAATCATCAGGAAGTGGATGCCATCATCGGCGATGCCAAGATCGCCATTGAAATCAAATCCAGCGAGGAGGTGAAAACACGGCATAAGGCCGGCCTCAAGGCATTCAAGGACGAATATCCAGACTGCCGACTGATACTGGTCTCCCTAGACCCTATAACAAGGCCCTCTGGCGATATAGAATTGATCTATGTGACCGATTTTTTCAAGATGCTTTGGGATGGGGAGATTTTTTGATTATATGTACGCAAGCGTCCGACAAAGTCCCTCAAGGTGAGGGATTACAGATCCCTTTCGCTGCCGCGGGCGTCCCTGCAAGAAAAAACATTGCTGCGCAATGACCTTTTGTTTCCATCCCTTTTTACGAACGCAAGCGTTCGACAAAGGTCTGAAAACAAAAAAACAAGGCTATTGCCTTGTTTTTTCTTGCGGAGAGAGAGGGATTCGAACCCCCGGAGGTGTGACCCTCAACGGTTTTCAAGACCGCCGCATTCGACCGCTCTGCCATCTCTCCGTTTTGAGGCCGCAAAAGTACATTTTTTTTTGACATCCCCTAACCCTGTTAGGGAAAATCAAACAACCTGTTGTAGACAAGGTGGTTATCAAACCTTTCGCGTCACCACGCCCCGCTCACTGACTATCAAAGAGTCATCCAAATCAAAGCAATCCCGGAGGCTCGCAGGCGTGAGGACCGCACGCACGTCATCATGGGCCAACACCCTGCCCGACTTCATCAACAACGCCTGACGAGCATACTCCATGGCCATGGTGAAGTCGTGTATCACGATGACCACCGTCACCTGCCCAGTCGCATTCAACTCCGCCAAGATGTCCATGATCTCGAACTTGTGCGACACGTCCAAATTGGAGAGTGGCTCGTCAAGCAACATGATGGGAGTCTGCTGCGCCATGGCACGGGCAATCAGCGTACGCTGCAGCTCGCCGCCGCTCAAGGCACTGATATTTCGATCTTTCAATTGTGCAATATGGCACTTCTCCAACATCTGCATCACCACCTCCTCATCTTCCGCCGACTGCATCTGCCAGTGCTTCTGATAAGGGTTCCGTCCCATCAACACCATCTCATAGACCGACATGTCAAAAATGGTGTCCTGATGCTGTGGCACAAAGGAGACCTGGCGGGCAAACTCCATCGGACTATACGCTGAAACAGCGCGGCCGCCCACGAGAACATGGCCCGAAGTGGGCGCCAGCAGACCAGCCATACACTTCAACAAGGTGGTCTTGCCTGAACCGTTAGGTCCGACTACGGCACAAAACTCGCCCTCCTCCAACGAGACCGATAGATCTTGAAAGATAGGCTGTTGATTGTATTGAAAATCAATATGTTCTACTTCTATCCGATGCATATTTCAAAATAATGCCTCCAAATTCTCGGCATCAAAATAGTGAATGATTTTCTTTTGCGAAGGAGATATCGTGGGACATTCACAGGCGAAAAGCTGTCTCAAGAACTCGGACACCGCCTCCATCGTGCGCAGCGACACGGCGCGGTTCTTGTATTGCTTGGCCATGCATAGCGCGATGTTTTGGTATTTGTCGGCCCGGTGCAGGAATGTGTTGCTTTTGAATTCATCCAGGATATTGACAATAATCGTCTGTAAATCTCCCTCTTCCTCCTCGTTGTTTGGTGTGCCGTTGACCGCAAAGTGGGTCATGTCTATCTTCTCCAGATCGTAACCCAGCTGCAGGAATTCCGTCCTCAGCGAATCGGCCAAGTCAGCTTGGGCAGGGGTCAGGGTCACTGTTGAGGGAAAGAGGCTCTGTTGCACACTGACAGGCGTTTCCATCAGGGCTTTGATATTCCGGTCGTAGAGGATGCGCTCGCGCGCGGCCACGACATTGACCACCATGGCACGATCGTGGAGCATCACGAAGAGATAGCGGTCCTGCATCACGAAGAAGGGGAAATCGTCTGGCAGCTCCTCCTTCATAATCTCACCCGTCTGAGGATTCAGATTGGCCTCCAACTGCTCGGGCTCTTGATTCCGGAGGTGTTCCGTCTTCAGCCCCTCCAAGAAATTATTCCAGGTGGATACATTAGCACGTTCATTCCATTGATAGGGATGTGATTTGCCACTCGACTGTCTGGTTTGCGGCACCGTATCGAAGGGATTATAATTGGGGTTATGCTCCACTGTCGGGATGACGATGGGGCGATCATCTGGCTTTTTAGGAAGCTCGAAGATAGGATCCAGGTCGAAATCTATCTGTGGCGACAAGGCCATGGTGCCCAGGCTCTTCTTGACAGCGGCATGCACAAAACCAAAAAGCAGCTTGTCGTCCTGCAACTTGACCTCCACCTTGGTAGGACTCACGTTAATGTCCACATTGGAAGGATCCACCTCAATAGCCATAAAATAGGCGGGGCGATAGCCTTGCGGTATCAGCTGGGAATAGGCCTGCTCCACGGCATAGTTCAGCAGCGGGTGGCGCACATAGCGATTGTTGATGAACATGTACTGCTCACTCTTCTTCTTTTTGGCGTTCTCCGGCTTGGCGATAAAGCCGTGAATGTTTACAATATCTGTCTCTTGATCAACAGGATAGAGTTTATCCTTGAAAGAATTCCCAAAGATATTGATGATACGCTGCTTCAGGTTTGTCGGGGAGAGATGATAGACCATCTTGCCGTTGTGATACAGCGAGAAAGCGAGTTCGTGGTGAATCAAGGCCACACGGTAGAACTCCTCTTCCACATGGGTCATCTCCACATTGTCGGACTTCAGGAAGTTGCGGCGTGCGGGCACGTTGAAGAAGAGATTCTTCACCGCGATGGAGGTACCGTCCTGTGTGGCGCAGTGCTCGTGGCTCTTGACCTCCGCACCCTCGATGGTCACCACCGTGCCCACCGCGTCTTCCGCCTGCTTGGTCTTGAGTTCCACATAGGCAATAGCCGCGATGGAGGCCAAAGCCTCTCCGCGAAAACCCTTAGTCTGAATATGATACAGATCATCGGCAGTCCGCAGCTTGGAGGTGGCATGGCGCTCGAAACAGAGACGGGCATCGTTGAAGGACATGCCCTTGCCGTTGTCGATCACCTGTATCAGCGTGCGCCCCGCATCTTTCACAATCAGCTGAATCTCGGTGGCGCCGGAATCCACGGAGTTCTCCAACAGCTCCTTCACGACAGAAGCAGGCCGCTGGATCACCTCCCCGGCCGCAATCTGATTCGCCACCACCTCGGGCAGCAACTTGATAATGTCACTCATACGCGCGCTCCTGCCTGATTAAGCGAAAAACTTGAAGAAAACAAACGCCAGCACCAACGCAAAGAAGACGATGGTGATGATGGGTAACCATGCGAACTTGTTGTCACCGGCACGATGATGACGCTTGTTGCTCCATTCCCGATGCAACTTGTTGGCAAAATCCGTCTGCTTGTCGCCCGTAGAACGTTCCTTGTCCGGATCATAAAAACGGGGTTTGTAGTTGAACTCCCGCGGTTCCTGTTTTTCAAATCCAAAAAAACTCATAACATCAATTTTTAGAGACTGCAAAGATACATATTTAATTTTAGGTGGCTGAATGTTCCTTGAAAAAAACAACGCATTCATTAAAAAAATCCACACCACCCAGATCTTCTCTTCCTGCTTTTTTATACTTTTGCAGTCTGAATTATATTATTGATAAAAACTTTGACAATGAAAAACCTCACTCGCGCCATGCTGACTTGGCTGTTCCTGTCGGCGCTGCTCTGCCTGCAGGCACAGGTACCTGATCTTGACGAAAAGTACGCCGCCGAGCTGCTGAAACCCGGCACCCTCGCCCCCGACTTCCAACTGCAGACCCCAGAAGGCAAAACTCTCAGATTCAGCGATTTTGCCAAAGGAAAATATGTCGTCATCGACTTCTGGGCTTCGTGGTGCCCCGACTGCCGCAAGGACGCGCCAGAGGTCATCCGCCTCTACAACAAATTCCACGACCAAGGGGTGGAGTTCCTCGGAGTCTCCTTTGACACAGACAAGGAGAGTTGGATAAAATGCATCGAGAAGCTGGGCATCCCCTACGCGCAGGTAAGCGAGCTGAAGCGCATGGCGCAGTCAGACGTGGCCAAGGCATACGGGGTTAGATGGATACCCTCCCTATATCTCATCGGTCCAGACGGCAAAGTGCTGGTGAGTACGGTGCTGTCATATAAGATTGAGAACAAACTGCATGAGTTGTTCGATAAAACACCATCGACCATTGTGGGAGACAAGGAGATGCAAATCTCCATTGACGGCAGCAAGGGCAAGTTATCAGCGGTCTTGTATGTGCCCAACACCCATCCTGGCGGAAGCAGCGACCTGGTGATCCTCTGCCACGGCTTGAATTGCGACCACAACTTCGACTTGATGCATCGGATTGAGAAACAACTACATACAAACGGATTTGCCACATTGACATTCGACTTCAACGGACATGGCAAAAGTGAAGGCAAGTTTGTAGATATGACCATCCCGAATGAGATGGAGGATTTGGAGCAGGTGCTGGCATACGCGCGCGACCTACGCTTTGTGGATGACATCGCATTAGTGGGCCACTCGCAGGGCGCGGTGGTGGCGGCCATGGTGGCAGGCAAGCATCCGGAAGACATCCAGGCGGTGGTGCTCTTGGCGCCGGCCTCTTCCGTACGAGACGATGTGGTGCGCGGCTACCTCTTCGGCATCGAGTTCGACCCCCTGGACCTGCCCGACAGTCTCGTGCTGAGCAATGGCATAGCCCTCGGCTACCGATATCTGAAGACCGTGTCGCGCCTTCCGATCTTCGAGACCTCCGCCAACTATCACGGCAACGCCTGCATCATCCACGGCACCGGTGACCGTCTGGTGCCTTACACCTGCGGGGAACGCTTCCACCAGACCTGGTCCGGCAGTGAATACTATGAGCTTGAATACTACGACCACAACTTCACCGTCTGTCCGTACCGTCCCGTGGAGATCACCGTGGACTATCTGGAGCGGGTGTTGAAGTAAAAGGCCTTCCCTCTAAACCCTATCTTTCCACCAAGCGATGGAATAGACATAGTCTTTCTGCAAAACCGTCTCTATCCGATACTGTTTTTCATCGGACAGGACAGTAGTCATATCGCTACGGAGTCCTGAACCCGTGAGTTTCAGCACGGCCTCCTTACGGGTCCATAGATGCAAGAAGGCCATGGGCACCTCCGGCTGGGCATGGATCCAGGCCTGTTCCGCTTCATTCATGGTATAAGAGATCAATTCCGGCCTGATGTTTCGAAGCACCTCCACATCCGCGCCCACCGGCTGCTGACCGATGGCGCAAAGGGCCACATTCCCTGCATGACTGAGACTGAAAAAGATGTCTGGATACCCGGCCAAGGCAGGTTTCCCTTCGGGGGAGAACTCAAAAACGGGATTGTCGATGATGCCATATTCTTGTTGAAGTCCCTCTTTCAGCAGCAGATACACGGCTAACGAGCGCCGTTTGTTCTTGTCGGAACGCAAACGAAGCACTCGTTCACGCCGTTGCGGGGAGACCTCCGCCAAAGCGGACTCTATGTCCAAATCGTCAATATGTTCATTAAGGTAAATCATCCCTTTGTGGTCATTGGTGTCAGACTCCCCTACTCGCTCAGCTCCAGCCACTCCATCTCTTTCTCCTCCAGCTTTTGCTTGGCGGATTCGTATGCACGGTACAGTTCGCCGGAAGCTATCTCGGCAGCGTATTGGTCGGGCTGGGCCAGCTTCTCCTCAATCTCGGCCACCTGATGCTGCAACTGTTCCACCTCATCCTCCAGCTTGCGCAAGCGGTTCTTTTTCTTCCGGTCGGCAGCCTCCTGGGCCTTGCGCTGCTCGTAGCTCTCCTTGTTGCTGGAAACGGCCTTGTCGCCCGTTCCGGAACTGGCCGCCTGGTTGCGTTGCAACTCGTTGAGCGATTCTATCTTGCGCTGTTGAAGGAAGTCATAGACATCGCCCGTGTAGCCCCGCAACTGGTGGTCTTTGAACTCATAGGTCTTGGTGGACAGCCCCTGCAGGAAGTCACGGTCGTGGGAGACCAATATCAGACTACCCTCATATTGCAGCAAGGCATTTTTGAGCACGTCCTTGGAGGGCATGTCGAGGTGGTTGGTAGGCTCGTCAAGGATGAGCAGGTTGAAGGGCGAGAGCAGCAGTTTGGCCAGGGCCAGGCGGGCCTTCTCGCCGCCGGAGAGCACTTTCACCTTCTTCTCGGTGGCCTCCGTATCGAAGAGGAAGCTGCCGAGGATGGTCCGTATCTTCGGTCGGATGTCGCCCACGGCCACATCGTCTATGGTCTCGAAGACGGTCTTTTCGGGGTCCAGCAGCTTGGCCTGGTTCTGGGCGTAGTAACCGATGACGACCTGATAGCCGAGGTCCAGCTGTCCGCCCTGCGGGGCCAGCTCGCCGACAATGGCCTTCACCATGGTGGACTTGCCTTCACCATTGCGGCCCACGAAGGCGACTCGCTCGCCACGCTCCAGATGGAAGTCGATCTTATCCAACACATTCAAGGTGCCATAGCCTAACGAGAGCTGCTTGGCATCCACGACCATGCGTCCGGAGTGCGGCGCGGGCGGGAACTTGAAGGTGATGGAGCTACTGTCGTAGTCGTCAATTTCAACCCGGTCCATCTTCTCCAGCATCTTGATACGGCTCTGCACCTGTCGGGCCTTGGTGGCCTTATAGCGGAAACGCTCGATGAAGCGCTCTATCTGTGCAATCTGCTGCTGTTGGTTCTCATAGGCGGCCTGCTGGTGCTCGATGCGCTCCAGCCGCTGCTCCACATACTGCGAATAGCTGCACTTGTAGTCCTGGATGGTACCGCAGGTGATCTCGACCGTCCGGTTGGTGACACGATCCAGGAAGGCGCGGTCATGGGAGACGAGGATGACACAGCCGCTGTAGTTGGCCAGATAGTCCTCCAGCCACTGGATAGACTCAATGTCGAGGTGGTTGGTGGGCTCGTCAAGGAGCACGATCTCGGGTTGTTGAAGCAGGATCTTGGTAAGGCATACGCGCATCTGCCAGCCGTTGCTGAACTCCGCCATGGGACGCTGGAAGTCGCTGCGCTTGAAGCCCATACCGGCGAGCACCTTCTCAGCCTCGCCTTCGATGGTGTTGCCGCCCAGATGCTGGTGACGGTCGTTGGCATCCGACAGTTGTTGCGCCAGCTGGGCATACTCCTCCGACTCATAATCGGTACGCTCCGACAGCTGGTTGGTCAGCCGCTGGATCTTGTTTTCCAGCTCTTTCACCTCCACAAAGGCCGACATGGTCTCTTCCCAAACAGTCTTGTAGGAGGTCTCCGCCAGCTCCTGCGGCAGATAGCCGGTCTTGTAGCCGGTGGTGATGACCATCGTGCCGGAGGTGGGCTCCATCTCGCGGTGGATGATCTTGAGCAGGGTAGATTTGCCGGCACCATTGTGGCCCACCAGACCGATACGGTCACGGTCGCCCGCCACAAAGGAGACATCGCGGAACAAAAAGTCGCCAGTGAAGTTAACGGAGAGCTTGTTGATCTGAATCATCGCAAGAAAAAGTATTTAGAACAACAACTGCTCCATAACACCCACAATCTCCGTATTGAGCTCCGAAAGCTTTTGGTAGTCATCGGTTTTTCGGATATATCTGGCACGGAAGACTTGGATGAGCTTTTTGAAGTGTATTTTATAATGATGCACCAGGAAAGCAGTGCCTAATGTAAGCAGGACATACAACAACGCCACCCAGAAATGCTTGCTGAGGATCCAGACAACGGCGAAAAGCAACAGATACCACACCGGGAAGGTGAGGAGTGTGCCGATGACATATTGGAAAGAAGAGTGCAGCATCGGATCTTTCACTTTGTCGGTGAAATGCTTGGTGACATAACGAGGCACGAAGTTGTTGATGAAGCCGAAGAGGAAGAGTGGCAGGGTGACCAGCAGTCCAAGAGTTCTCAGGACCACGGCTGGCACATGCAGTTTTCTATTGACGACCCAGTGGTTCAGATTGGTCTTTTGGAGCAACGACTGATACTCGCGTGTCTGCAGCATCAGTCTTTCAAACTCTTCGGGTTTGTTCTCCTTAAACTGTTTGATCTTGGCGATGATGGTCATAGCCGCATCCTTCTGGTTAGGCAAGTAGTTTGCGCGTAACTTCTTTGCATGGAGCAGCGGGTCGCTCATCATCTGGGTCAGCGACTCTATCTCATTGTAATACTCTGGAATGTCAATGTCGGGCGTCAACTCTTTGACACGAGCGCGGGCCTTGTCTATCAGCGCATGATAGGCCGTGTCATGATTCTCCTTGTACATGTCGAGAAACTCCCCGAAGGTGAATGGCTCGCCGATGGTCACCATCAAATCGCTCTGGAAGGTGAAATAATTGGAATAGTGGATATTGATAGGCAGCACCTTGACGCCGAGATTGTAGTCTTTCATCTCTTCGGCGGCGAAGGCGATACGGGCGAACCCTTTCTTGAAGGTGCTCATGTAGTGACCATGCTGATGGGCGGCCTCCGGGAAGATGACGATAGTGCCTCCGTCGCACAGGACCTTGGCGGCGCGGTTGAAGAGGCCGAGGTTGCTGCGCACATCGTCCACGTTGCCATCTCTGGTACGGAAGGTGGGCATGATCTTGAGGAAACGCAGGATCTTGGCCACCCGATCCTTCTTGAAGATATCGCCCCGCGCAATGAAGACAGGCTGGCGCTGGTCTTTGAACATCGTATGCAAGATGGCCATGGCATCCATCAGACCGTTCTGATGATTGGCTATGACGAGGGTCGGCACGCCTCTCGGCGGTATGTTCTCCTGATTCAGAATGTAAAAGTTCCGGTAGTAAATACGATTGTGAACGAGACAGAGATACCGCATATAGAGCGCATACTGCCAGTCGTATTTGTCGATATCATCAAAAGAGATCATGGTGAAAGGAAAATTAGTCTTCTACAATAGTCATCTCATCGATAAGGTTCTGGGCGCCAGCGAACTTGTCCACGATGAAGAGGAAATAGCGGGCGTCCAGACTGATGTTGCGGCAGCGGCTCACATCGTAGTTGATATCGCTCATGGTACCTTCCCAGACGCGGTCGAAGTTGGTGCCGATGAGATGGCCGTTGGCGTTGATGACCGGACTGCCGGAGTTGCCGCCCGTGGTGTGGTTGCTGGCGATGAAGGCGACCGGCAGCTCACCTTTGCTGTTGGCATAGCGGCCATAGTCCTTCTTCTCCCACAGCTGTTTCAGCTTCGGGTCCACCTTGTAGTCATACACATCCGGATCCTCTTTGGCGATGATGCCGTCCAAGGTGGTGTAGTGCGCATACTGGACGCCGTCAGCGGGAGAGAAACCGCTCACCTGGCCATAAGTGACGCGCAACGTCAGGTTGGCATCCGGATAGAAGACCTTGTCGCTCTCCTTGGACATCAAAGCATTCACATAGTCGCGATAGTGCTTGTCCAACTCTTTTTCGGTCTCCCGCGACTTGCTGTAGGTATCCACATAAACCTTGAAAAGCTCATTATAGAGCGTCACGATCTCGCTGTTAGCGAGCTTGGCGACCTTCTTATAGTTAGCCTTGGAGAGATAATCCACAAACTTGGTCTGGTCGGTGAAATAGGGTGCCGTAGTGGACATTTTCTCCCAAAGTTGCTCCATTTTAGCCTTGACCTCCGATTCCGCGCCACATAAATCTCCGCCACAATATTTCTGCAGAGCGGTGGGTATTTGGCTGATATCCTGGGAGGTGAAATAGTAGGTCAGCAGGTTCACGAAGCACTCCTTGTCGATGGGCTGGTAATAGCTTTCACAGAATTTCTGGTAGTTGGCGATAATTTTGTCGCGGTTGGCGGCAAAGCTGGCCTCATCACCCTGCACGAGGGTACGCACGAAGGGGTGCACCACTTTCTGAATCATCTCAACACCAAAAAGGCACTCTGAGATGTAGGTGGTGGTTTGCACTTGTGAACGATAATCCTTGTAGAGACTCCTCATCTCGGGAATCAGGTTGCCCAGCTCGTCCTTGAGGGTTGGGTCGGCGTTGACCCAGCGGATAAAGTCCTGTTCCTCTTTCTGTTTCTTCTCCACCACATTACACTCGCGGATGCCCTTGCTCTCGCCCTGCCATTTCTTCCAGCCGTTGGAGATGCTGTTGGCCTTGGCGGAATACATGAGGCGGATGCGAGGATCCTGGTTCATATAGCGCTTCATCGCATCCAGACGGATGGTGCGGGCCTGGATGGCGATAGGGTTCTGCACATTGGCCACGATATCGACCGCATCGGAGAGATAGAACTGATGCGTGGTGCCCGGGTAACCGAAGACGAGGGTGAAGTCCTCTTCATTCACGCCACCAATGGAGATGGGGAACCATTTGGCGGGCTTCATCGGCACGTTGTCGGGGGAATAGTCAGCGGGCTGGCCGTTCTTGTCGGTGTAGATGCGCCACAGGGAGAAATCGCCGGTATGGCGGGGCCACATCCAGTTGTCGCTGTCGCCGCCGAACTTGCCGATGCTCTCCGGGGGTACGCCGACCAAGCGGACATCGCGGTAGGTCTGCGTGACGAACATAAAGTACTGGTTGCCATAGTAGAAGGGCTTGATGGCCGCCTTGAACGGCGTGGTGCTCTCCAGCTTGGCGATGATGGTCTCAGAGTTGCGCTTCACCAACTCCTGACGCTCCTTCTCACCGGTGTTGCTGTTCACGTCCTTGAGCACCTGCCTGGTCACATCCTCCATGTAGATGAGGAAGGTGACGGTGAGTCCGGGTGTGGGTATCTCCTCGGCCATCGTCTTGGCCCAGAAGCCGTCTTGCAGATAGTTGTGCTCCATCGTGCTATGAGCCTGCACGTTGGAATAGCCGCAGTGGTGGTTGGTGAGCACCAGGCCCTGGGAGGAGATAAGCTCGCCGGTACAGCCGCCGCCAAACAACATCACCGCGTCTTTCATACTGTGATGGTTGACGCTATAGACATCCTCCGCCGTCAGCTTGAAACCCAGCGACTGCATCTCAGCCTCGTTATATTTCAGAAAAAGGGGCAACCACATGCCCTCGTCAGCGCGGGCGATGCTGAAAATGGTCGCAATCAAAAGAGTGAGAAGTAAAGATTTACGCATATTCATAAATTTAGATTTGCAAGGTGCAAAGATAAAAAAAAAGTCAGTATGGTCACTATTTGATCCTCTTGAACTTCAAATGATTTTTTTTGGAAAAAAAATGTATTTTTGCTTCACTATTTAAAACTTCAAAATTATGGCAGACAATTACAATTCAGATTCCGAAAAGAAATCATGTGTCCAAAAATTTTTGGACATGTTCAAAAAAACCTCCAAAGAGGTGAAAGAAAAAGTACAAGACACCGTGGAAGATGTCAAGAATTCCGATTTTGGCGGAAAAGTGGCGGATGTCGCTGAGAAGGCCCGCGACAAAGCCAAAGACATGGTTGAGGACATCAAGGACAGCAAGTTCGCCGAGAAGGTGGGCGATGTGGCCGAGAATGTTCGCGACAAGGCCAAAGACATGGTCGAGGACCTCAAAGACAGCAAGTTTGCCGAGAAGGTAGGCGACGCTGCCGACAAGGCAAAAGAGATGAGCGGCAAGGCACTCGAGAAACTCGGCACTTTGGCCAACCTCCCCGTGCTGATCAAGGCCGGCAAGAAACTCCAAGAGTCTCCCGAAGACACTACCGAGAAGGAGAATCTGCTCAACACTCTCGACACCAAGGTGGCTGCCATCCTGGAAGACGGCGTCATCACCCCCGAGGAGGAGGCCGTTCTCGTAGAAGAGGCCAAAGCCCTGGGCATTGACGTGGATGAATTCTTGGCAGAAGTGCGCGGAAGACTGCAAAACAAGGAGTAGTCCGCAACCATCTTCATCACCGAAACTCCAGCCATAGGCTACTTGTCATAGCTTTAGCTGGAGTTTTTTTTGTCTGCATGACAATTCAAAAAAAAATTACGGCCTACTGCAACCTTTTGGATTTTCTGCATCCTATAAAAAATGAAATGTAAAAAAACAGGTGTTGAGTTTTTAATATTTTTGCAGTCCTAAGATACTGGAAAAGGCAATATGACGAAATCGTTCTGGACAAGGCAATATCAGAAGCACATCAACGAGATGATCGGGGTGTGTTACCGTTATGTGGCGAACCGCGAGACGGCGGAGGACCTGGCGCACAATGCCTTTCTGAAGGCCATCGAAAAGGCGGATACCTTCAAAGGGACGGGCAGTTTTCATCAATGGCTTATCCGCATCACGGTCAACACGGTTCTGATGTACATGCGGGAGAATGAGCGGAAGAATCTCAAAGACGGTCAGCTGCGCGTGGAGGAGATGGCTGACACGCTGACCGACTCCGAGGATATGGATGGAGAAGGGATGATGGAAGCCATCCGAAGCGCCCACTTCACGCAGGAAGAGATCCTGGAGGCCATCTCGGAACTCCCGGAGCACCATCGGACAGTCTTGAATCTCTACATCTTTGACCATTACTCCCACAAGGAGATTGCCGCGCTGCAAGGGATCTCCGTCAACACTTCAAAATCGCATCTGTTGCGTGCCCGCAAAAAATTGCAACAAATATTGTTCAACAAATCCAAAGATAAAAAGAGACCGCTTATGACCTGGTTTTTCCTTTTCCCGAGTGCTTATTTCGCCTTCGACCGATACTGCCGCAGGCAGATACAGGGGTATTCAATAGCGCCGACCCACCCTCTTCCCGATACCGACATGAAGGCCGCCGCCCAGCAGGCGCTCCCGCGGAGACTCCGGCTTCACAATATGCGGGTCCCCATCATGGCGAGTCTGGGCACTGTCGCCATTGGAGCCGCGCTGTTCACCGCTCTCCCCCACTCCCCCAACGCCAGCACTCCCACAGAGCAACCCCCTTCGCCTACCACAGCGACAACGGACAGTCTGTCCACCAGCGACCCGACATCCATCGTCTCCCCGTTAGAAGCCGAAACACCCCAAGCCCCGCCTGCGACCCCTGCTCACTCCCCTTCCGAGTCTGAAGCCCCGGAGCCTGAAGAGATCTTGGCGGCCGACTCGCTCCAGCCTTCGGAGAGTCCCGCTCCTGTGGTGGTCAAAAAGGTCGTGCGCAAGCATCAGCAGACGGTCATCATCCAAGACACCAATAAAAGATAACGATATGTTTAACAGATTATTACTAACCACCACCCTGATCCTGTCCGGTCTTTTCGCCGGATACACCCTATTCGGACAGGTGGACGAGCCCGCCACCGGGCAAGACACGCTCTATATCATCGAAGAAGAAGTCGTATTTGACACACTCTATCTCTACGACTCTCTCCCAAGACCTTCCCTGCTGACCAAAGACGACCTGATCGAGTCTTTCAAGCAGCACCGCGGAGTCGGGACGCTCTACTATCACAGGGGCAAGATGCACCTCAACGGCCCTGACAGCCTCTACAAGCTGAGCAACAGCGACTTGCAGACCTTGTTTTCCGCTGCCGAGTATAAAGAGTACCGCAAGGCCAAGCGAAACATCTACGGCAGCATCCCGCTATACATCCTGGGCAGCGGGGCGGCAGTCTGCATGGGCATCGGGATATACCAGTTCGCCTCCTCCTTCTGGCTGATGTCCAAAGCCGGTGACCTCATGTTGGACAGCGACAATCTGGGCCACGACATCTGGATGAGTGCCATGGGCGGTTTCTTCCTGGTTGCGGGGAGCGCCCTGGTGGCCACGGGCTGCTTCACGCCCGCCATCATCATGACCATCCGCAACAAAGTACGCATACAGAATCTTGTCAACGGCTACAACACCCCCGCCACCTCCCTGCGGCTGAGCCTCGGACCCACTCCTGGAGGTGTCGGCATAACCCTTTCTTTTTAAAACAGTTTAACCTTTTAATCCATAAAAAAATGAGGAAATCATTCATTATTATCGCCGCCCTGCTGCTGTTAGCCGCTTTGTCCTCCTCGTGCAACAGAACAGGGTGCCAGTGCTACATCAAGACCGACGTCGCCCATACCCATGCGATTTTCGAAGACGAAAACATGAGCAAAGAAGACTGCATGGCCAAGGAAGCAGAGCTGAACGACGAGGTCAGCATGGACGTTTACCGATGCCGATAAGATCCCTATAGATTATCCATGATATACTTCGCTAATTTATTGTAGAGATAGGTGCGGGTGTTGCCGCCCATGATGAAGTGGTTCTTATTGGGGAAGAAGAACTGGTCGTACTCTTTACCCGCCTCGTTAAGGCCTTTCACCAACTCCATGGCATTCTGGAAGTGCACATTATCATCTGCCGTGCCGTGGATGAGGAAATATTTACCGTTGAGCTGGTCGGCGTAAGTAGTCGGCGAGTTGAGATCGTAGCCGT
This sequence comes from Bacteroidales bacterium, assembly GCA_017615595.1. Lineage (GTDB taxonomy): Bacteria > Bacteroidota > Bacteroidia > Bacteroidales > WCHB1-69 > F23-D06. The sequence continues at coordinate 32,524 of JAFZZT010000050.1, forward strand.
CCGGATTCTCCTGCGGGGTGCGCATGAACCGCTCGGTGTAGATGTTGTCATAGTAGCGCCAGTTGGTCACCGGGGCCACGGAGATGGCCATCTTGAAGGCGCCTTCGCCGCGGAACATGGAGAGCGCGGAGAGATAGCCGCCGAAGCTCCAGCCCCAGATGCCGATACGGTCGCCATCCACATAAGGCAGTGTCTTGAGATAGTTAGCAGCGGCAATCTGGTCGATGGCCTCGTATTTGCCCATCTGCTGATAGATGACCTTCTTGAAGGCATCGCCACGGGTAGCTGTGCCACGGCCATCCACACAGACGGAGATATAGCCATGCTGCGCCAGCATCTGATAGAAGGCCAAATCCTGGGCGCTGCTGTAGGCGTTCATCACCTGCTGGCTGCCGGGACCGCCATAGCAGTTCATCATCACCGGATAGCGCTTGTTGGGGTTGAAATTGGCCGGCTTTAGCATCCAGCCGTACAACACCGTGCCGTCAGCCGTGGTGAAGCTGATGATCTCCCGCGGCTGGAAGCCATACTGATCCATCGTCTCCTTCACCGCATGGTTGTCGTTCAACACGCGCAACTGCTTGCCAGAGGCGTTGCAGATAGAATAAACGGGCAACGTGTTCAAGTTGGAATACTGGTTACGGTAATAGTTGCCGGTAGGACAAAAAGAACTCTCGTTCCAGCCATCGCCCGTGCTGAGCATTTTCTTCTTCTTGCCATCGAAATTGATAACATACAGGTCGCGGTTGAGCACGCCCGACTCATTGGACTGGTAGTAGATCAGCTTTTTCTTCTCATTGACAAACTTGATGCCGTTCACCTCCCAGTTGCCAGAGGTCAGCTGGACACGTCCGCCTCCCAAGGTAACCTTGTAGATATGGTTGAAGCCGTCTCGCTCGGAGGTGACAATCATCGTCTTGCCATCGTTCAGGAAATAGTAGTCATCGGTGACATCGAGCCACTTGTCGTTCTCGTCCGTATAGACCACATCCTGTTGTTTGGTCACCGTGTTATAGCGGATGAAGTCGAGACGATTCTGATGGCGGTTCAGCTTGAGGATGATGGCATCCTGGCTGTTGGGTTGCCAATAGACACGGGGGAAATAGCAGTTGGTGTTGTCGCCCAGATCCACCCGCGTGAGGCTCTTGGCGGCCACATCGTAGATATAGACATCCACCAGGGAGTTGTCCTCGCCGGCCTTCGGGTACTTGTAGGTGAAGTCGGTGGGATAGAGCTCGTCATAGATAGGCATGGTGAACTCTTTGACGCGGCGCTCGTCAAAGCGCAGGAAAGCCACCTTGCTGCCGTCTGGCGACCAGGAGGCGGCCTGCGACATGTCGAGTTCCTCCTCATAGACCCAGTCGGCATAGCCGTTCAGGATGGCGTTGGGCTCACCATCGTGCGTGATCTGTGTGATAGCGCCCGTGTTCATGTCCTGGATGAAAAGATCGCAGTCGCGGGCGAAGAGCACGCGCTGACCATCTTCGGAAAGCTCGGCAAAGTGCAGCTTCGTGTTGGTGTCCGCCACCATCTTGAGGGTCTTGTTCTCCACATTATACACATAGTAGTACGCCAAAGTCGAGCGGCGCCAGATGCTCTCCTCATCGAAGCAGAGGATGATGTTCTTCTCATCGTTGGAGAAGGAATAGCCGCTGAGACGACCGGTGTTCAGCTTGCCGTCGCTGAGTTTGCTAAGGGTCTCGTTGGGCAACAGCATGTCCACACGATCACCCGTCTCAAAGGAGTAGCGCTCAATACCACCGCGCTTCACGACCGTGTAATAGTCGCTGGCGGGCATCGCCGTATAGCCGGAGACGCCGCGCGGGTAGAACTTAAAATCATCCCAGATGCTCTCAATGCTGATCTTTTTACCTTGGCCAAAGGAGCCTAACACTGTGGTTAAAACGATGATAAACAGTACGATCTTTTTCATATTGTGGGTTATTTTAATGATTATCGAACTTGTGAAAAAATGATGTGCAAAGGTATGAAATATTGTTGATTTGTTGAATTGTTGAATTGTTGAATTGTTGTCGGGCTTGGGTTGGGCTCAACGGGGATATGGGCTATTGCACAGAGCAGTGCTCCACGGCAATGAGCTTGTCGTAAGAGGTGCCCTCCTCGCGGAAATAGACGAATATCGTGTATTGGTTATGCGTCTCATAGTGACTACCCTCGATATAGGTGGCGTCAATCTCCTTCGACCCGTATGGCACATAGACATACTGATAATTGTAACGCCCCTGCTTGATGTAGAAACAGGTCTCCCAGTAGTTCTGTTCCCGGTTGAAATGCAGCTTGGCCTCTTCCATGATTTTCCAATCGGTGAGTTCGCCGAAGACATACACGTCACCATCCGTGAAGGGATATTTGCTCTTCAGGGTGAAGTAAGTGTTCACATAATCCTCGGAATAGGGGTTGGGCAGGTCACGGTTGTAATAGACGCAGGCGCCGTTCATCGTGCTGCGGCTCTCGTAGGCGCCGTAAGGGCGGGCCTCATCCATCAGGACGTATGCCTGGTTGCGACGGTGGGCGAAGTCAATGCTGACAATGCGGTCGCCATTGGAACGCAGCGTGCCGATATCGAAAGTGTGGAACTCCGCACCCCCCGGGAACGTGTTGCGACCATCATCATAGTCAAAGCTGAACCTGTTGTTCATAAAAGAGTGGTAGGTGAGACCGTATTTGGCATTGTCCCAACGTCCGTTCTGCTTGATGGTGGCATGCAGCGTCATGGCCGGGTTCCGGACGATGTAGGGCCCCGGCACCACCTCGAAGTCCACCTCTTGATGGGTGAAATGGTTGTTCACGTCAGTCGGGTGATGCACCTGAGCGTTTATCTTGGCGGTATTGTCTTCCAGCACCATAAACCGGCGCGTCATCACCGGGTTGTCCGGGGTGTCGTCATACACCAGCAAAATGTAGTTGCCACTCTTGGTGAAAGACATATTGCGGTTCGGAAACGAGAGCTGATAATGGGTATAATGCACAATCGTGTTAAACGAATAGTCGTACTGGTCTATCAGATCCTCGCTGAAGCCATCGATATACTCCACCTGGTTCATGTCGGAAATCTGCCAGTCGTGGGTACAATGTATAAAGGTATATTTAAAATAGTGGTCATCGGTCTCCACGTCATCAAACTCAAGGGTCAGTTGCTCGTCACCTCCACCCAGCTGGGCGACAGGCTCGCCGAGGCGCACCTCCTTGGGATGAAGGGTGATGCTGCGGATGCCGGAAGCATATACAAAGTTATCCGTGTGGATGTTGTCTGTCCACTGGGCCTCCATCTGGAAGAGCAGGAACATAGTCGCAAGACATATAAGGTATTTTTTCATTCTGATATACTAGTATTTTTTGAAGACGGCAAAGATACATAAAAACGGAATGCAAAACGAAAAAGCAAGGAAGGTTATTGCCCTGGTCTGCGGCAAAAAGGGCGCCCACGAGATTCCACAAACTTCCATTTTTTTCCACAAATTCGCCATAATAATCCAAAAAAATCCACTTGTCAACAATCCATTGTTACTATTAAAACATTAACAATCTGAAAAACAACATCTTAACACACTTTGTTAAAAATATATTGTAAATATCACGTTATCAGCATTTTATTGTTGATAATTAAGATTGTTGATAACTATTTCCAAAAATTTCCAAATTGATATTCAAATAGTTATAGTGATTTTTAGGGCTTTAAGAATAAAAGTTCAAAAATCGTGGAAATGGATTGAAAAAAAGTATATTTTTGTCTCGTCATATCAAAGTCATTATGTCAGAGCTGAATTACGGTTATTGGGAAGTGTCCATCGAGAAAAGTGGTCGGTTGAAATTGCCGACTTCTCTTCTGCGCAAATTGCCAGAGGATGGACGTCATGCTTTCTATGTAACCCATGGATTTGGCGAGCACATCTCGTTGTGGTCCGAGGAGGCCTACCGTCAACAGATGGATTTCCTCAACTCATTGGATCGCAACCTTATCCGTGTCAAGCGATACAGGAATGCCTTCTTGCGCAACACGGCCTACCTGGAGGGTGATGCACAGCACCGCATCGTCATCCCCAAGGCCATGATGGAGTTGTACCATCTGGAGAAAGAGGTGGTATTGCTGTTGGACAACGGAATCATTGAACTTTGGAACAGCTCTCGCTACCACGAGAAGTTCGACATGACGCCCGAAGCTTTAGAACAGTTGAACGAAGATATTCATCTTGGCCGTTTTGAGGCAGAAAAGGAGGTGTCGGATGAGTTATCATAATCCGGTACTGCTACACGAGTCCATAGATTTGCTTATCACCAACCCTTCCGGCACATACGTCGATCTGACTTTTGGCGGAGGTGGTCATTCGCGTGCCATCCTGGAGCGGCTCTCGGAAGAGGGGCGGCTCATCGCCTTTGACCAGGACGCCGACAGCAACGCCAACCTCATCGAGGATCCGCGCTTCCACTTCGTGGCCTCCAACTTCAAGAACCTGACGCGTTTTCTGCAATACCACAAAGCCTATCCCGCCGACGGTATCCTGGCTGACCTGGGTGTGTCGTCACATCAGATTGACACAGCCGAGCGCGGCTTCTCCTATCGTCAGGAGGGCGCGCTGGACATGCGCATGAATCAGCAGCAGGAGCTGACGGCCCAAGAGGTGGTCAACCACTATGACGAGGCGCAGCTTAGCAAGCTCTTCTACACCTACGGCGAGATGCCCAACGGTCGCCAGCTAGCCCAGCGCATCATCCGCGCCCGCGAGGAGCATCCGATCTCGACCACCCTCCAACTGGTGTCGGTCCTGGAACCCAGCTTGCCCAAGGGGAAGTCGTCAAAGGCCCTCTCCAAAATCTTCCAGGCGCTGCGCATCGAAGTCAACAAGGAGATGGAGGTGCTGGAGTCGATGCTGACCCAGACGGCAGACGCCCTGCAGGAGGGCGGACGCTTGGTCGTCATCGCCTACCACTCCCTGGAGGACCGCATGGTGAAGAACATCATGCGCGCCGGCAACCTGACGGGCGAGGTGGAGAAAGACTTCTTCGGCAACCCTCAGACACCCTTCAAGTTAGTAACCCGCAAGGCCCTTCAGCCCAGCGAAGACGAGATAATCACCAACCCGCGCGCCCGCAGCGCCAAACTGCGTGCGGCAGAGAAAATAACCCCCAAGAGCAGATGAGATCCACGACCAACATACCCGAAAAGAACAGAGAGCCCAAGTCGGAGAGTTTCTTCAACAAGGTGTTCGGCGGCGAGTTCCTCACCGACCCGAGAATGCGCCCATGGTATCTCTATATCATCGTCTTGATAATCCTCGTCAGCATCTCCATCATGAGTGAACAACGCATCATTCAAAAACAGAAGAAGATAACTCGACTTGAACAGGAATACAAGGCGGAGATAAGCAGACTGAAAGCCAACAATCAGTTCATCCCCTACGAAGAGAGCAAGGCGCTCATCGAGACTCTGAAAAGCCGCGGGTTTGATTTCGACGAATCGTCAGACTACACCGTCACCATCACCACCCCCAAAGAAGAAAAATTTGCTTGGTTAAAAAAGATATTCAAAAGAGACAAAAAGAAAGATGCGGAGAAGAAATCTAAATAGTGATGATCTTATGAAGTCCTTCAAAATCCGCAGCTTTGTTGTCTTCGGATTGATGATGGCATTGGGCGCAGCCTGTCTGGGTATGATTATCCGGCTGGGCATCGCCGAGGGAGCCATGTCTAACGGCACCGGCTCCAAGGTACTCGACACCACCGACTCCTCGTATGTGCCATCGCCCAGCGACTCGGTGTTCAAGTGCTTTGTGATGAACAACAACCTCTCCCCTATCCGGGGCGAGATCTACGACGACCACGGCCGTCTGCTCGTGGGCAACTTCACCGTCTTCGAGGTCGCCTTTGACGGTCTGCGCTTCGCCAACGAATACAAAGACACGCTCTCAAAGGACCCGAAGGCTTTCGATGAACTCTTCACCTCCCTTTCCAAAGCCCTTTTCGCGCAGTTCAAAGACCGTTATCCAAAATATACGGAGAGCTATTACTATGACTTCTTCACCCAGGCGGTGCAAAAGAAGAAATACAGAACGCTGTTCGCCGTCAAGGAGGGAGATGAAAAATCGTGGGTCAGCGGCAGCGACACTGCCTACATCAAACATCTGAGCTGTTGGACGATGAAAAAGCAAAAGCGCAAGATCCACTCCCATCTCAACTATGTGTCCACATCCGTTCGTATCAACCCATACGGGGACATCGCGCGCCGCACCCTCGGCATGAATGTGGAGGGGAAACGTTATGGCATGGAATATTTCCTGGACCAACTGCTGGCCGGCCAACAAGGCAGCAAGAAGTTCCTCCGACTCAACAGGACGGTCGTGCCACTCAAGGACCGTGTCGAGCCCATGGACGGCTACAACCTCCACACTACCATCGATGCGGAGATACAGAACTATGTTCACAACGAGCTGGCGCTGAAGCTCAGCGAGCTGGGTGCGCACTGGGGCTGCGCCATCGTCATGGAGACCCAAACCGGCGAGATCAAGGCCATCTCCAACCTGAAACGCGATGCCAACGGGCACTACGACGAGAGCATGGAGTATGCCTTTAACGCCAAAGTAGAGCCCGGCTCCACTTTCAAGCTGGCCTCTCTGCTTTGCTTCTTGGAGAAGCGCTCGGACGACACCACCTGCACCTATCCGATGTTCGCGCACACCTTCAAGTACCCGCTCAAATCGGGCAACTACCGCAGCTATTACAAACAAGACTCCAAGGTGCGCGGCGAGGCGCTCGGCACAGTGAGTGAGATCATCCAACGCTCCTCGAACATCGGTGTCGCCTCCATGATTTTCGATGCTTACGGCATGAAGAACTTCTCCAGCTATCGCAAGCAACTCATCAAGCTGGGCATCATGGACACCATCCACACACAGCTGGGCGACATCCTGCCCGCCACCATCCGCAACGACGGCCGTTTCGACAACTACTACGGTGTCTGCTTTGGCGCCGGCTTCAACATCCCGATACTCCACACGCTGGTCTATTACAACGCCATCGCCAACAACGGCAAGATGGTAGCTCCTCTCTTCGTCAAATATGTGACCAACAACTACGACACCATCCAACGTTTCGAGGCGGAAGTCCTCAACGAGCAGCTCGTCTCCCCCGTCAACGTCGAGAAGGCCAAGAACTATCTCAAGAACGTAGTATGGGGGCCCTACGGCACGGGACGCCGCTACAAGGACTCCACCTGCCGTTTCGCCGGCAAGACGGGCACCCGCGACATCTGGGATCCCGTGCGCAAAGGCTACGACTACGACCACAACGCCGTCTCCTTCTGCGGCTACTTTCCTCTGGACACACCCAAATATACGATGATCATCTACATCTACTACGTGCCGCAGCACAGCGAGGTGGCGGTAGATGCCTTCGCCCGTATCGCCCGCGCAATGATGAACCGCTCCAACTTCAGCGCCATGCGAAAATCCGAGGAGATGCCCTTCAACCCGAACATAGGCAGCTATCCTGTCAACAGCCGCTATTTCAACACACTGTTCAGGACCATCGGCTACGACACCACCCTGCTTGTTGGCGAAGGCAGATTCTTGGCGCCATTGCGGGACACGTCAACGACCATTGGCCACAACGTATGGTCTCCATCCCCGCAGGGAGCCGTGCCTGACGTCCGCCACATGATAGCGTCAGACGCCATCGGGGAGCTCGCCAGGGCCGGCTACAAGGCACGCATCACCGGACGAGGGTTGGTGAAAACCCAGACCCTGGACCCCGCCACCCGAACCGTCCTGCTGGAACTTGAACCACGATGACCACCATCATATCCTAAAAACCTCAAACCTATAACCAACTTGAAACCTTTACTTGACATATTAAAACCGCTGAAGAAATATCAGCTCATCGGCGAAAAAGAGCGCAACATCACCGCCATCTGTTTCGACTCGCGCAAGATTACCGCCCATCAGGAAGATGAAGGTACCGACCTGTATGTGGCACAGCGCGGCACCCAGACAGACGGCCACCGCTTTATCGGGCAAGTCATCGAAAAGGGCTGCAGGGTAGTCGTATGCGAGGATTTGCCGGAGACCCTGGACGAAGGCGTCACCTTCATCCAAGTCCCTGACAGCATGGCAGCGCTCGGGCATCTCGCCTCCGCATTCTACGATTATCCCAGCAAGAAGCTGAGACTGGTGGGCATCACCGGCACCAACGGAAAGACCACCACCGTGACGCTCTTGCATCGCCTCTTCAACAACATGGGCCACAAGGCGGGCCTGCTCTCCACCATCGTCAACAAGATCGGAGACGAGGAGGTGCCGGCCACCCACACCACCCCCGATGCCGTGGAGCTCAACAGCCTGCTCGCCCGCATGGTCGAAGCCGACTGCGAGTACGCCTTCATGGAGGTCAGCTCCCACGCCATCTGCCAGCACCGCATTGACGGGCTGCGCTTCGCCGGCGGCATCTTCAGCAACATCACCCACGACCACCTCGACTTCCACAAGACCTTCGCCAACTACATCGCAGCCAAGAAGGCCTTCTTCGACCACCTCCCCTCCTCCGCCTTCGCCCTGACAAACATCGACGACAAGAACGGACTGGTGATGACTCAAAACAGCAAGGCGAGCGTGAGCACCTACAGCCTGCGCTCCCTGGCCACCTTCAAAGGGCAGATCCTGGACAACAACTTTGAGGGCTTGCAGATGCGCATAAACCAGTACGAGGTCTTCTTCAAGCTGGTCGGCAGATTCAACGCCTACAACCTGCTGGCCATCTACGGAGCCGCCACGCTGTTGGGAATGCCTCAAGACGAAGTGCTGTGCCAGATGAGCATGCTGGACAGTGCTTCAGGCCGCTTCCAGATCGTGCGCCGCAAGGACGGATGCACCGCGGTGGTGGACTATGCCCACACCCCAGACGCGCTACAGAACGTGCTGGAGACCATCGTGGATGTGACCGACCATAAGAAAGAGGTCATCACCATCGTAGGCTGCGGCGGCGACCGTGACCGCACCAAGCGTCCGGAGATGGCCGAGATCGCCTGCAAGTACAGCGACAAGGTCATCTTGACCTCCGACAACCCCCGCACGGAAGACCCGAATGCTATCTTGGAAGAGATGATGGCAGGCGTGCCGGAGAACAAGAAAAAACAGGTCTCCGTCATTGAGAACCGCCATGAGGCCATCAAGACAGGCAACATGCTGCTCAACAACGGCGGGGTACTGCTCATCGCAGGCAAAGGCCACGAGAACTACCAGGAAATCAACCATGTGAAACATCATTTTGACGATATGGAAGAAATCACAAACTGCTTTAACCAATAATGTAAGAAACTATGTTGTATTATTTATTCACTTGGCTACATGAAAACGGTTTACCGGGATCCGGAATGTTTCAATACATTTCCTTCCGGTCCGCATTGGCCTTCGTCATCGCCTTGATTATCTCAATCTGGATCGGCAAATATTTCATCAACTTTCTAAAGAAAAAACAGCTGGGCGAATCAACCCGTGATTTAGGGTTGGCGGGAGAGAAAGAGAAAGACGGGACCCCAACCATGGGCGGTCTCATCATCATCGCTGCCATCCTCATCCCAGCACTGCTTCTATGCAAACTTCACAACATCTATATCCTACTGATGATTTTCACCACCGTATGGCTGGGCATTTTAGGATTTTGCGACGACTATCTCAAATATAAAGCAAGAAAAGAAAGGGAAAAGGAAATAGCAAGACTAAAAGCAATCAATGATCTTGCAGGCATAGAAAAACTCAAAGTAAAAAGCGACAAAGACGGAATCTCTCCACGAGCCAAGCTGGCGGGCCAGATCATCCTGGGTCTCTTGGTGGGAGCTGTCGTCTATTTCCACCCTGACGCCAAGATTTGTGAGAAAGCCGACACCAAAAATGCCATCACCCCGATAGAGTCCGCCATCCAGATCTCCAATTCGGATGTCGTCAACACCCACAATGTCTTTGACGCGCCACACCACTCTACCAAGACCACCATTCCCTTTGTCAAGAACAACGAGTTCGACTATGCATGGTTCACCCGCTGGCTGGGAGACGAGACAGGCAAGTGGTCCTTCATCGTCTATATTCTCATCGTAGTCTTCATCATCGCAGCTGTCTCCAATGGATCAAACTTGACCGATGGCCTTGACGGCTTAGCCACGGGTACCACTTCAGTGATAGCAGTCGGCATTGCCCTTCTCGCATACGTGTCGGGCAACGTCATCTTCGCCAATTATCTGAACATCATGTACCTGCCCAACATCGGCGAGCTGGTAATCTTCATCTCCGCAGTCATCGGAGGCTGCATCGGCTTCTACTGGTGGAACTGCTATCCAGCACAGGTTTTCATGGGCGACACTGGCAGTTTGACGCTGGGCGGAATTGTGGCCGTTTCCTGCGTCATCATCCGTAAAGAGCTCCTCATACCCATTCTTTGTGGCATTTACCTCGCCGAAGCCGTTTCCGTGCTGATCCAACGCTACGTTTTCAAATTCAGGAAAAAACGTCATGGGCTAGAATACGCAAGAGCTCACAGAGCATTCCTGATGACTCCCCTTCATCATCACTTCCAGAAAAAGTATCAAATCAAGTTCCAAAATAAATACAGCGACGAAAGTATTCAGAACTTATTTGTGGGAAGATATGAGTCCAAAATCGTGCAACGATTCATCGTCATCGGACTCCTTTTGGCCGTTCTGACCCTTGTAACCTTAAAAGTAAGATAACCGATTATAACATTTCAAACCATTATTCCATAACACTATGCCTACCAACAAAAGCAACAATTTCAAAATCTTTGAACTGGAGAAAAAATTCAACAACACGATGGTGGCTTCCGTCAACGAGAGACTGATCGAGATACGGAAGAAGAATATCGCCCAACGGCTGTCCGCCTTCCAAGGCTGTGGACATAAGCTGGAGCAGGTAACGACCTTGAACGGCATTGACTTCATCGATGATGCCAGCTCCACCAACCCCAATGCCACCTGGTTCGCACTGCAACGGATGAACAAACCGACCGTCTGGATCACCAACATTGACGATGTGAACAGCATGAGTGACGACCTCGTCCAGGCTGTCTATGAGAAGGTGAAATTCATCATCATCCAAGGTGTTTACAATTCAGACGTATATGCGTTCTTCGATGATTTCGACGTTCCCTCGTCCGTTGAACAAGGAATGGAAGAGGCCGTGCGCCAGGCTTTCTACGCAGCAGAAAAGGGCTATGCCGTCCTCTACTCGCCCTGTTCTTCCGGTTCCACAGAAGAGCGCGGCCGTAATTTCAAGTCCGCCGTAGCACAACTATAAACCACCACTATGCGCAAACTCAATCTGAAATGGAAATTCAAAGGTGACAAGATCATTCTCTTCGTGGTCTTGCTGCTGAGCCTTTTGTCTGTCGTCATGGTTTACAGCACCAGCAACATGCGCGTGCTGAACCACCTCATTCATCTTCTCGTCTGTTTCGGACTGATGATATTCTGCTATGTGGTGGACTATCGGAAGATAGCGGTCTTCACACCGATACTGTTTGTCTTAGCGCTATTCTTGCTGATCATGACCATCCTGTCACAAGCAGTTCGCGGTGTGACAATCTTTGGTCATGATGTACAGACCTTCTATCTGATCGGCTTTCTAGTCATCTTGTATATCACGGACTATATTGCCCACAAATACAATGCAGGGCATGAGTTGACGAAGCACAACATCTTGCATCTCTTTGGCGTGGTCTTGGTTTTCACGGTAGGTATGGCAAAACTAAACATGTCCACCGCCATTATCTTTTTCATCACCTGCAACATGATATTCTTTGTGGCGAACGTCAAAGGTCGATATGTGCTGGTATTTTTCGGAGGTGCCGTGGCGCTTGCGGCCATGTTGGCCTTAGTGGTCTTCTTGCATGCAAAATCGGACAAATCGCTGGAGATTGGCCGTATGAACACGGTGGTCAACCGTGTCACCTTCTACATGACCAAGGACAACAGCAACGGCTATGGCGACCAGATGGTGCTGTCGCGCGCAGCCATCGCCCGGGGAGGCTTCCACCCCTCCGGTCCGGGCAAGGGGGTCATCAAATACCGCCTTCCCGAGAACGCCACCGACTACGCCTTTGCCTCTCTCTATGAGGAGCTGGGCATCGCGGTGGGCATACTCATCATCATGTTGTACCTGATATTCTTCTACAGGGCCCGAGAGGTCTCCAAGGCGTCTGGAGGGCCTTTCGGAAGGCTCTTCTCTTTTGCTATCGGATTCTGGCTGACCTGTCAGGCGCTGGTGCATATCGGTGTCAACTGCGACCTTCTTCCCGCTACTGGACAGACACTTCCGTTCATCAGCAGCGGCGGCGCCTCGCTCGGTGTGTCCGGCATCGCAGTGGGCATCCTGCTCAACATGAGCAAGGCATACAACATCCAAAACGAAAAAGCAGGAGTGTAGTTCTCTTTCTCTTGTAGCTCTATTGTATTTAATGCAACAGCACCACCATGCCGCGCTTCTCCTGTCTCTGCTCGCCTAAGAAAGAATAGCGGATGACGTAGGGATAAACCCCATCGGGACAGCCTTCGCCATCCCACCCCTGGTCCTTCCGGCGCGTGGCAAAAATCCTACCTCCTATTCGGTCATAAATCTCCAGCCTATAGACATCCACCCTTTCTGGATAGGTGAAGACGGGCATGAAGACGTCATTCAGGCCATCCCCATTAGGAGTGAAAGCACTGGGCACCCAGATATTGTTTTCCACACCATCCCAATTATACGAGATATGCAAGATGACCAGCGAATCACATCCGTTGAAACCAGTATAGTTGAAAGTATAACTGCCCGCATCCGTGAAGGTGGTATCCTCAAAATAGATGGAATCCCCTGGAGTGATGGTATAGGAAAAATAGGTCGTCTTCCTCGTTTTAACCGTCAAAGTCAACTGATGCAAAATGGACCTATTGCCGACACACTCCCATTGGTCGAAGACAAAAGTGCCCGGATTTTGGATGGAGTGGATGGAAAATCCATACCCCTCATACGATTGACCCGCGCAGATGGTGTCTTTGTAAGACACTATGCTGTCAGGCGGCATATAGTCTCCATATATCGTGAGACTGTCGATATGAAATTCTATTCGCCTTACCGAACCACCCCATTCAATACTATTAGCCGACTGGAAGACCAAGCGACTATGAGGCGGCACCGTAACACCTTTGCATTTGAAATTAGAATGCAAAACATCATAATGCTCGTAATCGGTGCTGTAAACCGTTATGGTGTCTATGGGCACGAAGTTGTGGTCAGGCTCATAATTGGTGACAATGTAAGGTGCCGGATCGTATTGGCTTAATCCTTGGTCCAATTCAGTGTGCGGATTGGGGATCACCTGAATAGGAGCGTCATCGGTAGTATAGCCTATCAAAATCTGCGTCCCCTCTGCTAAAGTGGTGTCATGAAACGCGACTCCGCTGCCTGACGGAACCAGGCTCATCGTCATCGCATTGTAACAAGCCTTGAACGAGATACCGGATGGTGAATTTTCCAAGACAGGGGTGGCCGCAAGGGCTTCCATCTTGGTCATGGCCCCCTCATTGATCAGATACTGGCCAAATCGCAAATAGACATTACGGACAGGGCCTGGAAAGTAGTACTCCCAGCCGCACATACTGTCCCATCCATCTTCGCATCTTCGACATTGCAACCAGCAATGATCAGGGAGCACGTAGGTGGTGCAGATACCTCCAGACAGATGTTCATATCCACTACTCAAGAAAAAGCCATTCTCAAAATCCTCAAAATGGGGCAATGAGACTGGCGAACAACCTGGTTGGGCCTGGAGCTGGATCTTCGAACAAAACAACAGACCCACTATGATCAGCCATCGCCTTAAAATCCGCTTCATCCTGTCGTTTGAGTTAAACAAAAAATAAAACATAATAGAAAACGAATGAAGGGGCAAATTGTCACACTCCGCCTGCGAAATAATAAAAAAAAGGATGACACCTTTCGGCATCATCCTCTTTCAATGAAAATATTTAGCAATTTGAACGTTTCAAACTATGCCAGACCTTGACCGCCTGTCAGGGGCGGAAAGCCTTGGTGGCCACCCTCGTCAATAACCCCCATCTTGCTCTCATACGCACCCAGATTCTCTGTTAAAGCACGCAAGAGACGCTTGGCATTCTTAGGGGTCATAATCACGCGGGAACGGACCTGACCTTTATTGACTCCGGGCATCATCTGAACAAAGTCAAAGATGAACTCGTTGTCAGAATGCGTGATGATGGTCAGGTTGGAGTAGCTACCCTGTGCGACCTCATCGGTCAAGTTAATATCAATTTTTTGTTCTTCCATAATTTAAAATTCAATATTGTCCATTATTCCATCTCCTTGGAGGCCATGAGAGACTCATATTCCTCCTTGGAACCGACTTCGATATGCTGATAGGAACGGATGCCCGTACCTGCCGGAATCTTCTGGCCCACGATGACATTCTCCTTCATACCAATCAGGAAGTCGGACTTAGCGTTGATGGCAGCCTCTGTAAGCACCTTCGTTGTCTCCTGGAAGGAGGCAGCGGAGATGAAGCTGTGAGTTTGCAGGGAGGCGCGGGTGATACCTTGCAGGATCGGCTTACCCGTGGCAGGGCGAGCGTCACGCACCTGGACCAGTCTCAAATCCTTACGTTTGAGAGCGGAGTTGACATCACGCAACTTCTTAGCGTTGATAATCTGTCCAACATGAAGCTCTTCGGAATCACCATTGTCTACTACTACCTTCTGCTCCCAAATGATGTCATTCTCTTCTTGGAAATCAATCTTGTTGATCAATTCGCCATGGAGGAACTTGGTATCACCGGGATCATCAATCTCCATCTTACGCATCATCTGACGTACGATAACCTCAAAGTGCTTGTCGTTGATCTTCACACCCTGGAGACGATACACCTCCTGGATTTCGTTGATGATATACTCCTGCACCTTCTGGGCACCCTTGATATTCAAGATATCCATAGGGGTGAGAGAACCCTCTGACAGCGGAGTACCGGCTTTCACGAAGTCGTTCTCCTGAGCGAGGATCTGCTTGGAGGTCGGGATGAGATACACCTTGGCACCTTCGCCAGAGTCGTTACGCGGGGTGATCTTCACGACACGGTTACCACGTTTGAGTTTCTTCTCAAAGGAGACCACACCGTCGATTTCAGAAACGACAGCAGGATCGGACGGGTTACGAGCCTCAAAGAGCTCGGTCACGCGCGGCAGACCGCCCGTGATATCGCCAGACTTACCGAAGGAACGCAGAATCTTGACCAGGATCTCACCAGAGTCGATCTTTTGTCCCTCTTCAACTGCGAGACGAGCACCCACGGGAACGTCGAAGCTCTTCAGAACCTCACCGGCATCGTCCAATACGGAGATGCTCGGGTTCTTGGTCTTCAGACGGCTCTCGATGATCACCTTGTCGTGGATGTTGGTCTGCTCGTCCGTCTCCACACGGTAGGTAACACCTTCAATAATATCATTGAATTGGATGGTACCCGGCACATCGGAGAGGATGACGGCGTTGAACGGATCCCAATCAGCAATCAAAGCGCCTTTCTTCACGGTATCACCGTGTTTGAAATAGAGGTTGGAACCGTAAGGGATGTTAGAGGAAGTCAAGGCAATACCCGTGGTCACATCAATGATCTTGATTTCAGCGGTACGGCCAATGACTTTGTAATAAACCTGTCCGAGAGCGTCAGTCTTCTCAAGGGCACGGAGCTCGTCAATGCTCAGCACACCGTCGTAGTTGGCAGTGATGGAGCTGTTGGCGGCCACGTTGCTAGCGACACCACCGACGTGGAAGGTACGCAGGGTCAGCTGAGTACCAGGCTCACCGATGGACTGTGCAGCGATGACGCCGACAGCCTCACCGATCTGCACCATCTTGCCCGTTGTCAGGTTTCGGCCATAACACTTACGGCAGATACCATGCTTGGACTCGCAAGTGGGTACTGAACGGATTTCCACCTCCTCGATCGGAGATTCTTCGATGATCTTGCAATACTTCTCCGTGAGTTCCTCACCAGCTTTGATAATCAACTCACCCGTCTGAGGATGATAGACATCGTGCAGGGTAACACGGCCGAGCAGACGGTCATAGAGAGACTCCACAACCTCCTCGTTTTTCTTGAGGGCGCTGACAGTCATACCACGCAACGTGCCGCAATCCTCTTCCGTGATGATGACATCGTGAGAGACGTCCACCAGACGACGGGTCAGATAACCAGCGTCAGCGGTCTTCAAAGCGGTATCGGCCAAACCCTTACGGGCACCGTGGGTGGAGATGAAGTACTCCTGCACGGAAAGACCCTCCTTGAAGTTGGAAAGGATGGGGTTCTCAATGATCTCACCACCGGAAGAACCAGCCTTGGACGGCTTCGCCATCAAACCACGCATACCGGACAGCTGACGGATCTGCTCGGCAGAACCACGAGCACCGGAGTCGCGCATCATGTGCACAGGGTTAAAGCCCTGACGGTCGGCCTCAATCTCTTTCATCAAGATTTTGGACAAGCGGGCGTTGCACTGTGACCACACGTCAACGACCTGGTTGTAACGCTCGGTATTGGTGATGAAACCCATGTTATAGTTCATCGTGATCTCATCGATCTGCGCATTGGCCTCGGCAATAAGCTTCGGTTTGTCGGCAGGGATGATCACATCGCCCAGGTTGAAGGACATACCACCTTCGAAAGCCATACGGTAACCCAACGTCATGATATCGTCCAAGAATTGGGCACAAGCCTTGTTGCCGCACTTGGCCAAAATATCACCGATGATGTCACGCAACGCCTTCTTGGTCAAAAGCATATCCACATAGCCGTAGTCTTTGGGAACAACCTGGTTGAACATCACACGGCCGACAGTGGTGTCGATCAGTTTGATGTTGCCAGTGCCGTCAACATCGACACGACATTTGATCTTCGCGTTGAGATGCACTTTCTTCTCGTTGTAGGCAATCATCACCTCCTCGGGACCGTAGAAGATACGGCCTTCGCCCTGCACCTGATGTTCGGGTGTGGACGGAAGTTCTTTGGTGATGTAATACAGACCCAACACCATGTCCTGGGAAGGAACGGTGACAGGAGCACCGTTGGCAGGGTTCAAGATGTTGTGAGAAGCCATCATCAGCATTTGAGCCTCCAGGATGGCGGCATTGCCCAGCGGCACGTGCACAGCCATCTGGTCACCATCGAAGTCGGCGTTGAAAGCCGTACAGCAGAGCGGGTGCAGACGGATAGCCTTACCCTCCACCAAACGAGGCTGGAAGGCCTGGATACCCAAACGGTGCAACGTAGGAGCACGGTTCAACAACACGGGGTGACCCTTCAAGATGTTCTCCAGAATCTCCCATACGACAGGATCCTTACGATCCACAATCTTCTTGGCAGACTTCACCGTCTTCACGATACCTCTTTCGAGGATCTTGCGAATGACAAACGGTTTGAACAACTCGGCAGCCATATCCTTCGGCAGACCGCACTCATTAAGGTGCAGCTCTGGACCGACTACGATAACGGAACGACCAGAGTAGTCCACACGTTTACCCAACAGGTTCTGACGGAAACGACCTTGTTTACCCTTCAAGCTGTCGGACAGGGATTTCAAGGCGCGGTTGGAATCGGTCTTCACGGCGCTGGACTTCTTGGAGTTGTCGAGCAGTGAATCCACAGCCTCTTGCAACATACGTTTCTCATTACGCATGATGACGTCCGGAGCCTTGATTTCGATGAGGCGTTTCAGACGGTTGTTACGAATGATGACACGACGGTAGAGGTCGTTGAGGTCGGAAGTGGCGAAACGGCCACCATCCAACGGCACCAAGGGACGCAACTCCGGCGGGATGACCGGCACGATGTTGATGATCATCCATTCCGGACGGTTCTCGGCACGCTTGCGGCTGTCTCTGAAAGCCTCAAAGACATGCAGACGTTTGAGATACTCTTTCTTACGCTGCTGGGAAGTCTCGTGGTTAGCCTTGTCGCGAAGCTCATAGGACTCGGCATCGAGGTCCACATGGCAAAGCAGGTCGTACAATGCCTCGGCACCCATCTTGGCGATGAACTTGTCGGGATTGCTATCATCCAACATACGATTGTCGGCAGGCAGGTTCTCCACCATGTCGAAATACTCCTCTTCGGTGAGCAGGGTCTTCTTCTTGATCTTGTCACTCTCGAGGATACCGGGTTGGATGACGATATACTTCTCGTAATAGACGATGGCGTCAACCTCTTTGGAGGTCAAACCCAGCAAAGCGGCGATCTTGTTTGGCAATGATTTAAAGAACCAAATATGGGCGACTGGCACCACCAGTTGGATGTGGCCCATTCTTTCACGACGCACCTTGCGCTCAGTGACTTCCACGCCGCAACGATCACAAGTGACACCCTTGTAGCGTATTCTCTTGTACTTACCGCAATGGCATTCCCAGTCTTTGGTAGGTCCGAAAATCTTCTCGCAGAACAGACCGTCACGCTCGGGCTTGTAGGTCCTGTAGTTGATGGTCTCCGGCTTCACCACCTCACCGCGTGACATCTCCAGGATAGTCTTGGGAGAAGCCAAGCTGATGGTGATTCTTTGAAATTCTTTTCTTGTATTATTATCTTTCTTAAAAGATGCCATATTTTCTGTTTTTATACAATCTTATTCAAATTTAATATCCAGACACAGACCACGGAGTTCGTGTACGAGCACGTTGAAGGATTCCGGAATGCCAGCGACCGGCATGTTGTCACCTTTCACGATGGCCTCATAGGTCTTCGCTCTTCCGATGACGTCGTCAGACTTGACGGTCAGAATCTCTTGCAGCACGTTGGATGCGCCGTAGGCCTCGATGGCCCAGACCTCCATCTCACCGAAACGCTGACCACCGAACTGGGCTTTACCACCCAGAGGCTGTTGCGTAATCAGGGAGTACGGTCCGATAGAACGGGCGTGCATCTTGTCGTCCACCATGTGGTGCAACTTGAGGTAGTAGATATAACCCACCGTTGCTTTCTGGTGGAACGGTTCTCCTGTCTCGCCATCATACAGCTGGGTACTACCGTTCTCCGGCAGACCAGCCTGCTTCATATAATCGTTGATCTGGTCGATAGAAGCGCCGTCAAAGATCGGGGTGGCGAACTTGCAACCCAGTTTCTTGCCAGCCCAGCCAAGAACGGTCTCATAAATCTGACCCAAGTTCATACGGGAAGGCACACCCAGCGGGTTCAAGACCACATCGACTGGACGACCATCTGCCAAGAACGGCAAGTCTTCTTGTTTTACAATCTTGGCCACACAACCCTTGTTACCGTGGCGACCGGCCATCTTGTCACCGATATGCAGTTTGCGCTTGTCGGCGATATAGACCTTGGCCAACTCCACGATGCCGCTCGGCAACTCAGTACCGATGGTCACGTCAAGAATTTCACGGGTCTTTCTGGCGTTGATGTCACGATATTGAATTTGATAGTTACGGATGATCTGCGCCACGATCGTGTTCAACTTCGCGTCGTTGGTCCACTTGGACAGTGTCACATTGTTCAAGTCAATCTGCTCGCCGCGCAACAGCTTCAGAGAGAACTTGGAACCCTTCGGGATCACCACCTCTTTCACGTTGTTAAGGACGTTGGCAGCGATCTTGCCCTCCAGCACCTTGTACAACTTGGTGATGGCTTTCTCGCGAAGCGCATCAAACTGAACTTTGTATCTGGCCTCGATCTCGGCAACCTGCTCTTTGTCTTTCGTCTTGGAATTTCTATTCTTCAACGGACGTTGGAGAGACTTGGCACCGATGACGACACCCTTCATGGATGGGGGCGCTTTGAGAGAAGCATCCTTGACATCGCCGGCCTTGTCGCCGAAGATGGCACGGAGCAACTTCTCCTCCGGAGTCGGATAAGACTCACCCTTAGGCGTAATCTTACCAATCAGGATATCACCTTCCGAAACCTCAGCACCTACACGGATCAAACCGTTCTCGTTGAGGTCCTTGGTAGCCTCGTTAGAGACGTTGGGAATATCGTTGGTCAACTCCTCGACACCACGCTTGGTATCGCGCACCTCCAGGGTGAAAGCCTCGATATGGATGGAAGTGTAGAGATCTTCCGTCACTGCCTTCTCCGAAATCACGACAGCATCCTCGAAGTTATAACCCTTCCAAGGCATGAATGCCACCATCAAGTTGCGGCCCAGGGCCAGCTCACCGTTCTCGGTAGCATAACCATCTGTCAGCACATCGCCCTTCTTGACCTTCTGGCCCTTCACGACGATAGGACGTTGGTTGAAGCAGGAGTTCTGGTTGGTTCTGCGGAATTTCAGAAGATCATATCTCTTCACGTTGGGTTCAAAGCTGACCAGTTCCTCCAACTCGGTGCGTTTGTAGTCAATCTCAATGTGGAGTGCATCCACGGAAGTGACCACGCCATCGCCTTCGGCGACGAGCACCACGCGGGAGTCAACAGCCACCTGATGTTCCAGACCGGTACCTACGATAGGCGCCTCGGGGCGCAACAACGGCACGGCCTGACGCATCATGTTAGATCCCATCAACGCACGGTTGGCGTCGTCGTTCTCCAAGAACGGGATCAAGGAGGCAGCCAAGGAGGCAATCTGGTTCGGCGCAATATCAATCATGTCGATATCCTCACGCGGCAGGATCGGATAGTCGGCCAAACGGCGGGCTTTCACCTTCTCACCCAGCAAGCCGTTCTCATCCATCGGGGTGTTGGCCTGGGCGATACGAAGGTTGTCCTCCTCCTCAGCCGTGAGGAACACGGGCGGCTCGTCAAACTTAACCTGACCGTTAACGACACGGCGGTACGGAGTGGCGATGAAGCCCAAGTTGTTGATCTTAGCAAACACACACAGGGAAGAGATCAAACCGATGTTCGGTCCTTCAGGGGTCTCAATGGTACAGAGACGACCATAGTGTGTGTAGTGTACGTCACGCACCTCGAAACCGGCGCGCTCACGTGACAGACCGCCAGGACCCAAAGCGGAGATACGACGCTTGTGCGTGATCTCGGACAACGGGTTGGTCTGGTCCATGAATTGGCTCAGCTGGTTGGTACCGAAGAAGGAGTTGACCACGGAAGACAACGTCTTGGCATTGATCAGATCCACGGGAGCAAACAGCTCATGGTCACGCACGTTCATCTTCTCGCGGATGGTGCGGGACATACGGTTCAAACCGAGGCTGAACTGGTTGTATAATTGTTCTCCGACCGTACGGACACGACGGTTGCTCAAGTGGTCGATATCATCCACTTCCGTACGAGAGTTGATCAACTCGATGAGGTAACGGATAATGGAGATGATATCCTCGTTGGTCAACACACCCGTAGTGGTCGGGATATCCAGATTCAATTTCTTGTTGATACGATAGCGGCCGACCTCACCGAGATTGTAACGGTTCTCGGAGAAGAAGAGCTTGTCGAGCGTGGCGCGGGCAGTCTCCTCATCCGGCGGGATGGTGCTCTTGAGCTGTTGGTAAATATACTCGATGGCACCCTTGCCCGTATGGGTCGGGTCTTTCTGCAACGTATTGAAGATCACAGAGTAGTCCAACTGCTTCGGGTCCTCTTTGTGGAAGAGTACGGATTTGATGTTGGAACTCGTGATCAGGTTAATGTGTTCTTTCTCCAAAACGGTCTCGCGGTCAATGATGACCTCTGAACGCTCGATATTGGAGATCTCACCGGTCTCTTCATCGCCAAACTCCTCGTTCCAGGTCTTGGTGACGGCAGCGGCAAACTTCTCACCGATGTGTTTCTTCAGGTTAGCCTTGGTCGCCTTCACTTCGTAGGCGATATCAAAGATGCTGAGGATGTCCTTGTCGGTCTCGTAGCCGATGGCGCGGAGCAAGGTGGTAACCGGTAATTTCTTCTTACGGTCGATGTAGGCGTACATCACGTTGTTGATGTCGGTGGTAAACTCCATCCAAGAGCCCTTGAAGGGGATGATACGGGCGGAGTACAGCATCGTGCCGTTTTGGTGATAGGAGAACCCGAAGAACACACCCGGGGAACGGTGCAGCTGGGAAACGACCACACGTTCGGCACCGTTGATGATGAAGGTGCCGCTGGGGGTCATATAGGGAATCATGCCCAGATAGACATCTTGGATGCGGGTCTCGAAGTCCTCATGTTCCTGGTCGGTGCAGGACAGTTTCAATTTTGCCTTCAAAGGGACGCTGTAGGTGAGGCCTCTTTCGAGACATTCATCCATGGAATAGCGGGGACCTTCGATGGAGTAGTCCAAAAATTCCAGGACAAAGGTGCCTCTTGCGTCTGTGATCGGGAAATTCTCAGCAAACGCACGGTAGAGGCCCTCGTTTTGACGGCACTCGGCGTCTGTGTCTATTTGAAAGAACTCCTGGAAAGACTTGAGCTGAATATCCAGAAAATCCGGAAACTCAACAGGTCTTGTGGTTGCAAAACTTATTCTTTGATTATTGTTATTTGCCAAGGCTGTAAGTTTTTCGTTGAAAGATAAATTACTGACTTATTTTTGACATACCAATCAGCGGGTATATAAACAACAATAAGTACAATACTTCCACCGGAGTGGAAGTGTTGTACTATTGTGGTAAAATAAGGGGGATTTATTTAATCTCCACTTCGGCGCCGACCTCTTCGAGAGATTTCTTGAGGGACTCGGCTTCGTCTTTGGAGATACCCTCCTTAACGGCCTTGGGTGCGCCATCAACCAATTCCTTAGCTTCCTTGAGGCCGAGGCTGGTGAGTTCCTTCACCAACTTCACAACCTGGAGCTTCTGAGCGCCAGCGGCTTTCAGGATAACGTCGAACTCGGTCTTCTCCTCAGCGGCAGGACCAGCGCCTGCGGCGGGACCAGCGGCTACTGCAACTGCGGCTGCAGCGGGCTCAATGCCGTATTCGTCTTTCAAAATCTGAGCTAACTCGTTAACTTCTTTAACGGTCAGGTTAACTAATTGTTCTGCAAATGCTTTCAAATCTGCCATGATGTTTATTTTTTAATTGTTTTTACTAAATTAATTGACTTGTTGATTTTTTATCTTTCGGATAAGGTTTTTACAATACCAGCCAGTTTGCCGCCACCGGATTGGAGAGCGGAGATGACATTCTTGGCGGGTAATTGCAGAAGCCCGATGATGTCACCGAGCAATTCGTCGCGAGACTTGATGCTGCACAGAGCCTCCAAGTTCTCATCGCCGATGTAAGCGGTCTCCTCGATGAAGGCACCTTTGATGATCGGCTTGGCGTTCTTTGTGCGGAATTCCTTGATCAGCTTGGCCGGCACATTACCGGTGTTGCAAAGCATGATGGCGGAAGAACCGTGCAAAGTGTCATAGAGCTCAGAGTAGTCGGATGCGGACTGCTCCATGGCGCGTTTCAGCAGGGTGTTCTTCACCACTTTCAGCTTCACATCGCGTTTGAAACAGTTTCTGCGCAACTGATTAACTGTACTAACGGTAAAACCGGCAATATCGATTACATATACATTAGCATAGTTAGCCAAGTCCTGAGCAATCTCTTCTATAATTTGACTTTTCTGTTCTTTTTTCATACTAACTAGACTTTAGATTATAATGTAACTGTTTTGGGGTCAACCTGTACACCAGGACTCATAGTAGTAGAAAGGTAGATACTCTTGATGTAGGTACCTTTGGCGGAAGTCGGTTTCAACTTGATGATGGTGCTCATCATCTCGCGAACGTTCTCGGTCAGCTGATCCACGGTGAAGCGGTTCTTACCCACGGAAGAGTGGATAATACCATACTTGTCAACCTTGAAGTCAATCTTACCGGCCTTCACTTCGGTGACGGCCTTGCCGATTTCCATCGTGACAGTACCAGACTTGGGGTTCGGCATCAAACCACGGGGACCCAGCACTCTACCAAGGGCACCGATCTTCGGCATTACACTCGGCATGGTGATGATCACGTCAACATCGGTCCAACCTTGTTTGATCTTGTCAACGTATTCCTCCAGGCCCACGTAATCAGCTCCCGCAGCCTTTGCCTCTTCCTCCTTGTCAGGAGTACAAAGCACGAGCACGCGCACTTCCTTGCCCGTTCCGTGAGGCAGCGTGACGATACCACGCACCATCTGGTTGGCCTTTCGAGGATCCACGCCCAAACGAACGTCGATGTCGAATGAAGCGTCAAACTTGGTGTAGGTGAGATCCTTCACCACTTGAACGGCTTCCGGCAGGGCATAAAGCTTGCTGCGATCGTATTTAGCAAAAGCTTCTTTGCGTTTTTTGGATATTTTTGCCATTTGTGATTGATTTTTACGAGTTATTAATTTTTCTCAAAGGGATTCTGGCCACCTTTCACATTGACACCCATACTACGGGCGGTGCCAGCCACCATGGACATGGCGGACTCGAGCTCGAAACAGTTCAAATCCGGCATCTTCAATTCGGCAATGGAACGCACCTGATCCCAAGTAATAGTGCCGACCTTGGAACGGTTCGGCTCTCCGGAACCCTTTTGAAGTTTGGCAGCCTCTTTGATCTGTACGGCCACCGGCGGCGTCTTCGTGATAAAGTCAAAGGATTTATCCTTATAGACCGTAATCACCACAGGGATGATCTTGCCAGCCAAATCCTGCGTACGGGAATTGAACTGCTTGCAAAACTCCATGATGTTCACGCCCTTTGAACCCAACGCGGGTCCTACTGGCGGCGACGGATTAGCGGCACCTCCTTTGATTTGTAACTTAATTAAGCCAGCTACTTCTTTTGCCATTGTTTTTAAAAATTTTTATTGTTTGTAACTATTCTCGTCGGCACTATATTTTTTCAACCTGCATAAAATTCAGCTCAACTGGAGTTTTACGGCCGAAGATTTTCACCATAATCTTCAGCTTCTTTCTCTCGGTGTCAATGCTTTCAATGATACCGTTGAAAGTGTTGAAAGGCCCGTCAACAACCTTGATCTCCTCTCCCTCGACAAACGGCTGGATGTAGGCGCTGTCCTCAGACATCAACTCATCCACCTTGCCCAAAAGACGGGAGACCTCTACTGGCCGCAACGCAACCGGAGGATCCGTCTTGCGCTTGCAACCCACAAAACCCAAAACGCCAGGAACATTCAACAACAAAGCCCGGATCTCCCCCGTCATCTCCGCCTCAACGAAAATGTAACTCGGGAAATAGTTGCGCTCCGTGTAAACTTTCTTGCCACTCTTGGTCGTGTGGTAAACCTTCTCGGTGGGAATCAAAACCCGTGGCACCATGTCCGTCTTTCCAGTGATCTCCAACTCGATCTCGATGTTGTTCTTCACCTTCTTCTCCGTACCGGTGACAGCCTTGATTACATACCACTTGCGATCAGCTTCTGCCATAACTCAGTTATTTTTGGAATATATTACCGACTACAAAGAAATTAAATAGCAGGGAACATGAGGTTCATGCCCACATTGAAAATGAAATCCATCAAAAACACGATTAACGCGATTATAAGGGAAGCAATGGATACCACTATCACACTATTTCCAAGCTCCTGCATGGTCGGCCACGTTGTCTTGTGAACCAATTCATCATACATTTCCTTAAAATAATTCACTATTTTCATCTCTCTGTATTTTTATTTTTTCGATATTTTAGATAATTTCAACTCAAAAACTGACATTTTCAACACCCGAAACAAACATTCAATTGTTCAAAAGTCAACCGCACAAGTGTCAGTTATCCAGCTAATTACAGAACTTTGTCCACACAATCTCTTCCACTTTTGGCCTTTTCTGCAATTAGCTGGCAAATATAGTATTTATTTTAATTCCACAAAATAATATTTTTATTTTTTTTCATGGCTATTTTTCACCCTCCTCAAACCTCGATTTCCAGGTACGAAATGGTGCGTCCCTCCGACAACCACATCCGCTCATAGAAGGTCTGCACCTCCGTCAAAATGGGGTCGCACGGCTGCGCGTACACGTCCTCCACATCCACCAAGATCTTCCAACCATAACCAGAGGCACTCTCCTTGACATAGCTGTACAACTCCCGACTGTCAGTCTTGAGATGGATGACTCCCCCACCCTCTTTCATGACGGACTTGTAGTATCCCACAAAACGCGGCGACACCAGCCGCTTGCGCTCGTGCTTGACCTGCGGG
Source organism: Bacteroidales bacterium (assembly GCA_017615595.1). Classification (GTDB taxonomy): domain Bacteria; phylum Bacteroidota; class Bacteroidia; order Bacteroidales; family WCHB1-69; genus F23-D06. The sequence goes on from JAFZZT010000050.1 coordinate 58,644, forward strand.
TCCGGAAAGGTGACCCATATCTCATCCACTTCACCTTCCGCAAAATAGTCCGAAAGCTTGTCAATGGTGATACGCAGGAAGGCCACATTGGCCATACCGCCCTCTATCGCATCTTTACATCCACGCCACAAACGGGCGCCCTTGCGGTCAACGCCAATATAATTGATCTCCGGGTGCCGCTTGGCCAATGCAATGGTGTAGTCGCCTTTGCCACAACCCAACTCCAAGACGATAGGATGATCGTTGTGAAAATAGTCGCTCCTCCATTTGCCCTTCAACGGGAAATTTGGATTCTCTCGGTCATAGTCTGTATGCTGAAAAAGATTGCCGAAAGTCTTATTCTCCGCAAACCTTGCCAATTTGTGTTTCGCCATTATCTTAGTTCGTTAATTGTCAATAAAGTCTTGTATCTTCCTTCTTCGTTTTTCAAGGTCTCGTGAGTGCCAGACTGCACAAACCGACCATTTTCCATCACATAAATCCTATCTGCCTCCCGGATGGTGGAGAGGCGGTGGGCGATGACGAGCATCGTATGTTGTTGTTTCAGTGCATCAATGGAGTGCATAAAGGCATTCTCGGATTGCGTGTCCATGGCAGACGTGGCTTCGTCCAGGATCAATATGGGGGCACCGCGCAAGATCGCCCGCGCAATGCTGATACGCTGGCGCTGGCCACCGGAGAAATTCAACCCCCTGTCGGTAAGCGCATACTGTAGTCCGCCCGGAAGAGCCTGCACATAATCCCAGATGCCCGCCACCCGCAAGGCATCCTCCACCTGAGAGTCCGTCACGCCCTCCATACCCATCACGACATTATTATAAAGGGTGTCGTTGAAAAGGACCACATCCTGCGACACAAAACCGAAAAGGGCATGATAGGACGCAAGTGTATAGTCACGAACATCCTTGCCATCCAGAAGCACCTGACCTTCAGTGGGGTCATAGAAGCGCATCAAAAGATCGGACAACGTAGTTTTTCCAGAACCGGATTCGCCGACCAGGGCGATGAATTTCCCTTTCGGCAACTCAAAATCGACATGGCTCAGCACCTCTTTGTCGTCATAGCTAAAGGAGACATCACGCAATTGCAACGAGTGGTCGAAGCACGAAACGGCAACCGCATCCCGGCGATCCTGGACCATCTCCTCCGTGTTGAGAATTTCATTCACACGATCCAAAGCGGAAAGTCCACGCTTAAAGCTCGTCATGGCCGAGGAGAGATTCTTGATAGGCGTGACCAGCTGGGAGACCAAGGCAATATAGGTGATGAAGAGAGGTGCGGTGAGCGTTGATGCCGGGTTCAAAGCCATGATACCTCCGATAACCAAAACAGCCATAACAGCGATCATACTCAAGAACTCGCTGAGGGGTGAGGCTAAGTCAACTTGACGATAGATCTTTCTCTGAGTCTTCGTGAACTGAGCATTTAAATCGCGAAAACGTTGATCCGCTTCGGTAAAGGCATTCAGCCCTTTGACAATCCGTAATCCGCCGATGGTCTCCTCCACAAAAGCGAGGAGGGAACCGAGACGCTGCTTGGAGGTACGGGCGTTCTTTCGCAACGGAGCCGTGACAGCGGAGATCACGAGAAAGGATAAGGGCAAAAGAACCAGAGTGATCAAGGAAAGTGGTACCGATATGTAAAACAGGATGATGAGATACAAAATCACCGCAATGGGTTCTGTCAACAGTTGCCGGATGGCAGTCAGGACGGTAAACTCCACCTCTTGGGTGTCGCTGACCGCTCGTGAGACGATATCGCCCCGCCGCTGCAGTGTCATATCACCGATCGAGAGACGGATAATCTTGCAATACAGGTCTTGACGCAAAGTGGCGATCACATGACTGCGCACATGAGCCATGACCCACTGTGAAAGATAGGAAAAAAGGGTCTTGGCAAGATAAAGCAGCAGTACAAAGAGAATCAGGACCAATACGGAATGAGCGTTCTGATCAAAGGAAAAAAGATGAGAGAGATGGTCAACGACAAACATGGAGAGGGGGCTCAGACCATCCAAGGAGCCTTGGAAAAGGAGTTTGGTGAAAGGCTCTATCATCATAAAGACAAGGATAGAAGCCGCCACGGAAAGAACATTAAAAAGAAATACAACAACCATCCGACCCGAATAGGGTTTCACAAAACGATCGAACAAGTTGTTGTATTTCTTCATAGCAATAAAAAAGGGAGTTGCGAGGTCACAACTCCCTTACATATTCTGTGGTTAGTAATTAGCGTTTAACAACCAACTTCTTAGACAACGTGGCATTGTCATTGATGATGTACATGAAGTAGATGCCAGGAGCCAGGTTAGCGGCGCTGCTGCGATAGGTGTACTTAGCAGAAGCGGGGATGTTAACCTTTTCAGAAGCGAGTACAGAACCGGTCAGGTTGACGATTTGGATGGTAGTCTCACCAGTCAAGCCTTCAATCTCAGCGTTCACCTCATTGGAAGTCGGGTTCGGGTAGATGGTCAACGTAGGTTGCTCATCATAAACCGGAGTAGAAGGAGCGAGAGAAGGAGTCTCGATAGGAGCAGTCTCGGCAAGAAGACCTTCCACCGTAATCTGGAGAGAATCCATTGTCAAGAGCGTCTGAGTAGCGGAAGCAACGATAGAGTTGTAACCACCGGTCGGACGAGACTGGTTCGGGTAGAGCGTAGCATCGATTTCATCGCTGTAATAAGGATATCCATGGATGTCAGCGTTGCTGGTAGCGTAAAGTCTGTAAACAATCTTGTACTCACCCGGGATTCTGAACGGACGGATAGTCTGCGTATAGACGTTGCTTGCCATGAAGTGCAAGTAGTAATCGTCGAACGTGGAGCTACCGAATACCTTCGTGTACGGGAAGTGGTTATCGTAAGAAAGGGCGACACCAGAAGTCGCAGCAGATTGTGCTTTGTTGTAACGTGTCATCGGGCTCTGAGTGCTGTGGGAAATTGCACTACCATACTCATAGGAGTATTCGATAGAGGAATTCCAGAACTCATGCTGAGAACCAGGGATAGCAGCATTGGTCAGGTAATCACCAATCTTGTTGTTATCAATCAAGGTGTCGTTGTGATAGATGTCGAAGGTGACATACACAAGCTCGTCTTCATTGTAACAAGGATTAGCGATCTCCCAAGTGTAAACCAGGTTGTTGTTCAAAGTAGAAGGATCAGCAGGATCAACAGTAGAGATACCATCGATGAAGTGAGTCTCATCACCTTGATACTTGAAGGTGAAACGAGGATTGTTCGTCACTTGAACGGTCACAGCCGTAGGATCGAGAGCCTGGAAGGTACCATTAACAGAGGTGTTGGAGGTACAACCATTGGCATCGGTCACAACTACCGTGTAGGTGTAGAATGCATCCGTAGAAGCGAGCGTGGAAGCGTCAACGGTGTAGGTAGCACTGTTACCATCAGTTGTGATAGCAGTACCATCTTGATACCATTGATAAGCGCTATAGGTGCCGTCAACAGTGAGAGTAGTGGTACCATCGTGGCAGATGATCGTATCCTTCATGATGGTAGGAACAGGCAACTCGTTGATGGTCACAACCCACTTAGCGGTTTTCTCATCGCAAGAAGTCTTCACCGTGTAGATCAAAGTATCACCAGTGTGAGTATGATCGTAAATAGCATCCCAATCGAATGTCTCAGTAGCACCGGCAGGAGTCTTGAGGGTCCAAGTCTCAGAAACGAGGGTGGCACCATCAAGGTTGTAGGTGAGCTGTGCTGCAGAAGGATGAGCAAAGTGCTGACCTTCACAGATCGTGAAGTCATCATTAGCAACTGTGGTAGCGATAGCAATCGGAGAGAATGCATGTACGGTAACAGTGTTAGACAATTGGTCACCGCATTGAGTGGTAACATAGTATTGAACTGTATGGTCACCAGAAGTCAGATTGTAGGAACCAGCTCTCTTGACACCATCAACTATCCATCCTTCGGCAGAAACGGCAGTTGCACCGTAGAGCGTGTAGTCTGGAGCAGGAACGAAGGTGGAGACAGCCGTGTTAGGACAAGTGTCAACACCCGTGATGGTCAAAGCAACAGGAACAGCCACATTGACATTAAGGTTACTGGCCACAGTACCGCAATCGTTAGTAGCGGAGAGCACGAGAACCAAGTTGGAGTCGCGAACAACCACTTCATGCGGGAAGGTGATATTCTCAATTTGGTTACCATGTTTTTGCTTAATAGTAGCAGGAGCATGAGTTGTAGCATTCCAAGTGATGCTAGTGGACGGAGCACTGATATAAGATCCAACACAGTAGACGTTGTTAGCTACAGAGAAACTGTTGATCACAGGAACAGCGTTCATCGTAATGTTCACGGTTCTTGTAACAGGGTTACACTCAGTCGTGGTGGTCACAACACTGAAGCTATAGTTGCCAGGAGTGATGCTCGTGTTAGGAGTAATCGTAATCGTATTACCAGTCAAAGAAACCCAACTCGGAGCACCAGTAGCAAGCGTGATCGGCTTGTTTGTGTTAGCAGTGATCGTGGTAGGATTATCGTTATTACAGAGCGTCAAGGCATAGTTAGACAGGGTAAGTGTCGGAGTAGCCTCAACATTGACCGTAACAACATTGGAGATTACACCATTGGGAGCACAAGTGTTAGAAGCAACAGCTCTGAAGTAAATCGTACCGGCAGTGCTGCAAGTGTAAGGAGTAGAAATGTTAGTCCAGGTGGTGCTGTTGTTAGCTCTCATTTGGTAAACGATAGAACCTTCAGAATTGTTCCAAGTAGGAGTAGCGGTCAAAGTCACGGTAGAACCTTGGCATACAGAATTGTCGGAAACGGTCAAATCAACGGAAGGATTATCGCTAACGAAGAGTTGGATATTGTTAGAATAAGTGGGACCGCATCCATTAGTAGCAACGTAACGGACATACTTGCCATGATTGTTGATGTTAGCAAGAGCGGCCACAGTAGTATTTGTCCAAGGATCGTTACCATCATTAGAAATTTGCAGCTCGGTAGTGCCAGTGCTGCCATTCCAAGTCACTTCCGGAAGACCGAGAGTCAAGTTCTCAACACAAGTACCCGTCTGGCTGAGAGCCGTCATAGTCGGTTTGTCGTTAACCGTAACTACAACCGTATTGGTGTTGGTGGTACCGCACTTGTTCGTGAGAGCCACATAAACATTACCAGTGGTAGTAGGATGATCATTAGGCATGATAGCAATGGTAAGCGGTTGAGCTGTGGTCGTGTTGCCAGCAGTCCAAGTCAGGTTGAGTGTATTCTCCTCTGAAGCACCAGTATGAAGCGTATTGCCCTTACAAATGGTAACAGGAGAAATAGTACCAGCAGGAGCAACATCCACGGTGATCTGAACTGGAGTGGAAACAGTAGAACCACAACCATTCGTCACCTTGTAAGCCACATAACCATTGTTCATAGCTGCCGTGATCACATTGTTAGCGATCGGAGTCCAAGGGCCATTGGCATTAGCAGAGTAAACCCAAGTAGCGGTGCAAGCATCAGTGTGGTTGCAAGTGTATGTAGGAGCAGCAAGCTTCGTAGTTACCAAATCACCATCACAGAACTCAGGAAGACAAGTAGCGGTTGATCTGTAAGTAACGGTGATAGACGGAATACGTACTTGTTGAGCCCAATAGAAGGACACATAGCCTACAGCGGAAAGATCATGAATCACATAATTACCATCAACATTCGAATTGAACGGGACATTGTCGCCATCAGCTTGTGCTTGGAAAATATTAGCGGCATAGCCAGTTACACGAGGCATGGATACTTCAGTGATCTCAAAACCAGAATTCGGGTGAAGAACAACTGAGTTATATGCGTAAATACGAGCATAAGGACTGTAATACTTAGGAGCAAGGTATTGATTGTTAGATTGTTGAGCTCCAACCATTTCAAACTCAATATTCTCATCAATATTACCGGTAGATATAACATTACCCTCAGATAAATTGAGATTAGAGAAGGTGAGGGTAGCTGTAGTCGTACAAGCGGTCTGAATATTACCCACAACAGGCTCGTCATTCACAACAAGGGTCGTATAAGCGTAAGTGGTATTACAATCATTGGTAGCGAATGCGCGAACTTGCTTACCATTCATAGCGAAGGTAACAGGAGCGGTAATATCAAGTGTAGTCCAAGTGCCACTCATATTGATTTGCCAACCTTGAGCTTGGATGTTGCTGTTATTATCTTCAACATCAAAGGTGAAGTTGCTGAAGTTATCATCAGCGCAGTAGGTAGTCACGATATTGTTAGCCAACGTAACAGTCGGATCGGTAGCAATCGTTACATTGTGGGTAATGATGCTATCGCAACCATAGATGGTCTGCTCTTTCTGCAACCAGGAATAGTGTTGTGCAGGATGAGTAGCAGGACGAGTCTCGTAAACCGTAGTGCTGGTCTCCGTCAAAGCGGCGAAAGCAGTAGGAGTTACGCAGAAGTGATCCTCAACGGCGTAAGCGTAGGTCGGCATAGAATAGACACCGATAGAGTCAATGTTCTGGCAACCGTATTCATCCGTAACAGTAACCTTGTAGAAGCAGTAGTTACCATTCGGCAGCGTCACGTCGAAGTTGGAGGTCGTCACTTGGTTGGACCAGTTGAAGGCAATCAAGTCAGTAGGATCAACGCCGAGGTTAATCGGGAAGTTGTTGTGACAAATGTTGATCTCAGGAAGGTTGGTAGGAGTACCGTCAACCAGGAAGGAGATAGTCGGATTAGGCTCAACCTCAACGGTGATAGAGTCAATCGTAACACAACCGGTGAGCTCGCTCACGACAGTCACATAATACGTACACATGCCAGTGTGGCCCGTGTAGATATCTTGGATAGGACCAGCGGTGGTGCCGGTACATACAGAGTACCAAGAGTAGGTGAAGAGAGTGTCGCCCTCCAAGGTGCTGGTAGCGGAAGCGATCAGCTGGCCAATGGAGTTGAGACAGTAAACAGTGTCACCGGCAATCTCAACGATAGGTTTGTAGATGTTGTTGTTACCAACGGTGATGTTGGTAGCGGTATAGCTACAACCGAGGTCAAGATCCTTCACATAGATCGTGTAGGTACCAGTAGCCAACTCTTGGAACATATTGTTGCTACCGTAGTTGATACCATCGATAGAATAGACGAAGTCAGCATCAGGATTCTCGCTAGTAGCATTCAGGATGATAACGCCAGTGAACGGCTCCTCGCAGTTGATGTTAGCGGTAACCTCAGGAGTGAAGTTAACATTAACGTCAGCATGAGGAACGGAGATGGTGTCCTCCAAAGAACAGCCAGTGAGCGGATCAAAGATATGAACGGTGTAAAGGTCGGTCATCAACCAGTACATCACATAGGAATCCGGAGTGAAGTAACCAACGGTATCCAATACGTTCGGAGCAGAAGCGTTCTCGAAGAAGTAGATGTAGTTGGTGTCCATAGGAGCAGTCACTACGATAGTACCGTTACCCGGTTTCTCGAAGGTAGGAGCACACATAGTGTTCGGGGTAGCATACATGTGGAGCTCAGGCAAGAATGCGCTGTCCTTCACCAACACGGTGGTGTTACCAGAGCAGTTCATAGCACTGATAGCGTTAATCGTATAAGTGATGCCACCATTTACACCGCTGAATACACCCGTAGTGTTAGTATCAAGATAAGTAGAACCCTGAACGAGGTAATAAGTGATAGGAAGAACGGCAGCATTGGTATTGGTAACGGTGATGGTACCGTCTTTCTCTTCTTTACAATTGTGGTTAGCAGTAGAAGTGGCGGTGATGTTCGGGTTCACCTGGTTGGTACCAACGACGAAAGCCTTGTCATAAGAACAGGTGGTAACCGTGTTGTAAGCCGTCATATTGTAAGTAGCCGGACCGTTCAAGTTGGTGAAAACACCAGTGTAGCTTACACCGAGGATAGTAGGAGTTGCATCCATCAAGGTGAAAACGTAATTCTCGGTAGCGCTGGTCACAGTAATCGTACCATTACCCTCCTCGATGTCGCAGTTCTGGTCAGGAGTGACAGTGGCGGTGAGGCTGTAATTCGGCTTGTTGAACTGGATGGTCTTGGTCTGCTGAGCAGAACAACCAGTAGCAACATGAGTCTTCACGATGATATAAGTACCAGCCTCGAGGTTAGTGGTAGAAGTCAAGAGCACTTGGGTGGTAGCACCGCCAACAGTAACTTGTTTGAATACCTCATAGCTATAACCAGCGGCAGGAGTGATCGTGATAGCACCATTCGGAGTCGTACCCTCACAGTTGGTGTTATGGGTAACAGCAACCTCATTGTTGAAGGTAACCACGAACGGTTTGAACGGGATCTTCTCAGTGAAGGTAGAAGAACAACCGAGGTCAGAGAGAACGGTCAGAGAGTAAACTGCGGTGTCGCTGTGGATACCAAGCTCGTCGAAGGAGAGAGCGGTACCGTCAGAAACGACAGTCTCACCATTCAAAGTATAGGTATAACCGCTGATCGGGGAAGCGATGGTCAACACACCGTTAGGAGTGATGTAGAGGTCGCAAACAGAGTTCGGCGTAATGGTAACGACGGGCTCAGTAGGATCGGCAGTCGTAGAGTTAACGGTAACGAAGAAGTTCTTAGCACAACCGAAGGAGGTAACGGCGGTCAAAGTGTAGGAACCGCTGTTCAGGCCAGTGAATACGGCAGGAGTACCCGTGATAGTGGTTTCGCCGATAGTGTAAGTGTAATCAGCGTTAGCGTTGGTAACGGTGATAGTACCATCGGGCTCATCGCAACGGGTCTTAGGAGTGGTAGTGGTAAGAACAACAGGATAAACACGAGTGCTGTCAACAATGATGTCTTCCTTCACATATTGACAATATTTGTCAGTAACAACATGGATGGAGTAGTGACCATAGGTGAGGTTGTCGTAGATAAGATCACCGGAGGTATAGAGAACATCAGAGTTCGGCAGGTTGATAATCTCGTAGGTATAACCAACTTGAGGATTGGTAATGGTGATAGAACCATCGAAAGGAGCAACACACCATGCATTAGGAGTGGTGGTTGTGGTCGGAACCACAACATTGGTGTCGCGAGCAACTGCGATGGAAATCACATTGTCAGTCTCACAATCGTAAGTGGTCTTGAGATCGAAGTAGTAAGTACCTTCTTGGAGACCAGTATATACATAGGTAAGAGGTTTCCAATCATTCTCACCGTTCATTCTCCAAGCATCGATGTCAGCGTGGTTAGCGGTGATAGAGATGGTACCGTCATAAATGCCATCAGCGTTAGCACAATAGGTGTTGGCAGTCTGATGCAAAGTAGCGTCAGCAGCAACAGGAGTGTGGTGAACGAGAATGTCGATGGTGTTCTTGGCAGTACAACCAATAGCATCGGTCACAGAGACAGTGTAGGTATGAGCAGCCTCAGTCGGATAAACCGTAATGTTGGCATTGTGGTTAACCGGAGTGATATTCCAGGTATAGATAACAGGATCAACCTGATTCTCAACAGTAGTGGTCAAGTTGACGGGCTCGCCTTGGCAGATCTCCTCATCGTCAGCCGTGATGGTGACGGCAAGAGGAGCGCTGGAGTTGAGGGTGATGACATGGGTCGTAGCGTTGCCGCAACGGTCGGTGATAGTCATGGTGACATCGGTACCGCCGTCCACGAGGGTGCCGGCAGCGACGCTCTGTGTAATGGTCAAGTTACCGAAACCGTAGCAGTTGTCGGTCACGTTAGAACCGTTGAATAAGAGCTTCAAGTTCGGAACAAGGAGCTTACAATTGGTGGTCGGGTCGAGGATCATCTCAGTCTGAACACCATTCACAACAGGAGCAGTGTTATCCACAACATCGAAGGAGTAGGAGTTGGAAGCCTTACAACCATCATTGTTGGTAACGGTCAAGTAAGCAGTGTAAGTCTTGTTACAGCTGTCCGGAAGGATAGCTACGAAAGTGGTGTCCATATTGGGCTCAAGAGGCAGGTTCACACTCTCACCGCTCCAAGTGTGGGAAACGATGGAGCCACCGTTGCCAGGAGTCGTGATGGAGTGGATGGTCAAGTTACCATAGTTAGGACACAACGGGAAAGTAGAACCGTTGAGGATGATCTCTTCGATCTCAACAGTAGGAAGACCGTGTACGTGAACAGGAGCAGCGCTCATAGAAGCGGTACATCCGTAGAAGTCAGTAGCGGTAATCGTATATACATAATCTGTATTAGGAGTAGCAGGCACACCGTAAGCGTTCGGGCTGGTGTGGAAGATGATACTACCATCATTAGGATTAGCGGTCCACTCGAGGATATAATACTCTTCATCGTTAGCGTTCACCAGCGGAGTAGCGTTAAGAATGTGAGCAACGTCGAAGGACAAGAAAACGGTGTCGTGCAAACAGATATCCGGCGGGAGAGCCAAGATGCCTCCGTCGATCGTCATAGGAGCAGGACGTTGGATGGTGAAGACAAGCGTAGGAACAGACTTGTTACCACAAGCGTCAGTCACGACAGCGTAGATATTTTGAACATTGGTATTCGGATTCTCAAAGATCAGGTGACCAGGAGCGGAAACGGTACCAGCAGCATCCAAATAGAAAGCGTAGGAGGTCACAGAACCACCGTTGCATTGGAAAGTAACTGTATTGTGCAACAAGAAGGAATCAACCAATACTTGTTGAGCAGGAACTTCATACTTACAACCTTGGATACGTACGAAATTCATGTTGGAAGTACCCGTGATAACAGGTTTGTAGTCATTGTTGATGGTCCAGGTCTCGACGAAAGGATTGGAGTGGTTGCCACAAGCGTCATTGAGAACATAGGATCTGGTCACTACCGTTTGGCAGAGAGAAGTAGAGGTGATGGAAGCGGTATAGGTCACGCTTACCGGAGCGCTACAAGGATAAGTAACGTTGAGCAGGTTCATCAACTGGGCAAGAGTGTGACGGCCGTTCACGAATTCAGCAACGGTGGTGTCACAGCCAGAGATGGTGTATTGCGTTTTGGTCGTGGTCTTCGGAGTCACGGTGATAGCGCCTTCGCTGTTAACGGTCAACGTGAACTTGCGGGAGATAGTCTCGGCACAACCAGCATCGCTGGTGAAGGTAGCGGTCACAACATAAACGTTGGAGCCGGTACAGGTGGCCGGAGTGGTTCCCATATAGCTGGAAGCGTTAGCGCCAGGGATAACCTGACCATTCAAAGTCCAAACATAAGTAGCGGTGCTATGGGTTTGAGCAACGTTAGCATCGGTGAAGTTGGTAGTCAGGTTCTGCTCAGTGCTCGGACACAAAACGTAAGTAGCATCAGCAGTGTTGCCAGTCGGTTCGGGAGATGCATTAACCTTCAAGGTAACGGTCACCTCAGGAGAGTTGGCATAACCATTGGTGGTGTAGGCAATCAGGTTGATCGTCTTGTTGATGTTGGTCGGGAAATAGTCGGCCAAGGTCAGCACGATATTGGCGCCGTCAGCGACAGTATCGAGAGAAACACCATTGTAAGACCAAACGATGCCGGTAGCACATTCCTCATTAGGATCGTAGGAAGCCTTGAGGCTGAGCGTAGCAGGCAGATCGTTGTAGCACCATTCAGACTCGTGATTAGCAATCACAGGAGCGTAGAGCGGTTTCACAGTAATAGTCAACGTATCGACAGCGCCCTCGCAATAGAAATCATCGGGAGTGACGGCATCGTAGTGGTTGATTTGTTTCACATACCAAGTATAGGTACCAATCTGAACAGCGTTGTAGCTCGGGGTGATGGTATCCCATGTGGTGCCGTCCTGAGACCACCAAATAGCGTAGTCCACAAGGCCGGGAGCATCGGTGTTCACTGCAGGAGTGTGGGAAGCAACCTCGGAAGCGGGCAACGGAAGACCGACACAAATGTCGAAATCGTTAGCCACGATATCAGGATTGATACGGGTATAGAAGTTAAGATGTACTAAGCTGTCCACTCTGAAGTGACCGCAAACGGTGTCGCCGAAGATAACGAGGTAAGGATTCTCAACAGAGAAGGTGGCGGTGGGGCTACCGAAGTCCCAAGTCTGACCGTCACAAACAGCCTTGTCATAAGTGGTCTCTACGAGATAGTGGATAGAGTCTTGGGCGAGGAGAGCGCCGCAGTGGCTCTGGTGACCACCGATGGCACCCATCGGGTTGTCATTCTCATCCGTCCAATAAAGGGTAGGCCAGTCGGTACCGAACAAACGCTCGCGCAGACCGACAACCAAAGAGTAATTACCAACTTGTTTCCAGCAAATAACAATGACATGATCCGTTGACTCAAAGAAGTCAAGGTTGAAGTAATCCAAAGCCATCTCATTGGCAATGTAAATGGAACCATTTGCTCCCCAAGAGGTATTCGCAAAATCAAAAGGCAGCGGTTCAACCTGGAAAGCACCAGGATAACCAGCAACAGCATAGTCGAGACCAGTCACATGACTGTTGGTCTCAAAGCAGCCGCCTAAATGTTCAACCACGCGACCACCAAGCCATGGAATAGTTGCACAGCCTGCTTGACCAGCAGTCATGGGGTCGGGGTTGTTGTGCAGTCTCTGGTACCGGGTGTAAATACGGAAATCGGCATAATCGGAAAGATTGCCGTTTACAAGCTCGCCATCACGATACAACTTCCATTCGATGGACACTTTCGTGCCAGCAGGAAGATTGCAAGTATTCGCAAAACGAATCTTGTAATAGTCCGTCTGTTGACATTGACCGGTAACCGTGTCAATACCTTGCAACACCGGATTCATGGTGTTGTTCAACACAACATCGCCACCTGTACCAGGAAGGTGAGCAGCGCCACCGCCAGGGACATTGGCAATATCATGCAATGTTTGCGGTTGGAGATTCTCCAGCCAGAAGCAGCATGATTGTGTTGTCTGCGCTTGAACTGTGAAGCTCATCAGCGCCAGCAGAATGCTTAAAAAGCAAATTGATAATAATTTTTTCATACTGTTTTTTATTGTTTTGTTATTATTAATTATTATTATTTCTTCTTATCGTCTTCTTATTTAGCATACTACATAACTATACATTACACTAAAATTTCAACTTGCAAAAATACATTTTTTTTTCATTCTGATACTCTTCCGAATTTTTTTTTTCAAGAATTCTAAAATTTGTCCTACCCTTCTTATACTACAAAAAAGGCGATATTGTTACATATCGCCTTCATTTTGTTGATTTTTAATCTATTATATTTTGACCTTGCCAAACTTTATCAACAAAGCACTATTGAATAATAGTGAACTCCGTACGTCTGTTTTTGGCTCTTCCCTCCTCTGTTTCGTTGCTAGCAATGGGTTTTTGCATGCCATAACCGCGGTATGTTAGACGCGATTCTGCAATTCCGTGAGCGATCAGATAGTCATAAACCGACTTGGCACGGTCACGGGAGAGCCTCTCATTGTACTCGCTGGAGCCTGTATTGTCCGTATGACCGCCAATCTCTATGCGGATGCGGTTGTGGCTGAGGTAATCAACCAGCCGGTCAAGCTCCACATAGGACTCTGTCTTAAGATCACTCCTGTCGAAATCAAAGAAGATATTGTTCAACACCACCACAGTGCCAACCTCCGCGGGCTGCAGCACGATGTCTTTCACGTATGGTTTCAGGTGCGTATAGGATTCCTCCACCTGGAAGTTCTCGGAATAGAAGGGATAGCTGGGGCGAGAGACGTTGAGCAGGACATTCTTTCCCGTATGTACGCAGGCAAGATACTCACCCGTCTCCTCATCAGAGGCGGTGCCCGTCAACAGCTGACGACTCTCCAAGTCTATCATCTGAATCTCGGCACGAAGCGGCTCACCCGTAATCGCATCCGTCACCCTACCTTTAATATAGGTAACAGGACTCGGTCGCAGATTGTCATCCAGGTCGAAACTGTACAAGTCCAAACCGCCAAAACCACCTGCCTTGTCAGAGGCGATATAGGCGGTAGTGCCTTGAGCGTTAATGAAGATATTGACTTCATCATTCCATGTGTTGATGGGATAACCCAGGTTCTGCGGCTCCGTCCAGCTACCATCGGGTTGCAGCATGGAGTAATAGAGGTCGTATCCGCCCATGCCCACTCTGCCATTGGAAGCAAAGTAAAGGGTATGGCCATCACTGTGGATGAATGGAGCGGCATCGTCCTCCGGTGTGTTGATAGTGGCACCCAGATTCTCAGGCGCGGTGAAGGCACCCTCGGAAGTCATGGTGGTCTTCCAAATGTCCATGCCACCGAAACCGCCGGGACGGGAGGAGGCAAAGTAGATGGTCACACCGTCAGCAGCCATGGAGGGCTGACTCTCCCACGCCCCGGAATTGACCGGCGTGCCGAAGTTACGGGGTCTCGACCATCGCTCCCCTATCCTTTTTGCCCAATAGAGGTCGCAACTGCCAATGCCATAGTCGGCATTGCACATCGTATATAAAAGATAGTTGCCATCCGGGGAGATACTCTGCGCGCCTTCGTTGTAACCCGTGGTGACGGGAGCGGACAAAACCTTGCGGGGCGCCCAAGCGCTCCCATTGCGCTCCGAGCTGTAGAGATCCTCCTCATTCTGACAGAAGGCACACACTGTATGCGCATCTTTAGGACGTCTCACCGTGAAAATGATGGTTTCATCGTCAGCCGTCAAGGCCGCCAACGACTCATCCCATTCTGAATTAATGTTCGGACCCATATTCTGAAGGTCATAGTCCACCGGGGTCTTCATGGCTTCCATCGCAAACTTGCAATTGGCCAAACCCTTTTGAGCCTCGGTAAGCACTTCAGTATATTGCAGCCCTTTCTGAAGGAACAGGTCATAATAACGATACGCATTCTGATACTGGCCACACTTGGCATACTCGGTCGCGGCAATATTGTACAACAACGGATCCGGATCCCCAATGAGCTTGATGGCTTTGTCATAACAAGCAGCTGCCGAATCAGACTTCAACGTGAAGTTGTAAGCATCTCCCATCAGTATATAAGTGTCCGCATAGGCCGGATCCTTCTGAACGGCCTGCTTCAAATAGGACAATGCCTTGTCAAAGTCACGTTGGTTGAGCGCCTTCTCTGCCTTGTCACACAAGTCTGCAGCCTTGGAACGCTTCTGTGGATAGAGGCTGGTCGGAATAGCGCAAAATAACAATAATATTATATATACTATTATTTTATTATTCATAATATTTAAATTATATAGAATGATCTTGTGTCTTTGCCTCTTGCCAATACGCCTCCATTTCTTCCAGATTCAAATCCGTGATTTTCCGGCCGCTTGCCTTTGCCTGCTGTTCAATATATTGAAAACGGCGGATGAACTTTCTATTGGTTTTCTCCAAGGCATCTTCTGGATTGAGATTCAAAAAGCGACAATAATTGATCAAGGCGAAGAAGACATCGCCCATCTCATCTTCCACGTTGTCAGAATTTTGCGACACTTCCTGTTGCAACTCGGAGATCTCTTCCTGAACCTTATCCCACACCTCATCACGGTTGTTCCAGTCAAAGCCTACCCCACTCACCTTCTCTTGAATCCGGAATGCCTTGATGAGTGCCGGCAATGATTTCGGGACCCCACCCAAGACAGAACGATTACCCTCTTTCTGGAGCTTGATCTTTTCCCAGTTCTGCAGGACCTGGTCAGCTGTTTTAGACTCCACATTGCCGTAGATATGAGGATGGCGCCGCACCAGCTTGTCACACAACTGATTGAGGACCTGTGTGATATCAAACCTCTCCTCCTCTTCCGCAATCTTGGAATAGAACACCACATGAAGCATCAGGTCGCCCAATTCCTTGCACATATCACTATAGTTCTTCTCCACAATCGCATCCGACAACTCGTACGTCTCCTCTATGGTAAGGCAACGCAACGAATCGTAGGTCTGCTCGCGATCCCACGGACACTTGGTCCGCAAGTCGTCCATGATGCTCAACAGGCGTTCAAAAGCCTTCAGTCTTTCATCCATACAATATATTATTAATAGGAACGGGCGAAAAGTACTCTCTGTGAAGAGGGTTTGCCTGTCAAGATACACTTACCCTCCTCTTTGGGATTGTTGAAGGGGATGCAACGGATTGTAGCTTTGGACAACTCCTTGATTTTCTCTTCCGTCTCTGGCGTTCCATCCCAGTGCGCGTACACAAAACCAGGCTTATTATCCAGCAGATCAATGAATTCCTCCCAAGTGTCAGCCTTGTAAGTGTGTGTGTCACGGAAGGATAACGCTTTTTGGAAGAGATTATTTTGTATTTCGTCCAATAATTGTTGGATATGGGCGGCGATGCCATCGAAAGAGACAGACTCTTTGGTCAGTGTGTCACGGCGGGCAACTTCAGCCTGGTTGTTCTCCAAGTCGCGGGGACCTATGGCGATACGCACAGGCACGCCCTTCTGCTCGTACTCATTGAATTTCCAACCGGAACGTTTAGTGTCGTCATCGTCAAACTTGACCGTGATGTTCAAAGCTTTTAGCTCGGCAACTAGACCGGCGGCCTTCTCGGCAATCGCCTGACGTTGTTCTTCATTCTTATAGATAGGAATGATAACAACCTGTGTTGGAGCAAGTTTCGTAGGAAGAACCAATCCCTTGTCATCAGAATGAGTCATGATCAGCGCACCGATAAGACGGGTGGAGACGCCCCAGGAAGTAGCCCAGACATACTCCAATTGGTTTTCCTTGTTGAGGAATTTGACATCAAAGGCTTTGGCAAAATTCTGGCCCAGGAAGTGGGAAGTACCGGCCTGGAGGGCCTTGCCATCCTGCATCAGAGCCTCGATACAATAGGTGTCGAGGGCACCTGCGAATCGCTCATTGGGGGATTTCACGCCTTTGACGACAGGAATGGCCATGAAGTTCTCCACAAAGTCGGCATACACATGCAACATACGCTCGGTTTCAGCCACAGCCTCCTCGCGCGTGGCGTGAGCCGTGTGTCCCTCTTGCCACAAGAACTCGGCAGTACGAAGGAAAAGACGGGTACGCATCTCCCAACGAACCACATTAGCCCACTGATTACACAGGATTGGGAGGTCGCGATACGACTGAATCCAGTTCTTATAGGTATTCCAAATGATCGTCTCAGAGGTGGGGCGCACGATCAATTCCTCTTCCAGCTTGGCTTCGGGATCCACCACGACACCACTGCCATCCTCTGCATTCTTCAAGCGGTAATGCGTCACGACGGCGCACTCCTTGGCGAAGCCCTCCACATGGCTGGCCTCACGGCTGAAGAAAGACTTGGGAATAAACAGCGGGAAATAGGCATTCACATGCCCAGTATCTTTAAACATCTTGTCAAGCGCAGACTGCACCTTCTCCCAAATCGCATATCCATACGGCTTGATGACCATACATCCTCTCACGGAGGAGTTCTCGGCCAAATCCGCATTCTTCACAATATCATTATACCATTGGGAATAGTTCTCATCACGAGTTGTCGAATTTTTTGCCATACTTTTTACAGTTTATCTATTAAGGATTTTTAATTTTATGTACAGATTTTTTTCCGACAAAGAATTAACTTTTTAGTATCTTTGCCGTCTATAAACATTGTTTGCAAAAATACTAAATTTCAAAATATACGGAGGCATTTATGAAAAAACAATTTCTTATCGCAGCAACCTTCATGGCATTACTCCTTTCATCTTGCATGACAGGGAATTATGCTTTCTACGATGATGTCTATTCCACCTCAAATGACACCCAGTACAAGGCTGCAGCCGTGTCTCAGGCCACTGCAAAAACCACGGAGTTGCAGCCCGACTCCATCGTCTATGAATACGACGAAGATGGAAATTTGCTGAGAACTCAGACCTTCTATCCTGGTCAAAGCGAGCCCGTCATCACCAATTATGTGGCGGAAACCAGCAATTATAATTTCACCAGTACCTATTCTGATGATGATTATTACGATTATTATTACACCTCCCGCCTTCGCCGGTTCCACACAAACCTGAATTGCGGATGGGGCTATTATGATCCCTGGTTCACCAACACTTATTGGTATGACTACAACCCTTACAACTGGGGTTACAGCATCTATTTAGGCTACAACTGGTGGTGGCCGAGCTACTATGTTCGTCCTTACTACTATGGTTACAACTACTGGGGCTTCAATTATGGTTGGGGCTGGGGTTATTACGACCCGTTCCACTACCATCATCTGCACCCTTGGCATCACCACGGACACTTCGGTCCTTACGACTACTGGAACCACCCGGGAAGCCACTGGGCCAGCAACTGGTATCACAACAACCACGACCAGAACAACACCTACCACTATGGTCATCGCGAGAGTGTCGGACCGTCCGTAGGCAATGGCCGGGGCAGAAACAACAACTCAGAGCACGACTTGTTGTCTTCCAACTACATCAACAATGACAACAACAACCACTACTCTACCGTCAGCTCCCCCTCGTCTTTCAACCAACAGTATCAGACGATGGCCGCTTCTTACAGCCCGTCCGGAGCATCCTCCCATGCAGCGGTGCGTTCTAATGACAACTCCAACACCCACAACACGACCACTTCCAGAACAGATGTGAGCGCCTCCACGCCCGCCCGTACTACCAGCACTCCTGCTACCACACCGACCACAACCCCGTCTAGGACGACAACCACCTCTCCTGCCACAACGACTCCGTCCAGAACAACGACAACTACTACGACTCCGTCCAGGACGACCACGCCTGCCACAACGACGACTCCGTCCAGAACCTCCACAACTGCACCGCAATCCACGAGCAGACCTGCCTCTTCCAGCACTGCCAGACCTGCCACGACTACTATTATCAGATCTTCCAACGGAACTACCAGAACGTCAACATCCACTCCTTCTTCAAATTACAACAATGGAAGTTCATCCAATTCCCGCAGCAGCTACACGCCCAGCAGTTCTTCCTCTTCCAGAAGCAGTTACACACCCAGCAACTCTTCTTCCAGCTCCCGCAGTGGCTATACGCCCAGCAGTTCTTCTTCCTCGAGAGGCAGCTACAACAGCTCTTCTTCCAGCTCTCGCAGCAATTATAGCCCGAGCAGCTCTTCCTCCTCACGAGGCAGTTACAATAGCGGGACTTCTTCCAGAAGCAGCTACAGCGGATCCTCGTCCAGTTCCAGAAGCAGCTATAGCGGTTCATCCCACAGCAGCAGTGGATCCTCGCACAGCAGCTCCTCACACAGCAGCAGCTCCTCTTCCCACAGCGGAGGCGGACACAGATAAACCACACAAGATAATCACAACATCAGTAAAAACTATTAACACCATAAAAAAATGAAAAGAATTCTTGTTTTCGCCTTGAGCCTTTGCTTTTTCAGCACCATGATAGGCCAGAATGATTACGAAGCCTTTCTTTTTTCCCAGAATGACTATGTCGGCACAGCCCGATATATGGGTGCCGGCCGTGCATTCGGCGCAGTCGGTGGGGACTTCTCAGCCCTGTTGAGCAATCCCGCCGCCATCGGCCTCTATAAGAAATCCGAGGTTTCTTTCACCCCGATGTCTCTTTCCATTTTGCAAAACGAAGCCTCTTACTATGGCAACTCCCGCAACAGCAAAAAGATGAAATATGCCGTTCCCCAAGTCGGCTTGGTCCTCAGCTCCTCCATCAACCGCGAGAACTCCAACTGGCGCTACTGGCACTTCGGATTCGGCTATAACAGACTGAAAGATTATAACAATTCCTATGGTGTAGAAGGCATTTCTCCGTCTTCCTTCTCCGACCCGTTGCTGGACGCTGCCAACAGCTCCGCCTCTCTGGGTCTGGACGCCCAACTGGCTTATGACACCTGGGTACTGGATACCATCCCTGGCAACAACTCCCATTACTGGAGCCCGTTCCACGACAAAGACATTGCCCAGAACGCTACTGTGAAGACCTCCGGGGCATTGGATGAGATCGCCATCAACTTCGGCGGCAACTACAACGACCAACTCTTCATCGGCGCCGGCCTTGGCATCCCCATCTTGGACATCACGCAGCATACCATCCTCAACGAATCTCTGGCCAGTGGCGAAGCTGCAGGCGGCATCACTGATTATTCAGTGGTCACCAAACAGCGCAACACCGGAGCTGGCATCAACTTCAAATTAGGCTTGATCTATCAGCCTGTCAGTTTCTTCCGCTTCGGCTTAAGCTTCCAGACTCCTTCTTTCTTCTGGAAGATCAAAGACTCATACTATCGTTCCTTCTCCTCTGACTGGACAGACAACAGCAACGAATTCTCCGATTACAACAACCTCTATCACTTCGGCCTGACCACCCCGTTAAAGGCAAATTTCAGTGCCGCCTTCATCATCAACAAACGGGCGTTCGTCTCCGCAGAATACGAGCTCACCGACTACTCTCTGGCCAAACTCTCTGCAGACGACTACAGTTTCAGCACGGAGAATGACAACATCATTGCCAAATACGGACTCGGTCACTCCTTCCGCATTGGCGGCGAAGTAGCCCTTTCACAGATGCTCTACCTGCGCGCAGGTTACAACTTCAAACTGTCTCCCTACAAATTGGCTGATGACAAGAGCGTTGGCAGCGCCCACTACGCTTCCGCCGGCTTTGGCATCCGCGCCAAAAGAGTATTCTTTGATATGGCATACGTCTTAGGCCTGTCCAAGGATGACATCTGGCTCTACAACGCCAACTATGTGGATCCAGCCCGCGTGAGCAACACCTACCACAGAGTCCTGGCCACCATCGGCTTCAAATTCTAATCCGATGGCACGGCGTATCTTTTGCATGTTCCTCATTATCATAGTCGCTCTTAACGCTTTGGCGCAAGGGCGACATTCTTTTATATCGCAAAAATACGACCATTTTACCACCGACATTCAAGAAAATATCTACGGATGGACAAACGACCAGCTCGACCAATACTCCTCGGAAGGAAAGCTCCTCTACCACTACAGCAATCCATCCATGGGCTATATCTCCAAAGTGGATGCAGCCATCCCGACCAAAATCATGGTCTATTACGAAGAATCGAATAGCATCGTATTGCTTAACAACAAATTAGCCCCTATCGGCAATCCGATCAACCTGTTTGATTTAGGCATTCAAAATCCCGTACTGGTCTGCATGTTCGGCATCAACCGGCTGGCCTGCTATAACGAGCAAAACCAGCAACTCATCTTGATAGACCTGGACCTGAACCAGACCCATATCATCAACTGCCAATTCGACATGGAGTTTCATCCCCAGCATATCGTGGCAGACCACAACTTCGAACGACTGGTTTTGGTGGATTCCGCCGCCGGCCTGGCTTTCCACGATCGCTTTGGCACATTCCAAAAATGGATTCCTTATCCAGGTATTCAGCACCTGCAACTTCAGAACAACATTCTCTACTTTTTACAAGACAAGAATATCTATGCCAACAACTTGGAAGCCCTTTGGTCTCCAGATATGATAGTTGGGTATCACGACATCGTATCCTTTTCAAAGGTTTTGGGCAACTGGTATTTTTTATACTCGGACGGGTTCATTGATAAAATTTCACTCATCAGATGAAAAAAAGTAACTTCAAAAAAACGATTGTATTGGTCATTATCTTCATCCAGGGCCTTTTCAGTGCTCAGGCATCCTATCTTTTCATCCCGATGGATATGGAGCAGAGCAACCATCTGAAAGCATACGGCATCGCCTACTATGCCGTTGCCCATCAGATAGATATGAGCTGGCTGCTCAATTACCGCGGAGGCAGCTTCATGTGCGTCTATAACAGCGATGTGGAGAACGAGTGTGTCGTGCGTGGCGTCTCTTACCAAGTGATCGCCGACCTGTCCGCCCAACAAATTCTGAACGAAATTGCAGCCGTAGAGAACAACATGAACGAGATACGGCTGACTAAAGAGCCCAAAATCGCGGTTTATTCACCCAAGAACAAGCTGCCCTGGGATGATGCCGTGACACTGGTGCTCACCTACGCGGAGATTCCCTACACCGTCATCTATGACGAAGAGGTGATTCAGGGCGAGTTGCCCAAATACGACTGGTTACACCTTCATCATGAGGATTTTACCGGACAATACGGCAAATTCTGGGGACATTACCGCAATGCCCAATGGTACGTTGAAGATGTGCAGGAAAATGAGAGCCGGGCTGCTCAACTGGGCTTTGCCAAAGTGTCGCAAATGAAACTGGCTGTAGCCAAAGGCATTCGCGACTTTGTGGCAGGCGGCGGATACCTCTTCGCCATGTGCTCCGGTCCGGACAGCTATGACATCGCTCTTGCCGCCGAAGGCGTGGACATCTGCGACGTCATGTTCGACGGCGACCCTATGGATCCTCAGGCACAAAGCAAACTCAACTATGACAACTGCTTTGCTTTCACAGACTTCCAAATCGTCACCAACCCATACGAGTATGAAGTTTCCGACATTGATGTGGACCCCACCACCCATCTGACCAACAAGTCCAACGACTACTTCACGCTCTTTGAGTTCTCCGCCAAATGGGACCCCGTCCCAACCATGCTGTGCCAGAACCACATGAACGTCATACCTGGCTTTATGGGACAGACCACGGCCTTCCGCAAAGAACTGATCAAACCCACCGTGACCATCATGGGTGAGACACAAATCTTCAATGAGGCTCGATATATCCATGGAGAATTCGGACAAGGCACCTGGACCTTCTACTCCGGCCACGATCCGGAAGATTACCAGCACCTTATCAACGATCCCCCCACGAATCTGGATCTATTTCCAAATTCTGCAGGCTATCGTCTGATACTCAACAATGTGCTATTCCCCGCCGCCAAGAAACAGGAACAGAAAACCTGATCAGCGGGCACTCTTCTCAATGACGTGCTGAATCTTGGTGGTGAGAATATCTATACCCTTTTCATTCTCCCCACCGACAGGTATGATAATGTCCGCCTGTCGCTTTGTGGGCTCAATGAAAAGCTCATGCATCGGCTTTACAAAATGCTTGTAGTGCCGAATTGACTTGTCCAATCCCCTACCTCTCTGCTGCACATCTCGCTGAATAATGCGAATCAAACGCTCATCAGCATCCGTGTCCACAAAAACCTTCAGATCCAGCAGCTCGCATAACTCCTTGTTGGTGAAAATCAAGATACCCTCTACAATCAACACGGTACTTGGCTTGACGGGGATGGTCTCCTCGCCTCGAGCGCACGTCACATACGAATAGGTCGGCATCTGAATCGTATGTCCCGCCTTTAATGCCTGAATGTGATTGTTCAGCAATGAAAACTCAATGGCCGAAGGATGGTCGAAGTTAAAGTTCTCCTTCTCCGCTTGAGTCAAACTCCCATTATCTTTATAATAAGCATCTTGCGAAAGAACACTGACGCAATCTCTCGGGAATTTTTCCATGATCTTATTCACAATGGAGGTCTTGCCTGATCCTGAGCCTCCTGCTATTCCTACTACTAACATGACGAAATGATTTTAGAGGTGCAAACTTACAAAAAAATCCTATTTCTCTCCATTTTTATGCAGAATTATTCATCCTATACGGAAGCCACACCCCCATCTCTTCCAATGCAATCCTCAAAAGTTAACAATCAACTGAAAACTATGCCATAGACACGGCTTGATTTTCAATAAAATACGATTTTATTAAAAAATAATGATTTTTTTCTTGACAAATGCTTAATAGCGTTGTATATTTGCAACGTACTTACAACAAACGACTATGACATCTGCACGCACTCGAACAGCACTCACGACACTGCTTTTGGGCCCCATTCTCACCCTCTGTCTAACAATCGGCAACGCACAACCACACTGGGGAGGAAAGGAGACCATTCATCATCTGCAAGAAGACTACGACAAAATATCGGACGACTTTGAAGAGGCTTACCACGCATATCCGACAATTCCGCGGGGAATTCTGGAAGCGGTTTCCTATCAATACCGAAGATTTTCATCAAGAGAGATAGAATATGAAGACAACAATGAGCATACCATTCCCAGAACCTACACGGTGATGGGATTAACCGCAAACGGGAAAGGCGTCTTCCGAGAAAACCTACAGCTGGTTGAATCTTTATCATCCTTTTCAAAAGAAGAGATCCTCGAAAATCCGCGAAGCGCCATCATGGCATACGCAGAAGCATTTGCGGCACTACAGCAAAAGCATCGGTGTTTTTCTGACAGAGTAGAGGAATACTTAAGCATTCTTATAGAGCTATCAGAATTGCCCTACGCTCACGAGCCCACGTCTTGGATGGACAACTATCCGATCAACAGCTCATTATACGAGATTTATCGATTCTTGTCGGACAGCAGCATGATCACCTTCACGCATCATCACTGGAGTGTTGACTTTGAATTGCTGTTTGGAGCAGATTTAAACAGGTTGAGAAGAGAGACTCTTGCGCTTCCTGCCAACGAGCAGGGAACCTTAACATCTCCCGACTATCCTGGGGCCACATGGTTGGGGGCTGCCAGCTGCAACTACACGCAAGGTAGGAACGGGGCTGCCATAACAGGAGTAACCATCCACTACACGCAAGGCACCTACGCAGGCACGTTGGCTTGGTTCCAGAACTGCAGCGCAAGTGCCTCCGCACATTACATTATCCGCTCTTCAGACGGGCAAGTGACACAGATGGTCCGCGAGTGCGATAAAGCATGGCATGTCGGAACAGCCAACAGCTATACCATTGGCGTGGAGCACGAGGCGTACGGCAACATCGCCAGCTATTTTACGGAAAACATGTACCAGTCTTCGGCAGCCTTGATCCGCGACATCTGTCAGCGGCATCCAAACATCAACCCGCACCGCACTTTCTATCGCGACACTCTTGACGACGGGACAGTCCTGAACAATGGCCTGCACAGCCTTGGAGGCTCCACCGCCTGCACTCAAATACGCGGACACCAGCACTATCCTAACCAGTCGCACACCGATCCTGGACCCTAT
This sequence comes from Bacteroidales bacterium, assembly GCA_017615595.1. Lineage (GTDB taxonomy): Bacteria > Bacteroidota > Bacteroidia > Bacteroidales > WCHB1-69 > F23-D06. The sequence goes on from JAFZZT010000050.1 coordinate 83,448, forward strand.
TGGAACTGGAACCACTACTACCATCTGATTAACAGTCAGACTTGTATCGTAACAGACACATCCACTACTGGCACATGGTACGATTCAGGCGGAAACAGCAGTCCTTACAGCCCCAACGAGCATCGACTATTCCTCCTCCATCATCCAGATGCAGACAGCATCACCCTGGACTTCAGCCAGTTCGACCTGGAGACAGGCTACGACTTTCTCTGGATTTACAACGGGGACAACCTCTCCGCACCACTTCTCGGAAGGTGGAACACCTCGTCCCCTAGCCACATCGTCTCCTCAGGCCCCTCTTTGCTGATGGAGTTCCGTTCGGATTGCGCGACTCAAAACGCAGGATGGGAGGCTCACTGGATATGCCATCAACAAAACAGTCCCTCCATAGTCCCTGACACTTCGCCACCCACCACAGACATCCTCCACGACGACACCGCTTGGGTGACTGGAAATTTCTGGTTGCACTTCACCGACACGGACGACCAGCAAATCCGTCATCGGCTTTGGCAAGTGATGGAACGGAATGGGCATGGATGGCAATGCGATCCGCGACACGGGTTTCTGTGCGACAACTTCGACAACGAATTAGACACCAGCATTTGGCAGCAAGACGGCCATTGGCACCTGTACAACCAAAAATTGACCTGTTCGAGCACCCACAACAGCAACCCGCACATCTATGCACGACATCATGACGGAAATGCCGACTGCTATCTGTACGATTTCCTCCTGACCATGTCGGGAGGCGACAGCTGCTCCTTCTTCTTTCACCTGCAAAAAGACGCTGCCTCGAATCCGTGGGAGGGATATGAAATTTGTTTTGAGAAAAGCAGGCATCGTGCATCAATCTATCAACTATCCGAGGGCGCACGCACCTTGCTCGGTCGGAGCAATGCCGTATATATCTCCGACAACACCAGCTATCTATATCGTGTACTTTGGGACACTACCCACCAACGAATCTCCTTGTTTCGTCACCAGACCTTACTGGCCGAATGCCAGACAGGGAGCACCGGAACAGGGAATCACGAGAGGTTTATTGGCTTTCGATGTCATGACCCCATCCAGATCGACAATCTACGGATATATGCCGGCAGGGGCGATTCCATCACCATCTCTGTGGGAAGCGCCGACACCTGCCTCATGCACGCACAAGCATCTCAAGGGATGGCAAACTGCAAAATCAAGTCCATCGTCATGGACGAAGCGTTGAACTTTTCCAATTTGGCCGAAAGAAACGTGAAAATAGACTACACCCCTCCGCCACCTCCAGTCAGGATAGAGACTTCCTTGGCGACAGGCAACACCTCACGCCTCAAGGGAATTCCAGTTTATGGACAATGGGAAACTGTCGGGGACAATGAGTCTGGAGTCGCTGGATACGACTACATGTTGCATGTAATCACCTTGCAGCACACCTGTTTGCGAGAAACTATCTTTTCCACCACCCACACACACACTATGCCCCAACTGGAGATACCTCTTCAGTCTGCATCCTGTGTACTGTATGTGCGATGTCGGGATCGGGCCGGCAATGTGTCCAACTACGCGTCAGCCCCTATTCCTTTGAGCCCGTGACACCACCTATCTGTTCTATCAGTCGAGTCGCGGCCATATAGGGAGAGACCTGTTTGTTGCGAATCATCGGCAAGAGACGCTCTATCTCTTCTTCCGTCCGGGATTGGTTATAGAAATTATTCTGCAAGGTGAACTGAATCCAGTTGTGGAAGATATTGATCAGCTGCTCGGATCTGTTGCGCTCAAAGTAGCCATTGGCTTTGGTATGCTTCTCATAGCGGAGGATCATCTCCCACACCTTGTCTATGGCAAAATTCTCGAGGGCAGAGCACACCTCCACGGGAACGGTCCACTGGCTGTCTGTCTGCGGAAACAGCTTCAGGGCTGCACGATATTGAGACTGAGCCTGTATGGCCTTGGGCTTATTGTCCCCATCGGCTTTGTTGATAATCAGGGCATCGGCCATCTCCATGATGCCGCGCTTGATACCTTGCAGCTCATCTCCGGCGCCGGCCAACATCAGAAGCAGGAAGAAATCGACCATGGACTTGACCGCTGTCTCCGACTGGCCCACACCGACCGTCTCCACGATGATGACATCATAGCCGGCGGCTTCGCACAGAATGATGGACTCGCGGGTTTTGCGAGCCACACCACCCAGCGTGCTGCCCGAGGGCGAAGGACGGATAAAAGCTTTCGGATTCACCGAGAGCGACTCCATGCGGGTCTTGTCGCCCAGAATGCTCCCCTTGGTGCGCTCACTGCTGGGGTCTATGGCCAGCACCGCGACCTTATGGCCCTGCTCAGTCAAGAGTGTGCCGAAGGCCTCGATAAAAGTACTTTTGCCCACACCAGGCACACCTGTGATGCCAATGCGCAACGAATGACCCGAATGGGGCAGGCAACGCTCAATGATGGCCTGCGCCATCTCCAGATGATTCGGATTGGCACTCTCAATCATCGTGATGGCACGACTCAAGGTCACCCAGTCCCCTTCAAGAACCCCTTGCACATATTCGTCCAACGACAACTCACGGCGTTTGTGTCGCACCAGATTCGGGTTCACAGACATGGGCTGATCAATCCCCGCACGCTCTTCTAACGCTGACTTAAACTCTTTGTCCATCACTAAAATTGACCATTAAAATTATACAAAACCGCCTCTTTCATGGAGGAAAAATAATGGAACTGCATGCCGGCAATATAAAGCTCTTCGATCTCATCCACGTCTTTCTTGTTTTCCGCCGGCAAAACGATATGGTAAATGTTCTGACGTTTTGCCGCAAGGATCTTGTCCTTAATTCCTCCCACCGGCAGGATCTGTCCCCTCAGCGTTATCTCACCCGTCATAGCCACATCACTGCGAACCAGCTTCTTCGTGAAGGCGGAAATCAAGGCCGTCAGGATGGTGATACCAGCAGAGGGACCATCTTTGGGCGTAGCGCCCTCCGGGACATGGATGTGGACTTTGTTCTGCTCAAACTTCTTGGTATCGATACCGTATTCCAAAGCATGCGCCTTGAGGTATTCGTAGGCTATCGTTGCCGACTCCTTCATCACATCTCCCAGCTGACCCGTCATGGTCAGGCCCTCTTTGCCTGGACTGGTGATTGCCTCCACAAAGAGAATCTCACCTCCCACGGATGTCCAAGCCAAGCCCGTGGCCACACCTGGAACATCATGGTCTATTTTCTTGTCCGACTGGAAAATGGGAGACCCCAACATATCCTTCAGATCAGACACTTCTATGGTCTTCTTCAGGTCGGGGGTTTTCTTCACCACCTCCACCGTATGCTTGCGTATCACTTTGGCAATAAACCGTTCCAGATTACGCACACCCGCCTCTCGGGTATAGGACTTGATAATCTCCAGAATAGTCGCCTCGGGAATCTGCAGCTGGCGCTTGTTCAAGCCATGTTCTTTCAACTGCTTGGGCACAAGGTGGTGCATGGCAATCTGAAGTTTTTCCTCTGTCACATAACCTGAAAGTTCAATGATCTCCATTCTGTCCAACAAGGCTGGATGAATACTGCTCAACGAATTGGCGGTAGCGATAAAGAGCACTTTGGACAGATCGAAGGACGTCTCCAAGTAGTTGTCATAGAAAGTGCTGTTCTGCTCAGGATCCATCACCTCCAGCAAAGCCGCGGAAGGGTCGCCCTGCACGTTGGCGCCTATCACCTTGTCAATCTCATCCAACACAAACACCGGGTTGGCATAGCCCGCCTTGCGCAGATTCTGAACGATACGTCCCGGCATAGCCCCGATGTAGGTCTTGCGATGCCCTCTGATTTCAGACTCGTCACGTAGGCCGCCCAAGGAGATGCGAACATACTTGCGGCCGATGGCGTTGGCAATAGAGCGGCCGAGAGAGGTCTTGCCCACACCCGGAGGCCCGACCAGACACAGGATCGGCGCCCTCATGTCCTTACGCATCGACAGCACCGCCAGATGCTCCAAGATACGATCCTTCACCTTATACAATCCATAATGGTCCTTATCCAGAATCTTCCGGGCCTTCACCAGATTGAAGTTATCTTTGCTATACTCATTCCAGGGCAACTCTACAAAGAGTTCCAGATAATTGAGCTGAATGGCATAGTCGGGAGCCATCGTATTGGTACGCTGCAGCTTCTCCAACTCCTTATAGAAGATGTCGGAAGTCTCTTTACTCCACTTTTTCTTCTTGGCTCTTTCCAATAAGGATTGATAATCTTTCTCCATAGGGGAGCCGCCGAGCTCCTCCTGAATCGTCTTGATCTGCTGATTCAGGAAATACTCCCGCTGCTGCTTGTCCATCTCCCGTCTCGATTTATCCTGGATCTGATTCTTCAGTTCCACCATTTGGAGATCCCGATGCAGGTAGGACAACAGCTGGGTGGCACGGACCTGTATGTCAGGAGTCTCTAACAGTTTCTGTTTCTCATCAACAGAAATAGAAAGATTCGTTGCCAAAAAATTCAGCAGGAAGACATGACTTTCAATATTTTTCAAGGCGAAGGCTGCTTCGCGCGGCATATTGCCACTCACATGCACCATTCGGTTGGCCACATCCTTGATGGAAGACAGCAAAGCCTGGAAGTTTTTGTCGTTCAAGAGTTTTCTGTCAAAGTCATTGGACTCGAACGGTGTCACCCGGCAGCGATAATAGGGCTCTGTCTGGGTCAGCTCCTCCACGTTAAAGCATTTGACACCTTGCACAATGATCGTCACGCCACCATCCGGCATGGAGATATATTTAAGAATGTGAGCCAATGTGCCGACTCTGTACAGATCTTCTATCGTTGGTTCCTCCACGTTGTTGAAACGTTGGGCAATGACTCCTATGGGTTCATTTTTATGAGCGTAATCCTGGGCCAGGCGTATGGATTTGGTACGACCTACGTTTATCGGTATCACCATGCCCGGGAAAAGCAACGTATTCCGCAACGGGAGCAAAGCAATGTCATCGGGCACTTGTTCGTCCCTCAACTTCACTTCATCCTCCAAAGAGAATAGCGGGATGAAATTCGCCTCACTGTTCATTATCTCATCAAGTAAAGATATATCTTTCATTATTTGAACTTTAGTAAAAAAAACTGACCTTTCTTCCTTATTAGAAAAAAGGTCAGCAAAGATATAAAAATCTTATGGATTTCTTTTATTTCTTGCTAGCGTCCAAATGACGAGCATATTTGTTGCGGAATTTATCCACACGACCAGCAGTGTCAACCAGCTTCATCTTTCCAGTGAAGAAAGGATGAGAGGTGTTGGAAATCTCTAATTTCACCAACGGATATTCATTTCCGTCTTCCCATTGAATGGTATCTTTCGTGCTAACGGTAGACTTGGTCAGGAATGCATAATCATTTGACATGTCTTTGAAAACCACCGTTCTATACTCCTTAGGATGGATATCTTTTTTCATATTCTTTTGATTTTTTATTTGCTTTGAAATTTGGACGGCAAAAATACATTTTTTTCTCAATAAAAACATACCCGTTTACAAAAAAATATTTTATACCTTTGCAGCCTATATTTTTCGTGTATGAACATCGTCCAAATCGCATCATTTATCAACCCTCTTCAAGCTGAAATCCGAGACTCTGAATCTGCCGTAACCCGTCTCTGCATTGACAGTCGAAAGGTATCCACCACGGACGGTGTTCTCTTTTTCGCCATCAAGACAACGCACAACGACGGACACCGTTTCATCCCGGAATTGTATCAAAAAGGGGTGCGAAACTTCATCATCACCGCCCCCGTTTCCGATTTTGCCGCATGGAAAGATGGCAATTTTCTGCAAGTTCATGACGCAATTGGCGCATTACAACTCATCGCCAGCAAGCATCGCCAGCAATTCACCTACCCCGTCATTGGCATCACAGGCAGCAACGGCAAGACGATTGTCAAAGAGTGGCTTAACATCATGATGGCCGCCGACCAGCACATCGTGCGCAGTCCCGACAGCTACAACTCCCAGATTGGCGTTCCTTTGTCGGTATGGCAAATGCGCCCGGAGCACACCCTCGGCATCTTCGAGGCTGGCATCTCCCAACCGGGAGAAATGACCGCCATCGCCCACATCATCCAACCCACCATCGGCATCCTGACCAACATAGGCATGGCACATTCCCAGTTTTTCTCCTCCATCGAAGAAAAACTGCAAGAAAAGCTGCGGCTGTTCACCCACGCAGAAAAAATCATCTTTAACAATGACAATCCTCTGATTCGAAAGGCGCTGGATCATGACATATACTCCCACATTCAAAAGATTTCCTGGGGGTATCAAGATGCGGAATACCGGATCTCACATCAAGAACGGAGAGGCAATTCCACGCTGGTCTCCATCCGCGACTTTGAATATCGCATTCCTTTCGTGGATGCTGCTTCGATAGAGAATGCCATCCACGTCATCATCACCACGCTGGTGCTCGGCTACCGGCCCGAGGTCATCAACGAGCGACTGTCGGCGCTGACGCCTATCCACATGCGCATGGCCATCCAAGAGGGACGCCAACACTCCCTCATCCTTGACGATGCCTACAGCTTAGATTGGACCTCCCTCACCGTGGCCCTCAACTACCTCGACACCCAGACACAGATGCCCGACAAGGCGCTCATCATTTCCGATTTCGAACAAGCAGGTACTCTGCAGCAAGCTGACTACACGCGTCTTAATGATCTCTTGCTCGCGCATGACATCGGCAAACTCTTTGCAGTAGGCAAGGAGTTCTGCCAACACCAGCAAGCCTTCACCATCCCAGAAGCCTCTTTCTATCCAGACACGGAGACCCTCCTCGCCGACCTTGCCTCCTTCAACTTCGCATACCATGCCATCCTCATCAAAGGGGCGCGAAACTTCCATTTTGAGGATATCGTCCACCGCCTGCTGCACAAAACGCATCTGACCACCCTCAACGTCAACCTGCCCGCTCTCGTGCACAACCTCCACTACTTCCGCTCGCTGACAAAGCCGGAGACTAAGATGGTGGCCATGGTCAAGGCATTGTCCTACGGCTTGGGAGACGCAGAGATCATCAACGAGCTGATCAACCAGAAAATCGATTACCTGGCGGTGGCCTACACCGATGAGGGCGTGCGCCTGCGCAAACGGCACATCAAGACTCCCATCATCGTGTTGGGCGCCGAGGCACACAGCTTTGAGTCCATGGTCTTGAATCAACTGGAACCGGAGATCTTCAACTTCTACTATCTGCAGGAGCTGATTGGCGTTCTCCAAGAACATCCCGGAATCTCCCAGTTCCCCATCCATATAAAACTGGACACCGGCATGCACCGTCTGGGCTTCGACAAAGAGGATCTTCCGCATCTGCTTCAGGTTCTGAAAGAGAACCCCTGTCTGCGCGTGGCCTCCGTCTTCTCCCATCTCGCCGCCGCTGACGACTCGGGGGAAGACGACTTCACCCGGCTCCAGATCCATCGTTTCCAAGAGATGTCGGACATCCTCCACCATGCGCTGCCCTACCCCATTCTCCGCCATATCCTCAACACGGCGGGCATAGTGCGCTTCCCAGAAGCACAGTTCGAGATGGTCCGTCTGGGCATTGGCCTCTACGGCTTCTTTGACCAGCCCGAGGTGCAGGCCAACCTGCAGAATGTGGCCACACTGAAGACGCTCATCACACAGGTGAAGACCATTCCGGCGGGCGAGACCATTGGCTACAACCGCAGTTTCAAGGTGGAACACGACATGCAGGTGGCCATCATCCCCATCGGCTATGCAGACGGCTATCCCCGCGAGTTCAGCAACGGCAAAGGACTCGTGATGGTGCGAGGGCATCTGGTACCCGTGGTGGGCAAGATATGCATGGACATGTGCATGCTTGACGTGACCGGTCTTGCCGTACACGAGGGCGACGAGGTCATCGTCTATGGCGAGGGCAACACCGCCCAAGACGCCGCACGCCGCATCGGGCACATCAGCTACGACCTGCTAACCTCCCTCTCCAGCCGTGTTCCCAGAATCTATGTTAAAGAATAACCCTTGATATGAAAAATTTCGCCATTATAGGAGTCGGCGGCTTCGTGGCCCCGCGCCACCTGAAAGCCATCGCAGAGACAGGCAACCGCATGGTGGCCGGCTATGACAAGTCCGACAGCGTGGGCATCATCGACAACTTCTTTCCCGATGCCTCCTTCTTCACCGAGATGGAGCTCTTCGACCGCCACTGCTCCAAACTCAAGAACACCGACCAGCAACTCGACATGGTCTCGGTCTGCACCCCCAACTACCTCCACGACTCGCACACGCGCTACGCCCTGCGCCTAGGCACGGACGTCATCTGCGAGAAGCCGCTGGTCCTCAACCCCTGGAACATAGACGGGCTTGCCCAGGTAGAGAAGGAAACGGGACACCATATCTACAACATCCTCCAGCTGCGCCTGCACCCGGCCGTCATCGCACTCAAAAAGCAGATTGACGCCGGCGACCCGCAAAAGGTCTATGACGTGGACCTCACCTACATCACCTCCCGCGGCTACTGGTTCTATGCATCCTGGAAAGGCGACGTGCACAAGAGCGGCGGCATCGCCACCAACATCGGCATCCACTTCTATGACATGCTCAGCTATATCTTCGGTCCTGTGGAGGAGAACATCGTCCATGTGGCTTCCCATGACCGCGTGGCCGGTTTCCTGCGGCTGAAGCGCGCCCGCGTGCGCTATTTCCTCAGCATCAACAGCGAAACACTGCCTGCCGACATAGCCCAGCAAGGACAACGCACGTTCCGCTCCATCACCATCGGCGATGAACAACTGGAATTCAGCCAAGGCTTCACGAACCTCCACACGGAAAGCTATCGGAAAATACTGGCCGGCGAGGGGTACGGCCTTGACGAGGTGCGCTCCTGCATCCAGACCGTCTATGACATCCGCAACGCCACGCCCATAGGCCTGAAGGGCGACTACCACCCATTGGCCAAACAGCCTACCACCAACCATCCTTTCGGCTGGTAAACAAATCTCGTCTTACCTCACACGCAGTCTCTGTCCCTCCTGTATCTGGTCGGGATTGCTGATGTTGTTGAGTTTCATCAGCTTGTCAACAGTCGTATGATGGTTGATGGCTATCCTGTACAAGCCATCTCCCTTCTTGACGACATAATACGCCTCCTCGGGCTCTGACGGCGCTGGGGTCGCTGCCGGGACAACGGGCTCCTCCACCGCTACCACCTTGACCGGTTTCTCTTCCTTGACAGGCTCCTCCTCGGTCTTTGGCTGCTCTTGCACAACAGGTTTCGGAGCCGGAGCTGCTGCCTTGGGTGCTAAAGGAGATGAAGGATTCACACTATACTGGTCCAACGGCACCTCCACAAAATCACCCGACTGCAGAACCAGCGTGTTCTTTACCAAGTTTTCATACTCAAAATCGATTACCTGTTCAGGATCCAGGCATTCATTCATGAAACGGACCTCGAAATGGAGGATGTCGTCACTGACATGTCCACTCCTACCCGCCTGTCCAATCACATCGCCCGCTTTGACGACATGTCCCGGCTTCACGCAGATCTTGTCCAGATGGGCATATACTGTTTCAAGTCCATTGTAGTGGCGCACCACCACGGTCAACCCATAGTCACCATAATCGGCCACCATCCTAACCACTCCATCAAAACAGCTCTTGACCAACGACTGGGCCGTCACCTTCAAGTCCACGCCAGGATGAAAATGCCCCTTCTTGGTCGGTCCATAACGCATGACAAGCTCGTCATACACGCAAGGCATCTCAAAGGGACTGTTTTCCGACTGAACCAGAATCAGCATCAGCCGGTCGTCAGCGAAAGGTATCTCCAGCCGGCGGCTGCGCAGATTATGCACATCCCAGTATTGGTCATACAAATCATAACAAGGAATCTGATAGACCTCTGAGACGGTGGGATATGTACTGACCCGCTGATGGTCCGGCGGCACCACCTGGGAGGCAGAGTCGCGGAGCGCGATATTCTGGGAGAAGACCGACACATCCAAGGTCTGGGCAGTCAAAGAGATTCCTGCGAGCAGAAAAAGAGAGAACCAAAGTATCCTATTTCTAAACATCATTTCGATTTTTCTATGATCATTGTTGATGAAAAACCCTCCACAAAAGGCAGCACCACGACCTCGCCATTCCGCTTTTTAACGATGTCGCCGCCCACAATATTGTCTATAACATAGTCGCCGCCCTTGACGAGCACATCGGGTTGCACGGCGGCGATCAGATTATAGGGGGTGTCCTCCTCAAAGAGGCACACATAATCGACCATCTCCAGAGCTGCCAGCACATAAGCGCGGGCATGCTCGGGATTCACGGGACGTCCTTCGCCCTTCAGGCGCCGCACGGAGGCGTCACTGTTGAGGCCCACCACCAGGATGTCGCCCAACTCCTTGGCCTGCGCCAGATAGTGGACATGTCCATAGTGGAGCACATCAAAACAGCCATTGGTGAAGACAATCTTCCGCTGGTGCAGGCTTTCCTCCTGCTGCTCGAAGAAGTCCTTCGTCACTATCTTATGTTGTATCTTATCCATCATATCTATTCCTCAATTTTCTGTCAAAACCATAGAATCTCTTTTGCGGGTGAAAGATGCCAGCACCAGAGAGACGAAACCACCGGCCAGCGACACCACGGTCTGCAGGATCCAGCCCACCCATCCGGCAGCCAGACCGCTGGTGTAGTCAACGCCATAGAGCATCAGCACGCCCGCCACGATCAACGGGTAGGCTCCGATGCCGCCCTGCGCCACCATAAAGGCTATCGTGCCGAATATCAGCACCGAATAGCCTGCGGACGGACTCACATCAGTCAAACAGGGCATGGCAAAGAAGAAGGTGTATGTCCCAAAGAAATAGGCTACCCACATCATCACCGTCCAGAACCAATACCGCCAAGGTCTCTGCACATCCTTGATGGAGATGAAGCCCTGCCATAACCCCTGACAGAAGTGCCAGATCTTGAGGAAGAACTTGTTCTTCTTCCACCAGTTCCGGGTCATCCACAGCACCAGCGCCAGCAACAAGGCAACACCCAACAACATCAGCAGCAGATGGTTGCCCAGCAACGAAAGACCTTTGGCCTCCATCCATTGGCGGACAGTAAGGCCGGCATCGGCATCCACTACCAGGTTGTTCAGCAAGTCCGTGTTGATCATGATGGCAATCACCAGCATCACGAGCCAGAAGACAATATCCACGGCCCGCTCTGTGATGACGGTCCCCAAAGATTTTTGGAACGGAACCTTCTCGTAGCGTTGCAGGAACGTGCATCTCAACACCTCGCCGAGACGTGGCAAAGCCAGGTTGGCCATAAAGCAGACCATCACGGAATAGAACATCATGGAGGTTCGGACCTCGTAATGCAGCGGCTGGAGCAAGATCTTGCCTCTCAAAGCCCGGAAATAATCGGCCAACAAGGCAAAGAATGCTGCCAATCCCAGCATGAGCCATCCCTTCAGCGTGTTCACTGAGCCGATGACCGTCATGATGGTTCTCCGGTCCTCCGCATTCAGATGGCGCAAGGACAGCCAGACAAAAAAGAAGCCCAACCCCACGAACAAGATGAGTTGAGGTATCCTTTTATACCATTTGCGGACATCCGATGTGCTTTCCGTTGGTTCTACATCATGCATAGCGGCTGCAAAAATACAATTTATTATATTTGGGGAAAGGACATTTTTTTTATTTTTGCGGTTTGTTTGAAAAATTGATAACATGTCCATAATAGTAAAAAACGTAACGAAAGTTTTTGGCAAGCAATACGCCTTAAACGATGTTAGTTTTGAAGCCAAAAAAGGTGAGATTGTCGGCTTTTTAGGCCCTAACGGCGCTGGCAAGACCACCATGATGAAGATCATCACCTGCCTGATCCCACCCACATCCGGAGAAGTCTCCGTATGCGGACTGGACATCTGGAACGACTCCCTGGAACTCCGCAAGAAAATCGGCTACCTTTCGGAAGCCAACCCGCTCTATTACGACATGTACGTCAGCGAGTTCCTGGAATTCACCGGAGGCATCTACCATATCAAGAATCTGAAAGGCAAGGTAGCCGAGATGATTGAAAGAACTGGCCTTACGCCCGAGAAGCACAAAAAGATCGGAGCCCTGTCGCGCGGCTACAAGCAACGCGTGGGTATCGCACAAGCGCTCATCCACGACCCAGAGGTGCTCATCCTGGACGAGCCCACCACAGGTCTGGACCCCAACCAGTTGGTAGAGATCCGCTCCCTGATCAAGACGTACGGCAAGGACAAAACGGTGCTGCTCTCCACCCACATCATGCAGGAGGTCAGCGCCATGTGCGATCATGTGGTGATCATCAACAAGGGAGTGCTGGTGGCTGACGAGCCTGTCAAGAACCTCCCCAACCTGGCAAGAGCGAAAGGCATCAAATGCACCGACCACCTGGACGCTGCCGCCATGGAGGAACTATTCCAAATACTCACCAAATAGGCCCGTTGATGATGCGACTGCTACAACCGATGATGAAAGAGGGGCAAACCTATCGCCCCATCGCCTTTGAGGAAGCCTACTCCATGGTTGCCTCACGGTGCTCATCGGCCAACTCCAACCAAACACTGGTCATAGTCTCCGGCGATTACAGCAACGAAGAGCTCTATCTGCTCCAACGCATCGCCCGTGCCGGCCTACGCACCAACGCCATCGCCTCCTTCGAGTACTTCTACAAAAGCACCGCCTTCTTTCATGACAAAAACGACATCGTGCCCTTTGCTGAGATCCTTGGCGCCTCCCAGATCTTCATAGCCTGGGATCCGCAGGCAGACACCCCTTCGGCCAACGTCATCACCCATCTGCTGAAATCCCTTCCAGAGACACCCCAATATTGGTTCAACCAAGACGGGAACCTCCATATTCATGACTACGCCGCCTCCTTCCGCGCCCTCAACCGATACCTGGTAGAACACGAATGGGCGGAAGGCATCTACATAAACGGCCTTGGCAAAAACTACGACTCCTACAAGACACATCTGCTGGCCGATGACTATGAGACGATGCTGCGCAAGAACAATCTCTCAGACAAAGATATCGCCACCTTCGCCAGCCTGCTGAAAAAATGCAAGGATGAAGTCTTCCTCGTATGGGAGCCGCTTCTGGACGAACGAGGTGTCATGGAGCTGGAAAACTTGTGTATGCTCCTCGACATCCAGTCGAAGCCGAATGCCGGATTCCTCTGCATCAAGCCCACGCTCAATGCCCAAGGGCTTTTCGACATGGGATGCTTCCCCTCACGGGGTGTCGGTAGCGAATCCTTGGAAGAGATGTCTCGGCGCTTGAGCCAACAAGGCCTCCCCGATCCTTGCATCGAGGTGGTCGATGTGGAAAAGACGGTCCTGGCTGGCGGTTTTCAACATTTCTTGCTATTCAACTCCACAGGATTACAAATTCCGGACTGTGTTTCGCAACAGATAAGCCGCAGCGCCTTCTCCATGCTACACACCGCAGAATGGGATGAACACGACACCACTTTTGATCTGCTCATCCCCGCCGCAAGACCGGAAGAGGTCACCGGCAGCTTCACCGACTCTGCAAGGATCCCGCACCAGAGCACACCTGACACACCCTGTCCGCTGCGTTACAACAACATCGAGCAATTCAACCTGCTCAACCACCAACTGGGATTACCCACGCTGGAAAGACCTTCCGACATTTTTTTGGAGTTCATATCCTTGTTCAAAGCCGGCTGTCACAGCCAAGAGAGACATTTTTTCAGATAATTAAACACTACGAAATATGACAAACGATAATCAATCAGAAGCAAAGAAAGAGACCCGTTCCCGCAAATTCTGGCGGATCGTGCTCGGTTCCATGGTGGGCTTCGTCCTGGCCATGATTATCATCACCGTATTCTATACCTTGTTCGTACTGGGCATCATTGCCTCCGTAGGTTCCAAGGAGAAGGCCACGGTACAGAACAAGAGTGTGCTTAAGCTGAATCTCAACCAACCGATTTCCGAACGGGCCGTAGATATGCCTTTCGACATGAGCAGTTATGGCTACAGCAATCCATTGGGTCTGAATGACATTCTGGCGGTCATCAAGCATGCGGCTGGAGACAACAGAATCAAAGATATCTACATCAACACTTCTTCCGCATCCGCCTCTCCGGCAAGCCTTAAAGAGATCCACGATGCACTGGTGGAGTTCAAAAAATCCGGCAAATTCATCTATGCTTACAGCGACAATTACTACCAAAACGGTTACTATCTGGCGACCGTGGCCGACAGCGTCCTGCTGAACCCCACCGGCTCAGTTGACCTCAGAGGCTACGCCTTCCAGGTGATGTTCTACAAAGGTCTTCTAGACAAGTTCAACGTGGACGTTCAAATCATACGCCACGGCCAGTTCAAGAGTGCTGTCGAGCCCTATATGCTGGATAAGATGAGTGAGGCCAACCGCACCCAGTTGACTGTCCTGAGCGAATCATTATGGGCTACCATCGCCAATGACATCGCCGCTGCCCGTAAGCTTTCCTTGGATTCTCTCAACCAGATCACCAACCAAATGTCAGGATATATGGCCGAGACCGCCTTATCCCAAGGATTGGTGGATCGCCTCGCTTATGCATCAGACGCCGAGGCCTCGCTGCGTAAAAAACTGAATATTGGCGATGATGAAAACATTCATTTCATCACCGTCTCCCAATACAAATCCGCCATCCCGCAACCCAAAGCCCAAAGCAACCGCATCGCCGTGGTGTATGCGGTAGGCTCCATCTATGACGGCAAAGGGGATGAGTCCCAGAACATCTACTCTGACAATTTCATCAAAACCTTCCGCAAGGCTTACAAATCCGACAAGGTCAAGGCTATCGTTTTGAGAATCAACTCCCCTGGCGGAAGCGCCTTGGCCTCCGAGAATATCTGGCATGAGATCGAGGCTGCCAAAAAAGCTGGCAAGATTGTCGTCACCTCCATGGGCGACTATGCCGCTTCCGGCGGTTATTACATCGCCTGCAACTCCAACTATATCATCGCACAACCCAACACCATCACCGGTTCCATTGGCGTATTCGGAATGATTCCTTCTTTCCAAAATGCTCTGAAATCCAACCTCGGCATCACCATTGATGTGGCCAAGACACATGAGCATTCCGACTTCGGCACGGGCATGCGCGCCCTCGACCAAGCAGAGCTGGACATGATGCAGCAATCCATCGAGGACATTTACGGAACCTTCATGCAACGTGTGGCAAACGGTCGTAAGATGACCGTAGAACAGGTGGACAGCATCGGACAAGGCCGTGTTTGGGCTGGCACCGACGCCATCAAAATCGGTCTGGTTGATAAGCTCGGCTCCCTGGACGACGCTATCGACAAAGCCGCTGAATTGGCTGGCATCACCAACTATTCCCTGGAATACTATCCCAAACAACAATCATTCTTTGAAATATTGTTTAACAACATGAACGACACTGAAAGTCGTCTGGCCTCCCGTCTTGGACACCTCTACTTCACCTATCAGGGCCTTGAGAACATCATCCGCGCCGAAGGTGTACAAGCCAGATTGCCTTTTGAACTCGAAATTAAATAATTAAAACAATAAGTTATGTCTCCCGAATTTTTAACATCAGCCTTCAACATCTACCTTTGGATAATGATTGCCATGGGCGTTGTGGTCTTCGTGTCCCTCTACTTTGTCAATGCCGGATACGGGATGTTCGTGAACAACAAATGGGGAAAAACCATCAACAACAAGTTGGCCTGGTTCCTCATGGAGTTCCCCATTTTTCTGGCCATGATCATCATCTGGCTCGCTTCGCCACATCGCTTCGACATTGTCCCCATGGTTTTCTTGCTCATTTTCGAGATACATTACTTCCAACGCTCCATCATCTTCCCCTGGATCATGAAAGGAAACAGCCAAATGTCCTTGGCTGTCATGTTCATGGGCATCGCCTTCAACATCTTGAACGCTATGATGCAAGGCTATTGGATTTTCTTTGAATCCTACAAGGCAAACTACCAGGTCTTCGGCCTCTCCTACTCGGACATTGAGTGGTTATGGTCTCCGCATTTCATCATCGGCACCTGCATTTTCTTCTTCGGCTTCTTCGTCAACCTGCGCTCCGACTATATCATCCGTCATCTGCGGAAAGACGAAAACGACACCAAACACTATCTGCCCAGCGGTTTCCTGTTCAACTATGTGACCAGCGCCAACTATCTGGGAGAGCTGTTGGAATGGCTCGGCTTCGCCATCCTCACTTGGTCATTGCCTGGCCTTGTGTTCTTCTGGTGGACCTTCGCCAACCTGGTGCCCAGAGCCCACAACATCTACAAGCGCTACAAAGTAGAGTTCGCCGAAGAGATGGAAGCCAAGCACCTGAAGCGCGTCTTCCCGTTCATCTACTAGAAAACTGCCATGCGCATCAAGATCTCCAACATCCGGATCCCGGTCAATGTTCCGACAGACCTGTCGGACAAAGTCTGCCGGATGTTGCATCTGGATCCTTCGGAGATTACGGATTTCAGAATCCTCCGACAGGCTGTCGATGCACGCAAAAAGCCGAATGTCTTCTACGATTACCAGGTAAGTGTGGAGGTGCCGGATCATCGACAGGACCTCCTGCGCTCCGACAACGTGGTCGCTATGCCATCAGCCACACCGCTGAAGTATCCGAAATGGCCGCATTCTGACCGTCCCGTGGTGGTCGGTTTCGGACCTGCCGGCATGTTCGCCGCACTCTATCTCGCCCGCTGCCACGCCCACCCTGTCATCTTGGAACGAGGGCAAAAAATCGAGGAGCGCAAGGCATCTGTCGCCAAGTTTTTGGCTGACAAGACACTGAATCCCGAATCCAACGTCCAGTTTGGCGAGGGAGGCGCCGGCACCTTCTCTGACGGGAAACTGAATACCAACGTGCATAGCGAATACAACGCCTTCGTGCTGAGAGAGTTTTATCTCCACGGCGCCAGCGAGGACGTCACCTATCTCCAAAACCCACATGTCGGCACCGACTACCTCGAGCGAGTCGTCCGAAACATACGGCTGGAGATCGAGTCGCTGGGCGGAGAGTTCCACTTCAACACCTGCTTCACCGGTTTTCGTCAAGAGATGGATGGGGCACTCCATATCGACTGCAGCCTGGAGCTCCATTTCCATACACGGCATCTCTTTTTGGGCATCGGGCACTCTGCCCGCGACACGATACGCACATTGCACGAGCAAGGTCTGGCTATGGAGGCCAAAGGGTTCTCCATGGGTGTCCGCATCGAACATCCGCAATCCCTCATCAACAAGATACAGTACGGGGCCGCGGCCCGCTTCTTGCCACCTGCTTCCTACAAAGGGGTCGTGCACCTGCCCGACCGGAGCGTCTATACTTTCTGCATGTGCCCTGGCGGCACTGTGATGGCCTCCACCAACGATCCGGAGACTATCGTCACCAACGGCATGAGCGAACGCAAGCGCGACAAGGAAAACGCCAACAGCGCCCTGCTGGTCACCGTGCGCCCCGAAGACTTCCTGCACGACAGCCCGTTGGACGGACTGGCCTACCAAGAGCACTACGAGCGGAAAGCCTTCCAGATCGGCGGCGACTACCGCGCCCCAGGCAATCTGATGAGAGAATTCCTGCAGAAGAAGGTCGCCAAAGAGATACGGAGCATCCAGCCCTCCTATCCGCATGGCGTGGTCTTCTGCGACCTGCAACGCTGTCTCCCCGACTATGTGGTGAACTCTTTAAGAGATGCTCTGCCCCTGATGGACAAAAAGATGCACGGCTTCGCCCATCCAGACGCCGTCCTCACTGGCATCGAAAGCCGCTCTTCCTCACCAGTCCGAATTCTGAGAGAAGCCGACAGAATGTGCCAGACCAAGGGCATCTACCCCATCGGCGAGGGCGCAGGGTACGCGGGGGGCATCATGAGCGCCGCCATCGATGGTCTCAAGAGCGCCATCGCCGCCGCCGCGACCCTCTCCTAGCCACTCTTTTCTAGAGAATATCCACCCTACCATATTTTTACTATTTTTGCACTTGACAATCGTCAATACACAACCACTTATGAATGAGTTTGTTAGAGGATTAAAAAAGGGATTTCCCATCTGTCTTGGCTACATTCCGGTGTCCTTCACCTTCGGATTGATAGCGGTCAAGATGGGGTTTTCGCCTTTGGAAGCCACCATCATCTCATTCTCCAACATGGCCTCTGCTGGTCAGTTTGCCGGCATCCGGCTCATCGAGGGCGGCGCGCCCTACATCGAGTTGATAGTCACCACCTTCGTCATCAACCTCCGCTACTTCCTGATGTCACTCTCCCTGTCGCAGAAAATAGCGCCCGAGATGCCTTTCTACAAGCGTGCCGTCATGGCGTATTGCATTACCGATGAAGTGTTTGCCATCGCGGCATTGGAGCCAGACGAGGTCTCGTTCCCCTTCTTCGGAGGTTTGATGATCACGCCCATTTTCGGGTGGACCATCGGCACGTTGTTAGGAGCTGTCGCCTCCAGCATGCTCTCGCCCATGATGCAGGGCTGCATGGGTATCGCACTCTACTGTATGTTCATCGCCATCATCGTCCCACCCGCGCGCAAGAGCCGCAAGGTGACACTCGCCATCGTGGTCTCCATCTTGCTGTCCTGCTTCTTTAAATATGTGCCGGGAGTCAATGTGCTGACCTCCAAGGGCGGCGGCGGATGGGCCATCATCATTTCCGCCATCTTAGGAGCGGCCATCTGCGCCTCCATCAAAGAGGTGAAACGCCACCGAAAAATGCGTCTGGCAGAAAGGAGGGTCGCATGAAATACCCTGTCATCTGCATGATCTTGATGTTCCTGACCACCTACCTGATCAGAGTCATCCCCATCGGGTTCGTCCGCAAAAAAATGGAAAACGAATGGATCCAGGATTTTCTGTTCTATATCCCCTATTGTGTGCTGGCAGCCATGACCTTCCCCTACGTCTTCTACTCCACCTCGCCCACCGGCACCGAGCCGCACATCTCCCTTTCGGCAGTGCTGGCCACCATCGTGGCATTGCTGCTGGCATGGCGCAACCGGGGTCTCCTGCGAGTAGCCATCGTGGCCGTGCTCGTAGCCATCCTGGTGGAGCTGTCCCTAACGTACATTCCCTTCCTGTCGTAAATGCCTGACCCATTTTTTCAGCCACATACATCTTGTAAAATAACACCAAACTCGCGCTGAAAAAAAATTGTAAAAAATCCCAAGATTTTTTCTATCTTTGCCGCCTTTAATTGACATCGTAAAAATGTGTAGAATAAAGACTTTCCTGTCAGCCCTGTTGCTGCTTTTGTTCCTTGTTCCCTTCGCTGAATCTTCCGCAAATCCCATTCCCAAAGACCAGCTTGTCAGCTTGGGCCAGGAAGCATTCCGGCAGAAGCTCTGCGCCATCCAACCCCAGACTTCCCTTCCGGAAGTGAAGTCGTATTTCTTTATTGAAGAAGGTGGCGAAACCTATATGGCCGTTTTGAATTTCGGCAAAGGATTTATCATTATGGCCGCCGACGATGCATCCATCCCGGTGTTGGCATACGGCTTTGAAGGTGAGTTCTCGATGGAAACGGCCGCCCCAGGAGCCAAAATGTTTTTGGAACAGTATAAAAAAGAGATTGCCGCTATCCGCAGTTTGAAACTCCCAACGGCAAATGATGTCCTGGAAGCCTGGCAGGAGTTGAAGAACCACCAGTCTAAGAGCACACTCGAAATAGTAGTCGCTCCCCTGCTGACTTCCATCTGGAATCAGACAAAGTACTACAATCAGTATTCTCCTGAAGACGAAGATTCTCCGGGAGGCTATGACGGCCGCACACCCAACGGCTGCGTCGCTGTCGCCATGGCGCAAATCATGTATTACTACCGCTATCCTGAACAAGGAACCGGCCAACACACCAACTACACCTATTATGGCAACTACACCGTGAACTTCGGCAACGAAACCTTCAATTATGAAGCGATGGAGGATGCGCTTTCCGGTTACAACAATGAAGTGGCCAAGCTGATTTTCGACTGTGCCACCTCTGTCGATATGTACTATGCCCCTGATGGTTCTGGAGCTAATTCCGAAGACGTCCCCCACGCTCTCAGCACCTATTTTCTATATTCCCAAAATGCTCATTACTCCTCCAAATGGGGTACCAACAATAGCCAGTGGCGCAATTACCTGAAAAGCGACCTGAACAACAATCGCCCAGTGTATTACTCTGGTTATTCGGACGATGGAGGCCACGCTTTCGTCTGTGACGGATACAACAGCGACAACCATTTCCACTTCAATTTCGGTTGGGGAGGTACCTCTGACGGCTTCTATGCCCTCAACAACTCCGACACCTATTCCAATGCCGTGGGCGGTTTCAGTGGAGGACAATGCTGCGTACGCAACATATACCCCGGCGACTCCAACTTCCCCTTCTACTGCTCCGAGAAGATCATCACCAGCAAGTCTGGAACGCTGGAAGACGGAAGCCAAAACCTAAACTATCAAAACAACCAGTCCTGCACCTATGTCATCACCACCGATGATGCTTATATGATCTCTGTCTATATCGACCGTTTCGCCACTCAGGAGAACCATGACTTCCTGAAATTCTGGGACGGTCATCCAAGCAATGGCAATCTGCTACAAACGCTCTCTGGCAACATCACTTCCAATCCTTCTTACAACTTCAACACGGACAGTCTATACGTCACGTTCACCACGGATGACTCCATCACGGATGCAGGGTGGCATCTGAGTTTCTACATCTATCGCGATGTGCCCAACTGCACCTCGAGCATTTTTCATGAAGCCAACGGCACCATCACAGACGGCAGTGGCAGCTCCATGTACCGCGACAACGCCAACTGCTATTGGAGCGTCCGCGTTTCAGGAGCAGAAGCACTCTATGTCTATTTTGATGAATTTGATTTAAGTCCTGAAGATCACCTATATTTCTATGACCTGAGCAACGGAAACATTCTTTTGGCTGACTATACCGGCCACAACATACCTGCCCCCGTCATTTTCAACACTGGCAAAATCAGGATCTCTTTTATTTCGGACAACTATCTGCATGCAGATGGTTTCACCTTCCATTGGAGCACCACCATTCCTGAAGACATCCAGGAGCATGATGCCCTCAACCGGATGACCATTCGTCCCAATCCTGCCAGCCACACGGCCACCATACACACCTCCGGTTTATCAGGAGATGGTTCCGTCATTATTTCCGACTTGTCTGGCAGAACAGTTTTAACCCAATCCGTTGACCAAGGCGGTGACACTCAGATTGACGTGAGCAGACTTAAAGATGGAGTATATCTAGTACACATCCTAGGTGAAAAATTCTCTGAAACACAAAAATTAATCATTGCACATTAAACTCCACATCTTTTTCGCGGTCTTACGTTTCGTATTGTTTCACAATCAAAAATAATATCGCTATGAAAAAGTTAATTGCAATGTTGTGCGTTCTCTGCTTGGTAGGTTTGGCCACAACAGAGGTCATGGGTCAGAACCCCGCCGCACGGCAAACTACATCCAGTAGTCGGACACAAACCACATCCAGCGCGTCGAGCCAAGCTGCTCGTCAGGTGAAGAAAGGCGATGTACAGCTGAACAGAGCCAACAGCAGTTACCAAAGAGCTCAGACTATCACCAACACTCCTAATACAAGACCATCCACCGTTCCGGCCAACAGCTCTTCTTCCAGAACTACCACGACCACAGCAAGACCTGCCACTTCCAGTTCTGCAAGACCCGCTACTTCCAGCACCGCTAGACCTGCTACGACTACCACTACGGCAAGACCGGCAACGGCTACCACGACCACGGCAAGACCGGCTTCAACCTCCACGGCAAGACCGGCCACCACTACCACTACTACCAATGCTACTGCAAAGCCTGTGACAAGTTCCACTACTTCCCGTGCTACAACTGGTACTCCGGCCGCAAACGCGACTTCTGCCAGAGAGAGCAACTCCACCGCTCACACCAGCAACCCCAGAGGTTCCGGCAACAGCAGTGGCAACACTCCCGAGCCTCCTAGAGGTTACAACGAGCAAGGTCATCCGCAGCCGCAGCCGGCTCCTCCCCACAACAACCACCCGAACGGACCGAAACCGCATCCTTACATGCACCCGAACTATCACAACTTCGGCCACTACATGAACATCCCTCCGCGCCTTCGTCCGGTTTACTATCACGGTGTGCCCTACTACTTCTACAACAGCATCTTCTGCCGCTACATCAATGGTCGCTACATCATCTGCCGCCCGCCTATCGGAGCCGTGATTGCCTACAGCATCTTCAACACCTGGAGACCGATCATCATAGTCTATAACAACGTAAGCTACTATTACGACGACGGAACCTTCTACAGACGTCACGCCAACAAAGTTGACTACGAAGTGGTAGCCCCTCCCATCGGAGCCCGCGTGGCAGAACTCCCCAGCACTTACGAGGAAATCGTCCTGGACGGAAACCTCTACTACAAAGTGGATAATGTTTACTACAAGGAAGTTATCGTAAGTGGATACATCTGGTACGAAGTGGTCTTCGTCTCATAGCAGAAAAAAAATAAAAAAAATAACGCCAAGGTGCGCAGGATACTAAAAAAAATGTATTTTTGCGCACCTTTTCACGCTTGCCCTGTTGTGTAATGGTAGCACCGCAGATTCTGGTTCTGTTTGTATGGGTTCGAATCCTATCGGGGCAACTGACAAAACGAGAGATGACGCATCATAAGTGCGTCATCTTTTGTTTTTTAACTTCCACACCCACCTCCCTATCACAATATTTTTTATCTTTGCCGCTTGTCTGTTTTAGCGTAATAGAACTATGAAAAAATATATGCTCTTTGCAGCGACACTATGGCTGCTTGCGGCGTGCCACACGCCGGCACCCGCCCCTTACGGCCCCACACCGACACCACAACAGCTGGCTTGGCAGCAGATGGAGATGAATATGTTCGTGCACTTCGGGCCCAACACCTTCACAGGTCTGGAATGGGGAACCGGAGAAGAGCCCGAGGACATCTTCAACCCAACAGACCTAAACTGCATGCAGTGGGTGGAGACCGCCAAAAAGGCTGGTTTCAAGGGCATCATCCTCACCGCCAAGCATCATGACGGATTCTGTCTTTGGCCAAACCCTGTCAGCCAGCACACCGTCAGGGAATGTTCTTGGCAAGATGGCAAAGGAGATGTGCTACGTGAGTTGTCAGATGCCTGTGCAAACGGAGGATTGGCTTTCGGCATCTACATTTCGCCCTGGGACCGTCACGATCCGCACTACGGCACCTCCGCCTACAACAAAGTCTTCTTACAGACTTTAGAGAGCGCTCTCACCAACTATGGCCCTGTTTTTGAGCAATGGTTTGACGGGGCCTGCGGCGAAGGACCCAACGGCAAAAAACAAGTTTATGACTGGCACGCCTTCTTCCAAAAGGTGACAGATCTGCAACCTAACGCCATCATGTTCAGCGACATCGGGCCCGGCTGTCGATGGGTTGGCAACGAGGAGGGCCACGCCGGACTTTCCTGCTGGTCCACAATGACCATTGACGGATACACGCCATCGCACTCCCCATCCCAAGACACCCTCAACTCCGGCGACCCGCAAGGGCGCAGCTGGGTGCCTGCCGAGACCGACGTCTCCCTGCACAAAGGATGGTTCTACCGCGACAGTGAGGAGCCCAAGAGCGTGGAGCAGCTGCTGGACATTTACTATACGAGTGTGGGCCGAAACTCGCTGCTGCTGCTCAACGTCCCGCCCGACACGCGAGGACAGATCGCGACAAAAGACTCCCTGCGCCTCATGGAATTCCGAACGGCCTTAGACCAGATCTTTACCAACAACTTGGCTAAAGACGCCACCGCCAAAGCAAATAACACCCGCGGATGGGGGAAGCGGTTTTCCGCCGACAACCTGCTTGACAGCGACTACTTCAGCTACTGGGCGCCTGACGACAACCAGACCACAGCGGAGATTGTCATCACCATGCCCGAGCCACGCACCTTCAACCGCGTGATGCTGCAAGAATACATCCCCCTGGGACAACGCATCAGCGCTTTCGAGGTTGATACACAAGATGAATCAGGAGAATGGCACACTGTCGGAAAGGGTGGCACGATTGGATACAAGCGGATCCTTCGAATTCCGACCTGCACGTCCAGCAAAGTCCGCATCCGAATCACCGCTTCCAAGGCTTGTCCCATTCTGAACGGCTTCGGACTTTATATGGATGATATTTTAGATTCCACCTTATAAAATACCGCATCCTCTAACCTTCTTTACTTCTAAATCGAATGAGCGAGCAGAATCTCAGGCTTCTCGTGAATCTAAAATATGTATTTTCGCGCCTTGAAAAAACGAAAATACAATGGAGCAGAAAAACAAAGCTAAAGATCTGATTATTGCGTATTTCATGCTTATCGCAGGCAGTTTCCTTTTTGCCGTTGGCGACGTCTTGTTCGTCAACCCTTATCTCTTGGCGCCGGGCGGCACCTATGGTCTTTCCAACGTTCTGAACACCGTGTGGCCGTGGAAGATCAGTTATTACGCCATCTGCATGGACATCCCGCTATTGCTCATCGGCACCTGGATATTGGGACCGAAATTCGGCTTCAAAACCGTGCTTTCCACCATTTTGATCTTTGCTTTCACCTGGCTTCTTGAGACTTTTTGGGGCTACAACCCCGTCATCCATGAAGGCATCGTCTCCGCCACAGAGCACCTGCCCAACATGGTGCAGATTCCGCACAGCGATATGTTCTTCATGCCCGACTATTTCCTCAACACAGTAGTGGCCGGTCTCATCTATGGTATTGCCATCGGCTTGATATTCAAGTCTGGCGCCACCTCCGGAGGCAGCGACATCATCTCCATGATCATCCATAAATACACTAAGATCTCCTTGGGCACGTTGGTCATGGTAGTCGATTCCATCATCACACTCACCACACTCATCGCCTTCAAACAGATTCGTCTGCCCATTTACTCTATCCTCTTGATATTCATTGAAGGCAAGATCATTGACCTCGTTGTTGAGGGTGTAAAATCGTATAAGACAGCCTTCATCGTCACTGATGAGTTGGACAAAATGCGCGAATACATCATCCATGACATAAAACGAGGCGGCACCTTGTTCGTGGGAAAAGGGCTGTATGCCGGTGCCGAGCGCAATATGATCTACGTTTCGCTTGACCGTGCCGATTTGATCAAATTAAAGGACAACCTCCACCGCATCGACCCCACCGCTTTTGTCAACCTGATTGACAGTGCTGAGATCATGGGAAAGGGATTCAAAGCGTTGCCTACCGAAGAGTAGTCTGATTTTTACAGCAGATAGCGCCACACCCCGACAAACTGTATCAGCACCCCGAGCAATACAAAGATGTGAAACACAGCATGGCGGTAGGGTTTCTTTTTACCGACAAGATAAAGCACCGCCCCGATGGTATAGGCGACTCCACCGCCTAAGATCCACATGAAGCCAGGCAGCGTCATAGCCTGTATGGCAGGTTTGAGGCTGATGATGACGCACCAGCCCATTCCCAGATAACAAGCCATCGAGAATTTGGAATACTTGTTCAAATCGATGGCGTTAAGAATGACGCCGACTATGGCCAAGCCCCACTCAACACCCAAAATGGACCAGGCCATAGCGGGATTTATCAAACGAATACCCAACAACGTAATAGGCGTATAGGTTCCTGCAATGGTGATAAAGATCACACAATGATCCACCACTCGCATCACCTGTTTGGGCATTCCTTTAGGAAGACCGTGATAGATACTGGAGGCCACCAGCATTGCCAAAACGGACAGCACATAGACCACACCGCTCACCATGGCGTATGGCTGCGGATTTTGTCGGGCAGCCGCAACCACAACACCCAGCATCACCAACGCACACATCACCCCTAACAGATGACTATACATATTCATCATCTCCTCTTCCCGAGAGTAATTTGGGAATGGTCTTTCCGACAAGGGTGTTCTTTTCCGAAGGGTCATAATCATTCTTATTGAGCGGGCAAAAATAGCAAATAATTTGTCTTGGGCAAAGACAAAGAAAAGTGTGGCCAATGTGTATTTGAAATTTATGTACATTTGCCAAAATTTTATGGAAGGGCTTGTTTAACCTCCCGACCGAACTGAAGAATCGATAACTAAGCAATGGTTTTTAGTAGCATAGAGTTCATTTTCTACTTTTTGCCCATCGTACTATTGATTTATTATATAGTACCCAAAAGGGCAAAGAATGTCGTGCTGCTAATCGCCTCTTTGGCATTCTACGCTTGGGGAGCGCCTGACTTCTTCCCCATCTTCATCCTTTCGATGATATGCAATTTCTTCATCACCAAGAAGATGCATAAAACAGTGGAGACGAAGCCCAGAAAACTGTGGCTTGCATTTTCTTTAATCCTTAATATTGGTCTGCTGGCATACTTCAAGTACATGAACTTCTTCATGGACAACTTGAATGCGCTGCTTGAGCTCGCCCATCACTCCACGCTCCAGTTTATGCGAGTGGCCCTGCCCATCGGCATCTCCTTCTTCACCTTCCAATCCATCAGCTACACCGTGGACGTGTATCGCAAGGTGTCGGAGCCTTTGCAACGTTGGTACGACTACATGCTATACATCTCCCTCTTCCCGCAGTTGATCGCGGGTCCTATTATCCGATACAACACCATCGCAAACCAACTCGTCAACAGAACCATCCCGATGGAGGGGCGCGTGGAAGGCTTCCGCCGCTTCACGCTAGGATTAGCCAAGAAGGTGCTTATCGCCAACACATTAGCCGTATTTGCGGACGAGGTCTTTGCCATGGATTATCACACCATGTCGTCAGGTACCGCCTGGATTGGAATCCTTGCCTACACCTTCCAGATTTACTTTGACTTCTCAGGATACTCCGATATGGCCATCGGCATCGGACGAATGTTAGGATTCCGTTTCAGCGAGAACTTCAACGTTCCCTATATCAGCCAGAGCATCAGTGAATTCTGGAGACGATGGCACATCACCTTGGGCAGTTTCATGAAGGAATATCTGTACATCCCGCTGGGTGGCAACCGGGTTTCCAAGGGCCGTACCTTCTTCAACTTGTGGCTGGTGTTTTTGATTTCCGGCTTGTGGCACGGCGCCGCCTGGACATTTGTCTTATGGGGTGTCTTTCACGGCACCTTCCTGATTCTGGATCGCCTGTTCATGCTGAATATTCTGAAGAAAATCGGCCGCTTCCCTTCCATTCTGCTGACCTTCTTAGTGGTAGTATTGGGCTGGGTGCTTTTCCGTGCCGACACCATTGGAGGAGCCATCGACTTCTACCAGGCCTTATTTGCGTTCCGGCCGGGCGCAACCGTGAACATCACAAACCAAGGCTACCTGTTCTTCGCTTTGGCCATCCTCTTCTCTTTCATTCCCGCGCTGAAAATCGGTGACAAGTGGATGGGATTGTTTTATAACGACGCCTCCACTAAAGGCGCTACCATTGTCTTGTTCATCATATCCATTCTATTGTTTTTCCTGTCTGTCGGTGCGCTTGCCGTCACGGATTTCAACCCCTTTATCTATTTCCGATTCTGATGAGAAAGCCCCGTTTACATACTATCCTCTTTGTGGTCTTGATGACTATCCTGTGTCTCCCCATGGTTCAGCAGATGAGTCATGTTTTCAAATTGAAGCAATTGGATGGATTCACCGCGCCCGTGGAGCCCGTAAAACTCAGCTGGGAAAGCTTTAGGAACCAAAGCTACCAGCAATATGTGCAGCAATACCTTCAGCAGAACTTCGGCTTCAGGAACTCCTACATCAGAACGTACAACCAGTTTATCTACACCTGTTTTCATCAGACGACCAATGACAACATCGTGATCGGGAAGCAGGACGAGCTATATCTGAAACAATACACAGATGTATATACAGGCCAGACCATTCGCAACCATTACGGCACCGAAGACAGCGCCCGTGCGGCCATGCGGCAGAATGTGAAGGAGACGCTCCGCATCATCGACACGCTCAAGCAATTCGGCACTGACATCATCGTGGTTTTGGCGCCGTCGAAGCCACTAATCTATCCTGAATATCTGCCCTACAACATCCAAAAAGGGCATCATCCATTCTCCATCCAGGAAGAATATGCGAGATTTTATGAGCAGGCGGGTGTCGAGCACATCAACTTCGTCCCCATTTTCCGGGATCTGAAGAAAACGGCGCCCTATCCTGTTTACACCCGATACGGCACGCACTGGGCGCACTCCACCATTCCTTTTGTGGCGGACACCATCTTGCAGAAGATAGCATCCGTCAAAGGATATCCCATGCCGCACATAGTGTATGCCGACAGCAATCTCACCACGCATTACCGAAACAGCGACAAAGAGGTGGAATCCCAGCTGAACTTGCTGTTTCCGTTACGCCACGAGCAGATCCCGATGCCAATTTTCACCTTGACAGGGAACGGCAACTCCCGCAAACCCAACCTGTTGGTTGTGGGCGACAGTTATTACACACAACTGGAGAACACCGACTTCACCAAAGCTTTCGGGCAGGTGGATTATTGGAAGTACAACGAGACGGCCTATTCCTCGCAGCCGGAGAGATGTGGCAAGATCTCGCATCTCAAACGCTATGAAACCATCACCGAAGCGGATGTCATTCTAGTGATTTTCACAGACATGCATGCTTACTCCTATTTCTTTGGATTCCTCAACACTGTGGAGCAGGCATTAAAGGACGGTCCTGATTTTAATGAAATCGACAGGGAAGAGGTCATCCAAGACATCATCACTCGGATCAAAGCATCTCCAGAATGGTATGAGGAAGTCAAGAAGCAAGCCAAGAAAAAGAAGATTGATCTAGACCAGTGCTTACGCAATAATGCCGAGTGGGTCTTTGAGCAGGAGCACAAATAGCTGGACAATTTCGCGAGAATCAAGGATGAAAAACAAAAAAAGCACCGATTGATTCGGTGCTTTCGTTTTGCGCTCCCTCAAGGACTTGAACCTTGGACCCTCTGATTAACAGTCAGATGCTCTAACCAACTGAGCTAAGGAAGCGGGTTTGTTAACCGCTGTCGTTAACGGCCGCAAAAATACATTTTTTTTCAATATACGCACCATCCAAAAAAAATTTTACTTTTGCAGTGTCAATTGAATATGAAGCATCTAATATCATTTTGATAGTCAGAACTATAAAACCACACCCCCTATGAAAATAACTTGGAAAGACATCCTCACAGAGGTCAAGAACTACTTCTTCATCACCCTCGGTTTAGCGATATTTGTGCTGGGATGGTCCGCATTTATGACACCTTTTGAGGTCACGGGCGGCGGCGTGGCGGGTATCGCCTCCATTCTCTATTTCGCCACCAAGATACCCATCGGCGTCACCACCTTTGCGCTCAACGCCATCCTCATCGCCATCGCATGGAAGATCTTGGGGCCCAAGTTTTGCATCAACTCTTTGATATGCACTGCCATCATCTCCATCTTCTTCTATATCGGACAGCGTATCTTCACCCAACCCATCGTTGACGACATGTTCATGAGTGTCATCATCGGTGCTTCTCTCGGCGCCTTGGGTGCCGGCATCTCCATCAACTGGGGAGGCAACACTGGCGGGCTGGACATCATCGCCTTGATGATTGGCAAATACCGGAACATCTCTTATGGCAAGATCAATATGATGGCCAACCTCCTCATTGTCGGATCCTCCTTCTTCATCCTGCATGACATCCAGAAACTGGTTTATAGCTTTGTGGTTCTGTTTGTCGGCATGTTAGTGGCCGACAGTGTGATTGACGGTTTCCACCAGACCTACCAGTTCATGGTTTTTTCCAAGAAAAACGACGAGATCTCGCATCGCATCAACGAAGAGCTGCACCGGGGAGCCACCTTTCTGAAAGGATACGGCGCCTACAACCGTCAGGAGAGCGACGTGCTGCTCATCATTGCGCATCGTGCCGACAAAGTGCGGGTGACGCGCATCATCAAAGAGATTGACAACACCGCCTTCGTCACTGTGACCAAGACATCGAGCGTTTTCGGCAAGAATTTTGACACCTTGAAGCTATAAGCTGTCAGCTATTGGCTGTTAGCTATTTATCACTCTAAAAAAATCCAAAATCTCATGCCCACCTCACTCATCAATTGCAAAATCAACCTCGGCCTGAACATCATCCGTAAACGCGCGGACGGATACCATGATCTGCAGACCGTTTTCTATCCGACTGAAGCCTTTACCGACCATCTGTCGGTGGAACCAATTGCGGAGGATTTCGATTTCGTGTGTCGCAGTGCGGAGGACATCGGACCTTCGGCGGACAATCTGTGCGTGAAGGCTTTCCGATTGTTGCAGCGCGACTATGGCATCCATGGCGCTCGACTGGTTCTTGA
This sequence comes from Bacteroidales bacterium, assembly GCA_017615595.1. Taxonomy (GTDB): domain Bacteria; phylum Bacteroidota; class Bacteroidia; order Bacteroidales; family WCHB1-69; genus F23-D06. The sequence continues at coordinate 113,808 of JAFZZT010000050.1, forward strand.
CAAGCAGATCCCTACCGGTGCGGGACTTGGTGGCGGCTCCGCAGATGCGGCGTTCACGCTCAAGCTGCTGGCACAACACTTTGGTTTGCAGATTGATAATGCAGTCCTGAAAGAATACGCCGCGCAGTTGGGCAGCGATGTGCCGTTTTTCGTGGACAATCTGCCCGCGTACGCCCAAGGCCGTGGCGAAATCATAAGCCCCGTGGATGTTGACCTCTCTTCCTATCATATTATGGTAGTGAAGCCCGAAGTGTCCGTTTCCACTCGAGAAGCCTACGCGCACGTGCGCCCTCACGAGTCGGATGTGAACTTTGCGGAAGTGGTGTGCCATGTCCCCGTACACGAGTGGAAAAACTATCTCTTTAACGACTTTGAAGATTCCGTTTTCGAGCTTTACCCGCAGTTGGCAGACATCAAACAGAAATTCTACAAAGACGGAGCTGTCTATGCCGCCATGTCGGGCAGCGGTTCCGCCGTTTTCGGGCTTTTCCCGAAATAGCCACATCCCCCACGATTGAAATAAGCCCAGACGGCGTTTTTCCTCCGAAATGACATTTACAATCAATAGCAAACAAATTAGACAACCATCTGATTTTTAATCAGTAAGGCATTTGTATTTTTACTATCAAGGGTTAAATATGGCATAAAAACATAATAAAAAAAAGCGTATCTTTGCGCTCAAAATAATCCTATAAAAACAAAACCTATGGCAAAAGAAGATACGAAAAGCAACATCAATGCAGAAAAACTGAAAGTGCTCAACAGCACCTTAGAGAAGTTGGAGAAGACCTTTGGAAAGGGAGCCATCATGCGGATGGGGGAGACGGAAATCGAGGCGATGGACGTCATTTCAACGGGTTCCATTGGATTGGACGTCGCGTTAGGCGTGGGCGGTTTCCCGCGCGGGCGCGTGATTGAGATATATGGTCCTGAGTCTTCCGGCAAAACGACTTTAGCCATCTCGGCTATCGCGCAGGCGCAAAAGCAGGGTGGCATCGCCGCCTTCATCGATGCAGAACACGCCTTTGACCGTTTCTATGCCGAGAAGTTGGGGGTGAACACCAACGACCTCCTCATCTCACAGCCCGACAATGGCGAGCAGGCCCTGGAGATTGCCGACAACCTGATCCGTTCCGGTGCCATCGACATCATTGTCATTGACTCCGTGGCAGCCCTGACACCCAAGAGCGAGATCGAGGGCGACATGGGAGACTCCAAGGTAGGCCTCCAGGCCAGACTGATGTCCCAGGCCCTTCGCAAACTGACCGCCACCATCAACAAGACCGGCTGCTGCTGCATCTTCATCAACCAATTGCGTGAGAAGATCGGTGTCATGTTCGGCAACCCCGAAACGACCACTGGCGGTAACGCTTTGAAATTCTACGCTTCCGTGCGTTTGGATATCCGCCGCCAGACCCAGATCAAAGATGGAGACCAATCCATCGGCAACCACGTCAAGGTGAAAGTGGTCAAGAACAAAGTGGCTCCACCATTCCGTTTCGCAGAGTTTGACATCATGTTTGGCGAAGGTATCTCCAAAACTGGCGAGATCATCGACTTAGGTGTAGAATACAACGTCATCAAGAAGTCTGGCTCCTGGTTCTCCTATGGGGACTCCAAGCTGGCACAAGGTCGTGAAGGCGTCAAGCAACTGCTGGCCGACAACCCTGAGCTGTGCGACGAACTGGAAGCCAAAATCCGGGAAGCCATCAAAGAAAATCAGCATTAAAATGATGAAAAACAGACTTATACTGCTAGGCTTGGCGCTCCTATTGCTCTCAGGCTGCCACTCTGGAAAACAGTATGCTGACCTTCCAGAGGAGTTGGCCACGCTGTGTAAAAACATCGACAAACATCCTAAGGATGCTGAGCTCTACTACCAGCGGGCCGACTACTATTATTATCACGAAGATATTCAAAAAGGCATAGAGGACATCCAAAAAGCCATCCAGCTGGCACCCGACAGCAGTAAGTACTACATCAAGCTTTCCGACCTTTACTTTGCCCAACGCGAAACGGACTTGGCCGAAGAGATGCTTCTGAAAGCCCTGCAGAAGAAGTCTGACAACAATGAGGCACGTTTGAAGTTGGCGGAGTTGTACTTTCATCAGAGAATGTTCAACCAGTGCGACAAGACCATTCAGGAAGCTTTGGAACTCCAGCGTCACAATCCGAAAGCATATCTCATCAAAGCTTTTATGCTCAAGGAATTAAGAGACACCACCAACTATTTGAGAATGTTGCAGATGGTCATTGACCAAGATCCGAAAGAGATCAAAGCGTATCTGGAGTTGGGCTATTTCTACCAGCAGCAGATGAACCCGATGGCTATTGATTACTACACGAATGCGCTGAATGTGGATCCGAACAATGTGGAGATCCACTATAACCTCGGGAAGATGTACCAGGACCTGGGCCGTCCCGAAGAGGCCATTCAGGAATACAAGACGGCAGTGGGGTTGGATCCCACCCATGTCCCATCGCTTAACAACCTTGGCTATATGTATTTGGATGACGAGACCAAGTATGAGGAAGCCGCACAGCTATTCACGCAGGCCATACAAGCCAACCCTGACTTTGTGTATTCGTACTGTAATCGTGGCGTGGCATACGAGTATCTGGGTGAGTATGACAAAGCGCGGGCTGATTATAAGAAGGCCTTGACCTTGAAGACCAACTTCGAGCCTGCCATCAAGGGATTGAACAGAATTGACGAAAAGCAAAAGTAGCGATTATGAACGAGCATCTAGATCCCAGCAGCCAGCGTCTAAGTTCCTCCGACAAGGAGTTTGAGCGCGCGATACGTCCGGCGTTGTTCCAGGAATTCCAGGGACAGCAGCAGGTCATTGACAACATCATGGTGTTCGTGCATGCTGCCAAGGCGCGTGGGGAGGCGTTGGACCACGTCTTGCTGCACGGGCCTCCCGGTTTGGGCAAGACCACCTTATCACACATCATCGGCAACGAGATGGGGGTGAATGTGCGCACCACCTCCGGGCCCGTCATCGACAAGCCCGGCGACTTGGCGGGTCTGCTGACCAACTTGGAGCCCAATGACGTACTCTTTATTGATGAGATCCATCGGCTCTCTCCCGTGGTGGAAGAGTATCTGTACTCGGCCATGGAAGACTACAAAATCGACATCATGATCGACAGTGGTCCAAGTGCCCGAAGCGTGCAGATCGCCATCAACCCGTTCACGTTGGTAGGAGCCACCACACGGTCCGGACTCTTGACCTCTCCCCTGCGGTCCCGTTTCGGCATCAACCTGCGGTTGCAATACTACGACACGGCCACTTTGGGAAACATCATCAAACGGTCTGCCGCCATCCTGAAAATACCCATCAACGACGAATCGGCATATGAGATAGCCTCCCGGAGCCGAGGCACGCCCCGTATCGCCAACCTGTTGCTGCGGCGTGTCCGCGATTTTGCGCAAGTCAAGGGAGACGGTTCCATCACACTGCCCATCACACAGGTAGCCTTGGAGGCGCTGAATGTGGACCGTCACGGCTTGGACGAGATGGACAACCGTATCCTCAGCACTATCATTGAAAAATTCAAGGGAGGACCTGTCGGGCTAACCACCATTGCCACGGCGGTCAGCGAAGATGCCGGGACTATTGAAGAGGTCTATGAGCCTTTCCTGATCCAGGAGGGTTACCTGATGCGCACCCCACGGGGCCGCGAAGTGACCGACTTGGCCTATAAGCATCTCGGCAAGACGCGTTTCCCTTCAGATCAACCAGAACTATTTTAAAAACCACCATTATGAAAAAACAACTGTTGTTAACCATGCTATTCGTCTTATCCTTCGGGATATGCGCAACGGCTCAGAAACCGCCCAGAGGAGGTGGCCATGTCGCCCCAAATATGGGAACGCCAACTGACATTTTAGAAAAAGACGACGGTTATGGCTCTAAGCTGAATGTCGGCATTTGCTTTGCCCCAACCTTTTCTTGGCTATACCCTCACACCGAAGGTTATGAACGCAACGGTGTCGTTTTTCAATTCCACACTGGCGTGAACCTGAATATCAACCTTACAAAAGGCAAGAATTTCTACTTCACTACGGGCGTCCTCTACGAACGACTCGGGGGCAAGCTGACATATGTGGACAATGTGGAGATCCCCGGACTCATCATCACACCCGGCACCACGACCAACCGGACCTATGTGGCTCAGTACATGACCGTTCCCATCGGCATCACGCTGAAGACCACTCCTCATCACAATTTCAGTTTTGGAGGCAACGTAGGTATATACAACAGCTTTCTCCTTGGTGCCACCAACCGTGACGGCTATTTCTTCATGAGCGGACAGGCTGGTCAGGAGCCGGAGTTGTGGGAACGCCAAAAAAACAAATACAACGAATGTGCTCTGCTCAAAGAAGCAGTCTATGGCGGCATCGGTGTTGAGTATTGTATCACACAAAGCACCAGAGCCAGTCTGTACCTCAACTATGCTCACACGCTCACCAACTTCTTCAAGGGTCGAGGGCAGGCTGTCAACAGTATGACAGGCGAACCTTTAAAGGCTAAGATGGGTTATGCGGAGATCGTGTTAGGCGTCAACTTCTTCTAGCAACCTCATGAAGTTCATCTGTATTGGTCGCAACTATGCGGCGCACATTGCGGAGTTACAGCATTCAACGCCCAAGGATCCGGTTTTCTTCATGAAGCCAGAATCGGCCATCACACGCTGCAACCGCCCCTTCTTCATCCCTGACTTCTCGCAGGAAGTTCACTATGAGACGGAGGTCATTGTCAAGATCAACCGGTTAGGACGACACATTCAGGAAAAATTTGCACACCTCTACTATGATGAGATCGGGCTTGGCGTGGACTTTACTGCTCGGGATTTGCAGAGAACATGCATTCAAGACGGAGAACCTTGGGAGATCGCCAAAGCATTCGACGGTTCGGCTGTTGTGGGCAAGTTCCTGCCCAAGAGCGAATTGCCAGACGTGCAAGACCTCCACTTCCACCTGCTCCTCAACGGAGAGCAAGTGCAGACAGGTCACACCCGCGACATGTTATTCACTGTTGACCGGCTCATCTCCTACGTCTCGCGCTTCGTCACCCTCAAAATGGGAGACATCCTCTTCACCGGCACACCAGTCGGTGTCGGCCCTGTCCACATCAACGACCGTCTGGAAGGTTTTTTAGAAGGCCATAAGTCCTTTGACTTCAAGGTAAAGTAACTATGTGATCATCCTGCCCAGAGAGCCTTCAGCACAAGAAAAGATGCTCGGGCATTCCCTGTCTTCGGGATTTTTAGATATAAACATGTTCGATTTTTTTGTAGTTTTGCGGCCAACTGCGTGACGAGCTGCTCTTTTTAGGCTTCACGTCTTCAGACCAGAGGTCATTCAGGGATTTCATTGACTATCAACTCATCTAATAAAAACGCCACAATGAATCTGAAAATCAGACTGATCATCATGAACTTCCTCCAGTTTGCCGTCTGGGGAGCGTACTTGACTTGTATGGGCACCTATCTGCATCTGCATGGATTAGGGCATCAAATCGGCATCTTTTATTCCATCCAAGGAATCGTATCCATCTTCATGCCGGCCATCATCGGCATTATTGCAGACCGCTGGATACAAGCTCAGAAAATGCTTGGTATCAGTCATTTAATTTCAGGTGTCGCCATGATTTGCGCTGGTTTGTACGGATTAAGCGCTGGTGACGCGGTGCAATTCGGTCCTCTGTTTGCCTTATACACCATCGGAGTGGCCTTTTACATGCCCACGCTGGCATTATCCAACTCAGTGGCCTATAACGCATTAGAGCTCGCAGGTTTGGACAGGGTTAAGAACTTCCCTCCCATCCGTGTATTTGGCACCATCGGCTTCATCGTAGCCATGTGGTGTGTAGATCTGCTGGGGTTCCAGCCTACCGCCAACCAGTTTATCTTGAGCGGCGGCATTGGTCTGGTCTTGGGTGTTTATTCCTTCACCCTGCCTACATGCAACAGTAACAACGACGGAAAGATCACCTCTGTTGTTGACATGTTCGGTCTTAGGGCATTCACCCTCTTCAAGCAGAAGAAAATGGCCATCTTCTTCATTTTCTCCATGTTATTGGGTGTATCTTTGCAGATCACCAATGGTTTTGCCAACCCGTTCCTGCACAGCTTTGGGCATATTCCCGAGTATGCGGACACCTTTGGTGTGAAACATGCCAACATGCTGATTTCCTTGTCTCAGATTTCTGAAACCTTGTGTATCTTGTTGATTCCGTTCTTCTTGAAGCGATTCGGCATCAAGAAGGTGATGCTGATTGCCATGTTTGCATGGGTATTCCGATTCGGCTTCTTCGGATTGGGCAATCCTGGACCGGGAGTCTGGTTGTTCATCCTCTCCTGCATTGTCTATGGCGTTGCGTTCGACTTCTTCAACATCAGCGGCTCTTTATTTGTGGACCAGCAGACCGACCCCTCCATCCGCGCCTCCGCACAGGGATTGTTCATGCTTATGACCAACGGCATCGGTGCCACCGTGGGAACATTTGGCGCCCAGGCAGTGTTGAATCACTTTGTGTTCAACCCTCTCCGTGAGCATGCCGATCCGACTGCCATCATGCAAGGCTGGACAAACGCGTGGTATGTCTTTGCCGGTTACGCCCTGATCGTTGCTGTAACCTTCATCTTCGCCTTCAAAGAGAATTACTCCCAAGAGCAAACCGCTTAATCTGACAAACAGGCAGAGAACACCGTCTTGCCATTTTCCACCAGCATTTCCTGGGCCGCTTGGTTCTGCATGATGCTTCCCCCGATGACATCCAAATTAACCAGGTTCGGATTCTCAAACCATTGGGTGATGTCCATATTGAGTTTCAACCGGGTGGTCGTGTTACCTTCCAACACCACATCCTCCAATGGGATTGTCACCTTGAAGGCATTGTCAATGAAGCCGGTGATACCTCCTTCGCCGTCATAGGATTGTCCGGTGCCAAGATGCATGTTGAAGGGCTTGAGTTGTTGTTCCGAACCAAGCCAGAAACCATTCAGTTTCAGATGATGGTAACCACCGCCCAGTGCTTCCGGCCAGCTCATCGAATTCTCGGGAGGATTTACGAAATGATGGGTGATGTTATACTCCGGCGCCAGTCCGAAGACAAAGTCGATTCGGTCATATCTTCCAGCGGGCAGGTGGTCATCCGAAAGTTGCCAAATCAGCGTGGAAGGGATATCGGCATCCACATAATGGATGCCTTCGTCAGTCAGAAGCGCATATTGAGTGCCATCCGTGCCGACAAGAGTCACTTTGGAGATAAAAAACTGCACCTCCGTGACTGAAAAGTGGTTACCTGCAGCATTAACGTAGCAAACAGAATCTTGTCGGAGGGCTTCGTCACCTACAGAAAAAGAAAACCGAAAAGCCAAATCGGCTTCCGGTTTATGACAGGAGGTAATGCCTAACAGCAGCACTGCTGCGAAAAGAAATATCTTACCATTCATCTTCAAACACCTCCTCTGGCATCATGCCTTCTTCTAAAGAGCTGATGAGTTGTTGAATTTGTTCATCAATCTGATTCAGGAAATCATATTGGGAGGGAGTCCAGTAAGGGCTATCTGTCTTGAACCAGTTCTCGATAGGAGCAGCAGCGGCAGCTTTCTCGTTGAAATTGGTGATGGTATAGCGGTAGCGATTATCACGACATTCCAGCTTGAAGTTATAATAGACGATATTCTTGGGGAGCAACGTACCGTCTTTCTGTTTGGAGAAAATGCGGACGCTGGAGCGCATTTCAATCACATACTTTTCAGCATCAGCCTTTTTAATCACCTCGCTGGTGTTCTTATAATACTTCTTCACCCACTTCATAGCACGCTCGTAAAGGACTGCGGGAGTGCCTTCCTGTTTCACCACATCCTGATATGTGACCAGATTGGTACGTTCATCAATTGGGAGAGCGGGAGTTGGGAGATCCGTAGCTGGTTTCTGAGCGAACAGGATGGTGGAAAAGAGCATGAACAATGTGAGGGCTGCAATCTTTTTCATAGCTGTTATTTTTTTCTGATTAAGGTTTGAAAATACAGATCATATTCATTTTTTTCGTCTTTCGGGCGATAGACGGTGCGGTCCACCTGCCACTCGTCTTCAGACAGAACAGGGAAATAGACATCGGCCGTGAACGAAGATTTAATGCGGGTGAGGTAAATTTTTTCCGCATAGGGCAGGAAGAGTCGATACATGGTAGCGCCGCCCATGACGAAGGCTTCGGGGTCATCTTGTACCAGCGCCATAGCGTCTTCTATAGAGTGGACAGTCTCGCAATCTGGAAAGGCGATGTCGTCCAACGTAATTACGATGTTGCGGCGATTGGGCAAGGGCTTCTTAGGCAAAGACAACCAGGTATTGTCACCCATCAGCACAGGGGCTCCGGAGGTGATTTTCTTAAAGTACTTCAGGTCAGCGGGCAGATGGCACAGCAACTGGTTTTGATAGCCCAGCTCCATATTGTCGCCCACTGCTGCAATCATGCTCAGATTTTGCATAGGTTCGGTTTTTTTATCAGACGGCAAACGTACAATTTTTTTAGCAGAAATACCATAGTCAAAAAAAGGAAAGCCGTTTTGACTTTCCCTTTATCGCTTTTGAATCATTCTCCGAAGCTGGAGCCATCGAAGCAATGGGTGCAGATTCGTTCCTTGGGCAAACCTACGGATTTCGCGATGACATCCAAGGTGTTGAACTTCAGGGTATCCACGCCAAGGTGCTTCCGAATGATCTCCACCATGTTGGCATACTCCTTGGTGGAAGAATCCATGTAGCGATGAAGATTCTTGTTGCTGTCGCCTTCCAGTTCCTTGATGACGCGGCGGGTGATGAGTTCCAGCTCTGTTTTGGAGGCAGAGAAGTTGAGGTATTGGCAACCGAAGACGAGTGGCGGACAGCTGATTCGGATGTGTACCTCCTTGGCTCCGGCGGCATAGAGTTTCTTCACATTGTCGCGCAGCTGGGTGCCGCGAACAATGGAGTCATCGCAAAAGACCACCTTCTTGTCTTTCAGCAGCGTGGTGTTGGGAATCAGCTTCATCTTGGCCACATGCTCCCGCATCTCCTGGTTGACAGGCATGAAGCTGCGCGACCATGTCGGGGTGTATTTCACGATACCACGACGATAGGGTATCCGCTTGCCATTGGAATAGCCCAATGCCATGCCGATGCCGGAGTCCGGGATGGCAGAAACGTAGTCCGCCTCCACCTCGTCCACCTTGCCCATCTCATAACCGAGGAGATAACGACTGTTTTCCACGTTGACAGCCTCATACTCGGAAGCCGGGTAGCCATAGTAAATCCAGAGGAACGAACACACTTGCATTTTTTCATTGGGCGGCAGCAGTTGGGTACAGCCATTCATGTTGACCTCCACGATCTCGCCCGGGCCCAAGAAGCGTTCAATCTCATAGTCCAAGTTGGAGAAGCTATGGGTGTCAAAGGTCAGGGCGTAGCTGTCGGGGCGTTTGCCCACGACTATGGGTGTCCGGCCGAGGTAATCACGGGCGGCGATGATGCTATCCTGTGTCAGAATCAACATAGAACATGAGCCTTTAACCTTTTTGTAAACATTCTGGATGCCGGAAACAAAATCAGCTCCTTGGGAAATCATCAAGGCTATCAGCTCGGTAGGGTTGGTTTTCCCAGAGCTCAGCTCCGTAAACTGCTGATGCTTATCCAGACACTCCTTCTCAAGCTCATCAAGATTGTTGATTTTGCCGACAGTCACAATGGCAAAGCGACCAAGATGGGAATTCACTACAATGGGCTGTGCATCCGTATCGCTGATGACGCCAATGCCGATGTTGCCCTTGAATTTTCCGATCGTATCTCCGAATTTCGTCCGGAAATATGAATTCTCGATGTTATGGATGGAACGGTAAAACACATCGTCTTGCATCGTAACCATACCACCTCGCTTGGTGCCAAGGTGAGAATGATAATCTATGCCATAAAACAAATCGGTTGAACAGTTCTCTTTTGAGACTACTCCAAAGAAACCTCCCATGGTGCTACAAACTAAATAGGTTAATGATTCTGTGAACAGCCGGCAAAAATACATTTTTTCATTTTTTACGATTCGCGGCAGCCGGAATAGTTATCAACGAATTGTTGAAAACGATTTGTTCACCCTTGAGCGCCCCATTCATCAGATATCCCAGCAATCTGATGAGACAAGTAGCTGCTGGATTTTTTACGGGAGCACTTCTCAAATCTACCATATTTTATGTAGATTTGCGGCGATTTTGGTAAAGAATAAGCATTGAGACCTGCAACAGCATATAAGAAACTGATTCTCAGCATACAACTATGTCTGATAGTCCTGTGTATGCCCACGCTTTTGCAGGCACAATTCTACAATGGTTCGCAAATCAGCTTTGGGAAAAACCGGGTTCAGCATCAGAACTTCAACTGGCAGTATCTCAGGTCGGAGCAGTACGATGTGTATTATTATCCCACAGGGCGGGCATTGGCTCAATATGTATATTACAAGGTGCCGGAAATCACCGAAGAGATTGAGCGACTGCTCAACTACACGTCGAAGAAAAAGCTGCAGCTGATCGTTTACAACACCCAAGCGGACTTCCGGGAGTCCAATTTCGCCTACGATGATGAGGATTTCTACAACCAAGGCGGCGTGACCAACATCTCGGGGACCAAAATCTACTTGTATTTTGACGGCAACCATGCCCATTTGGACCGGATGATACGCAGCGGCATCATGAACGTGTATGCGAAATGGTTAGCAGAGGGATCCTCCATGGGAGCCAACATCTCCTCCGACTATCTCATCAATGTTCCTTCTTGGTTTTACAGTGGACTTTCCTCCTATTTTGGCGAGCAGTGGAATGCGGACATTGACGCCCATGTCATGGACGGCATCTTAACCCAGCGGTATGCCGATATCGAATATCTCTCGCCTGTGGACGCCACCTACGCGGGACATTCTTTCTGGAAATATGTGGTGGACATCTATGGCGAGAAGATCATCTCCCAAATTTTGCACAACACCCGCTCCACCAAGATGGTAGAGCGAAGCCTATACTACTCCACTGGTATCCCCTATCGCACACTGCTGCTCAACTGGTACAAGTATTATTATGTCATGTACCATCAAAATCTTGAAAAGGCTCAGCCTGTGGATGACGGCATTCTTCCTCGTCCAAAGAACAACACCCACTACCAACATGTGTGTTACCAACCCCATGGTAACGGTTATGCCTACATCACCAACGAGGCTGGGCAAGTCCGGGTATGGCTCAAGACGGAGGACTGCAAGCGGCCCAAGTGCATCTTCAAGCGCTATCAAAAGACCGAAGACAACCCCGACATCTCCTACCCGATCGTCAATTGGTTTCCCACTGGGGAGGGTTTGGGACTGACGTTAGAGTCGAAAGGTCACTGCTACTACTATCCCTATAACCTCTCCACCAAAAAATGGGAGAAACGTTCTTTGGTCGATGTGGAAAAGATCACCTCTTGGACCTATTCCAACGACGGCATGATGATGTTGTTCTCCGGTTTTCAGAATGGACAGTCCGACCTCTTCCTGTACAGTTTCCTCTCCCACTCTTTCCAGAATTTGACAAACGACTTTTACGATGACTATGGGCCGGTTTTCCTCAACCCGCAGCAGATTGTCTTCTCCTCCAACCGTCCGACAGACTCCATACAGCTGAAAGAAGACTTCATGGATGCCAAGCCGCAGAAACGGTATGATCTATTCCTGTATGACTATGCAAAAAAGGACTCCAAGGTGATGCGCGCCACCTCCACCGAATATGCCAACGAATACGACCTTTACCCTGTCAATGCGAACCAGATCCTCTATCTCAGTGACAAAGAAGGCATTGTAAACCGCTACACGGCGGTCTTCGACAGCACCATCAGTCGTATCGACACAGCCATCCACTATGCCTATTTTGCCAAAAGCAGTTCCTTGACGGATGGTGCCTACAGCATTTTGGACCACGCCTACGACCCAGCCACCAAGACAGTGGCCGACATCCAACTGAAAGACAAGGCCGAGCGAATATACATGCGCCAGCTGAACCCGCTCTACACGCCTACCGTAACGCCCACGCCTTTCCACCAGAAGATGATTCAGACAGAGCAAGCTGCCGACAGCATCCTCAAAGCGAAACTGGACAATCCTGCTGGGGAAGGTGACAAGGAGCAACATGGATTCCTGCAGGTCTATTCTTCCGATTTAGACCCCGTGTCAACATACGAGAAAAAGCGGATGACAGACACTCTTTTGGATGTGGAGAAAGAGCGGATGGAAATACCTGTTGGCACTGGCTATCGTGTCCAATACTCCATCAACAAAGTCATCACCCAGGCTGACTTCTCATTTCTGAACACCTCATACCAGCAGTTTGAAGGAGGCACCTCGCCCATTTACCTCAACACAGGCATCAACGCGCTGTTCATGCTGGGCATCCACGATCTTTTTGAAGACTACCGTATCACGGCAGGTTTCCGTTTTTCCTTCAACCTGCAGAACAATGAGTTCATGTTCAGTTTTGAAAACCTGTCGAAGCGGTTGGACCGGCAGATAGTGCTGTACCGCCAAGCCATCAGCTCAGACGCCTCCGACTATGCCTTGAAGCAGACCTCCAACAGTTTGTTTTACATCCTGAAGTTTCCTTTCAACAAGAGCAACAGCATCCGGTTGACCTTAAAGGGAAGATATGAGACCAACGTTGTGGGGGCCATGAGTGACAACACCTTGCAGGAGCCCAACACACATCACTTGTGGGCCGGCGCCAAGTTGGAGTACATCTTTGACTCCTCCAAACAGCTGTACACCAACCTCTGGAAAGGCTCGAAAGTCAAAGTGTTTGCAGAATACGACCAGCGGGCGGAGCGGGAGACGCAGAACCTACTCGTGGTCGGCCTTGATGCCCGCCGATCCTTCCATCTATACAAGAACATGACGTTGGCTTTCCGCGTGGCCGCCTCCACGAACATCGGATCAGCCAGGCTCGTCTATTTCATGGGAGGGGTGGACAACTGGGTCAACGCTAAGTTCAACAGCAACATTTGGGTGGACCAGTCCAAGAACTATGTGTATCAGACCTTGGCCACCAACATGCGGGGTTTCCGACAGAACATCCGCAACGGCACCTCCTTTGTTCTGTTCTCCGGAGAGCTCCGAATACCTTTCGTGCAGCTCATAGCTGGCCACCAAGTCGGTCTGGAGTTGTTTAACTCCATGCAACTGAATATCTTTGGCGACATCGGCACTGCTTGGACGGGACTGACCCCCTACTCGGAAGAGAACTGTCTTTACACTCGATACATCGACAACGGGCCCATCTCCATCATGATCAAACGCCAGGTAGATCCCTTTGTGGGCGGGTTTGGTCTCGGTTTGCGATGCTCGCTGATCGGCTACTTCCTGCGACTGGACTATGCGTGGGGCGTGGAAGACTTCTCCATTGTCAACAAAAAAGGCATGTTATTATTCTCCATAGGCACTGATTTCTAATTTTTCAACTGAATATTCATGAAAAAGCTGTATCAAAAATATCTGGAACACCCTATCGTTTGCACCGACAGTCGGAACATCACCCCCGGATGCTTGTTCTTCTGTCTGAAAGGGGAACGCTTTGACGGCAATCAATTTGCTGAGCAGGCGCTGCAGGATGGGGCTGGTTTTGTCGTTACCGAGCGCACCGATCTGGCTGGAAATCCTCAGATGATTGTGGTAGGTGATGTATTGGAGACCTTGCAGCTGTTGGCTGCATATCACCGGCAGCAGTTGCGGATTCCTGTCATCGGCATCACCGGCACGAATGGCAAGACCACAACCAAAGAGCTTACGGCTGCGGTGCTGTCCGAGAAGTTCCGGACCGCCTGCACTCGGGGAAACTTCAATAACCACATCGGGGTTCCCTTGACCTTGCTCTCCATCCGTCCAGAGCATGAGATTGCCATTGTAGAGATGGGGGCCAACCATCCCGGGGAGATTGCAGACCTGTGCCGCATTGCCAGACCCGACCATGGCCTTATCACCAACATCGGGAAAGCACACATTGAGGGTTTTGGTTCTGTTGAAGAGATCATCCACACGAAAAAAGCGCTCTACCGTTCCGTCATGGCCGACCACGGCACCCTGTTCGTCAACCTCAACGATGCCATATTGCAACAAGGATTGGATTATGAGAAAGTGATCTACTATGCCCAAGGCGGTGAGAAACGCATCGCTTCATTAGCTCCTTATCTGGAGATTTCTTTGGAGCATGCCAACGTCATGACGCATCTTACCGGCAGTTACAATGTATACAACTGTCTGGGAGCCGCTGCCATAGGGCAGTTCTTCGGCGTCACGGAAGAAAAGGTCGCCCATGCGCTCAGCCATTACGAGCCCTCCAACCATCGGTCGCAAATTGATGAGATTAAGGGAAACACCATTATTTCAGACTATTACAACGCCAATCCGACCAGCATGGAGGCGGCCCTGAGAAATCTTGCCATGTTGAAGGCACCCCACAAGCTGGCCATTCTGGGCGACATGTTGGAGCTCGGAGCTATCAGCAGCCAAGAGCATTTACACATCATAAAACTGTGTCAGGAACTCTGCATAGAGGCTTTCTTTGTAGGGGCAAACTTTGCGGAGCATCATCCAGAGCATTCCTTTATGAATGTCGAGGAGTTAAATGCTGCTTTAGCGCTCCATCCTGTCGAGGGCCATCTGATCTTGGTCAAAGGATCCAACGGTATGCATTTAGGCCAACTATCCTTGTTATAGCGTATGAAAAGAGAGCGATATGAGGGCATTGGGGTGATGTCAGGCACCTCGCTGGATGGTCTTGACCTGGCATGGTGCACATTTTCAGAAGATGGAGACGGACGGTGGCACCATGCCATCTTGGATGCGATCACCATCCCTTATCCGGACGTGTGGCAAGAGCGACTGCGCGAGGCCTTGCAACTGTCTGCATTTGACTATGCTTTGCTGAATGTGCAACTGGGTGAACACATCGGCGACTGCATCAACCATTGGCTTCAAAATCGCAGCAAGCCTCAATTCATCGCTTCGCACGGGCACACAGTATTTCATCGTCCGGACCTGCATCTCACCACGCAAATCGGCTCCGGAGCAGCCATCGCCGCCCGCACCGGGATAATGACGGTATGCGATTTCCGCACCACCGATGTCGCATTAGGCGGACAGGGAGCTCCATTAGTGCCCATTGGTGACGAGTTGCTTTTCAGCGACTATGACGCTTGTCTCAACTTGGGTGGCTTCTCGAACATCTCATTCCGCGAGGAAGGCCGGCGCATCTCTTTTGACATCTCACCTTGCAACATGGCATTAAACCTGATAGCCTCCTTGGCGGGGATGGAGTATGACCAAGACGGGCTGCTCGCCAAAAGCGGCACGGTTGTCACGCCCTTGCTGGAGGCGTTGAATCAGCTGGAGTACTATCAACAATCGCCGCCGAAATCACTGGGGAAAGAGTGGTTTGACGAGCATATTCTCCCCATCATGCAAAAGTACGGTTCTCATTCTCCCGCCGAGCTGGCCCGAACCATGACGGAGCACATTGCCCTGATGATTTCGCGGGCAATCCCCCAAAATGTCGCCAACGTGCTCACCACTGGCGGAGGCGCGCACAACAGCTTCCTGATTGAAAGGCTCCACACGCTGACATCCGCCCAGATTGTCATTCCCGATTCACAAATCATCAATTACAAAGAAGCCTTGGTCTTTGCCTTTTTGGGCATGCTAAGAATTTCAAGCAGAATAAATTGCCTCAAAACTGTAACTGGCGCGACCCGCGACTCCATTGGCGGGGCCGTTTATCAGTAAAAAAAAATCTTGCAAACTTTTTTTTTCAAAAATAAAATATTATTTTTGCGCTGTCGTTATAAGAATAAGTATCATCTAAAAATACATCTGCTATGATAGCAAAAAAGACTGACAAAGGAAACCTGGAGAATAAGAGAACCCTCTTCATTCTCATTGGGTTAGTCGTTGTGTTATGTCTGGTTTACGCCAGCTTTGAATTGTTCGCGAGCGAAACCAAAGCTCCCGGTTTCGTTGCGCCAGACGACGATTTCATCGAAGTATCCGATGAAGATGTCATCGCGACTGACCAGACCCCTCCCCCTCCTCCTCCCACTCAAGCTCAGCAAACCGAGGTGATCATCAACTTGGTGGATAACTCCGCTAATGTTGATATGGATTTCACCTTTGACACTGAGTTCGACGAGGATGATGCAATCGAAGAGTTGCCCGATGTGGAAGTGGAACAGATTGAGACCAATGACGAAGATGAAGTTATTCTTCACTTCGCCGCTGAGCAACCTGAATTCCCGGGCGGCATGGAAGCATTGAACTTGTTCTTGAGAAATGAGATTCAATATCCGCAGATGGCCCGTGACAACAACATCCAAGGTATTGTACTGGTGGAGTTCGTTGTTGAGAAAGACGGCCGTGTGAGTAACGCCAAGGTTGTCAACTCCCTCTTCCCGGATTGCGACAAGGAGGCCGTTCGCGGCATCATGGCCATGCCTAAATGGAAACCGGCCAAGAACAATGGTCGTCCGGTACGTTGCTACTTCAAAGTTCCGGTACGTTTCTCCATGTAAGCGCAACTTCGTAAAAGAACTAAAGGATGGTCCATCGGCCATCCTTTTTTTTACCATTTGTCTGCCATAAACTCGCGGACTCGCTTGAGATATTCGGTTCGCTTCAGGTGATTTCCAGACGAATTATCCAACATCAACGCTCTCCAAAACGAGGGTGAATATGCGGCCAACTTCTTCCATCCGACAGCACCCTCTTCATTATCTTTGGCGTAATGATCGTCATCCTCAAAGAGATAAGCCTCCAGCTCAAAAGGGTTAAGCAGGTAGGCGGTATGAAAGCCATAACGGAAAGGGCGTCCTTTCAGATAGTGCCAGAAGTACAATACATAGTAGCAGAACCACGAGTTGTGGACGGACACCGCCTGTCGGAGATGAATCCACTCATGATGACAGAGATCTTGATAATCTTTAGAGGAGGGGCGCCGGGACCAGGCGTTATAGTGATCCTCGCGCATCAGCACACGACCGAAGAGCGTGATGGCCGTATATCCTTTGGGTGGCAGCCAACGACTTGGGACCACAGGCATGTCAGAGTAGTGCTTGGGACGGCGGCACATAGTTTGGTTTCTAGCGGTTATTCGTCAAGGTATTGTTTCAACCGGGTGACATCTGAGGGATAGGTCACCTTGAAATTAGCCTCCTCGCCCGGCACGATGAAGATCGGGATCTCGGGCATAAAGCGGAGAACCACGCCGCAGTCGTCTGTGGTCGCGAGCGGACCCGAGGCCAGTGCGCGGCGATAGGCCTCCTGGATGACCGACAGTCGGAAGGCTTGTGGTGTCTGGCTGGCTCTCAGCGTATTTCTGTCTGGCACAGCACAGATAAAATCCCCACTGTCATCTGTCTGGAGGATGGTATCTGTGACGGGCACTGCCACATCGACAGCCTGGTGATTTTGGAGAGCGTTCACCACATCGGTGATCATGCGGGATGAGACGAGCGGGCGGGCCGCATCATGGAACAGCACATTGCATTCCGGTCCCTTTTCATACGCCCGCAAGGCTGCCAGTGAGGACTCATAGCGCTCGCGCCCGCCGGGGAGCAGATGCTTCACCTTGCGCCAGCCGTTGGCCGACACCATTTCGGACACCTCCGTCAAGAAGTCGGGATGAACCACCACGGCGATCTCGTCGATAGCCGGGTGCGCCTCGAAAGCCCAGACAGAGCGCTCCAGTATGGACATGCCGCCCACCTGGAGAAATTGCTTGGGTCTCTCAGCGCCAAAACGGTGGCCCGCGCCTCCCGCCAAGACTATCGCAACATTGGTTGAGGACAATTTATTTACATCGTTTGCTGGTTCCATTTCATCATAGTATTTCTACAGGGTGCAAAATTACAATAAAAGTGGTATAGTTGCCACCTGATAATATCACAGAGACATTTTTTTCGGCAGGTGGCATAGAGGGCCTGCCGTATCGCAAGAAAATTGTATTTTTGCAGGCATCAATCACAGTATGGGAAAGAACACGACAGACACACAGATTGCGATCAAGAACAGGAAGGCCGAATACCAATATTTTCTGACCACCTCGTTCACGGCGGGTATTGTCTTGACGGGGACGGAGATCAAATCCATCCGCGCCGGTCGGGCCAACATCACAGACGCGTATTGTTCATTCACCAACAACGAGTTATGGGTGCACAACATGCACATCAGTGAATATTCGCACGGCAGTTACAACAACCACCAGCCCAAGCGTGATCGCAAGTTGCTGTTGAACAAGAAAGAGCTACGCAAGTTGATGAGCAAGTTGAACGAGCGCGGGTTCACCATCATCCCCACGCTGCTGTGGATTAACGAAAAGGGATATGCCAAGTTGGACATTTCCTTAGCCCGAGGCAAGAAATTATACGACAAGCGGGAGAGCATCAAGGAGAAAGATGAACGTCGTCGCAAACAACACGAAGATGAGTGATATCAATGAAGAAATGGACCAGCGGATTCCGCTGCCTGAGTCGTACAACGACAAGGACCGGCTGTATTACAGTATCGGGGAAACGGCGAGTATTTTTCAGGTACCTGTTTCCACCATACGTTTCTGGTCCAACGAGTTCGACCATGTCTTAAAGCCTCGCACCAACAAGAAGGGGAACCGTTTTTTCTCGAAGAACGACATCGCGATTCTGCGCACCATCTACTATCTGACGAGGGTGAAGGGGTATTCTATTCAGCGCACCAAAGAGGCCATCAAGAACAACTTCATCCAGGAGGCGGACAATGCTACGATCGTAGCCTCCCTGTTGGAAATCAAAGGGGTGCTACTTCGTTTCTTGAAAATTTTGGAAGATAAATAATCAGCGATTGTTTAAGAAGTCGATGAGTTTCTGCATGGCGCGACCGCGATGGCTGATGGAGTTTTTCAGAGCGCCATCCATCTCGGCAAAAGTTTGATCAAATCCATCCGGCAGAAAGACAGGGTCATAGCCGAAGCCCTCGCCGCCACGGGGTTCACGGAGGATAATGCCATCCACCCGGCCCTCGAAGATATATTCCTGGCCATCCAGTATCAAGGCAACCACTGTTTTAAAGCAGGCTTTCCGATTATCAGCGTCCTGCATCTCGCGCAACAGTTTCTGTACATTGTCGGAATAGGAGCAGCCTTCGCCGGCGTAGCGGGCGGAATAGACGCCCGGCGCACCATTCAGGGCTTCAACTTCCAGACCGGTGTCATCGGCGAAACAGTTTGTATGAAAACGATCATACACATAGTGGGCTTTCTGGAGTGCATTGCCACGGAGGGTGTCGGCCGTTTCGGGAATCTCCGTGTTGCAACCGATGTCAGGAAGCGCCAGCACTTCCCATTGGGAGCCCAGTATCGCAGAGACCTCTGCATGTTTGTGTTTGTTGTGGGTGGCAAAAACAATCTTCATATTATAAACAGAAAAAGATGACATACGCGAATATGTCATCTATTGTGTTAAACCATCTGGTTGAGTTTTATTACTGAGCGGCTCCGCTGATCTCAACGGCTTGTTTGCCTCTATAGTAACCGCATTCCGGGCATACGCGATGGGTTAAAATCGGTGCGCCGCAATGGCTGCAGGTGGTCAACTGAGGAGCGGTGATAAAATCATGGGCTCTTCTCTTATCTCTTCTCATTGCTGAGTGTCTTCTTTTTGGATTAGGCATAATCTTTAATTTTTATAGTTTTTAATCTTCAAATTTCAAATTCTTCAATGCATCCCAGCGGGGATCGGTCTCTTCTTCGTTCTTGGAGGAGGACATGTTGTCCAGAATGGCCATCACGGAAGGGTCGCAGGTTGGATTGCCGTTCGGGTCATCTTCATGGAGGACCTTGTGTGGCAGAGCCAGCAGGATCGTCTCGTACACATAATGGAAGACATCCAACTCATAAGTATTCTCATCCATCACCCAGATGTCATCATCGTCATCATTCTCGCCCTCTTCCACCATCGGGACCAGCTTCACGATCAGGTTTGAGGCAAAGCTCATCGGCACATTGACAGGAAGCAGGCAGCGGTCGCAAGTCATCGTCACTTCTCCGTCAAAGTGGAAGGAGAGGGTCACCAATTTCTCATGTCTGACCATTTCAATCCGCAAATCCAACTGTCCGTCAAGCACCTCTTCAATCTCGGCCAACTCAAAGAACTCTTTATTGCAACATACTGAGAAAGAATAGTTTCCGTCTTCAACTCCAGCCAAACGGAGCTTAAAATCTTCTCTTATCCGCTTCTCATCCATTGCTCTAAATTTTGGGGTGCAAATATACGTTTTTTTCTTATTAAATATCTAACCTTAAAAATATTATTTCAAACATAGAAAAAGTGAATATCGGCGGACTGATTTTTTTTATGATGGAGCGATAGCACATTTTTGTATTTTTGCGGTTTTTATGAATATGAGCAAAATCAGAACATACATCCACCGGCTGATGGAACCGCAGTTTGTCCGCTTTTTATTCACGGCGGCGCTCAACACGGCGGTTGGTTGGTGTATCTTCGCCTCGTTGCGTTATCTGTTTGGGTTGATTCCGAACATTGATGCCTTGTTTTGGGCCAACTTCTTCGGGACCATCATCAGTGTGCTCTTCAACTTCAAGACTTACGGAGCGATCGTCTTCCGAAACAAGGATTTCAAGTTGATTTTCAAGTTTGTGCTGGTCTATTCCGTCACATTCTTCTGCAATTACTTCCTGATTCGCTTATTCAAAGACCAATGGGAAATCAACAACTACATCGCCGCTGCGATTGTCGCGGTGCCTATCGGCTTCCTGAATTATTTCCTCAACAAATACTTCACCTATGTAAAAGAACAAAAAGTATGGCACTATTTGGTTCTAGCGGCCATACTAATCGTTGAGGTGATCATCTTCATCTTGCTAAAGACAGTAGGCGAATAGATTGGCTACGACAGATAGACATCTATCAATCCTTCCGGAGTATCCACATAAAGCACCTTGTTTTCTCTATCCACCTTTGTCACAAACTGTTGTGATGCAGGTATCAGGATTTCGACACCGTCATGGTCAATTTGCATCACGGGGTTATTGGTCAGTTCCATGAATCCGATGCAATTACCGATAACGCCTTTGGCTTGGTCATGGACCTGGAACCCTATCACTTCATGGAAATAGAAGCGGTTTCCATCGAGGGGCGGGAGCTCGCTCAACGGCAGGTAGAGGTCTGTTTGGACGAGATCCTTGGCAGCCTCGGCATCCATATCTTGGAAGAAAACGAGAAACTGATTGCGACCTCGGTATTGGATTTTATCGATCTGATACGGGATGAGCTCGCCATCGAGGTCGAGGAAGACGGCCGTGAGGGCCTCATAGCGTTCCGGGTTGTCGGCATCAAAAAAGGCACACAGGCCGCCCTTTAATCCGAAGGGTTTGGTCAGTGTGCCTAGATAGTAGTAGTTGTTGAACATTATGCTTCAGGAGCCTCTTCAACAACAGGAGCCTCGTCGGTTGCGGGAGCAGCGGCTTCTGCCTCAGCTGCGGCTGCGGCGGCCTCTTCCTCTGCCTTCTTGGCAGCGGCTGCGGCGATTTCAGCGTTGCGAGCTGCGATCTTAGCAGACATAGCTTCCTTCACCTTCGTTTCGGCGGCCAGTCTCTCTTTTCTAACGTTGCGGGCTGCTTCGGCGTCCATACGAACGATGTTGTTCAGTTTGTTAGCCTTCTCATCCTTCCACTGTTTGAATTTGGATTCGGCCTCTAACTCGGAGATAGCGCCTTTGGCGATGCCACCCTTGAGGTGTTTCATCAAATAAACGCCTTCTCTTTTAAGAATCGCACGGGCAGTGTCTGAAGGGGTTGCACCATTCTCCAGCCAATACAAAGCGCGATCAAAGTTGATGTTGAGGGTTGCAGGATTGGTCAGTGGGTTATAGGTGCCCAGATCTTCAATAAAACGTCCGTCACGTGGTGCACGACCATCCGCAATTACAAGGTGATAAAAAGGTTGGTTCTTTTTACCTCTTCTCTGTAATCTGATTCTTGTTGCCATAATTTATTGATATTAGTGTTTAAAAATTTGGACGGCAAAAATACAAAATTCTTTGACTTTCACAACACCCCATCTTAGTCTTTTAAAAAAGCGATACAATCTTCATTTTCAACAATTTAATAATCATCGCCGATGATCATCCACCAACAATCAGCGCTCATTATTTCAATTGTTGGCGCAGTTTGTCCGCATCTGCTTGCTTGCCGCGCTTCTCCAGACTCTTAATCATCTCCTTATACAGATTTCGATAGGCTTGTTGTTCGTTAGTAACTCCTGTTTTACCCTCATACACGAGCCACAACTGGGTCAAGGCATCATCCACGCGATCCACATCGATAGCCTTCTGGAACTCCTTCTTGGCAGACACCAGGTCGTTGCGCTGAAGATACACGCGAATAGCCAATTGGTATGCTTGTGAGTACTTGGGATTGAACTTGCTGATTTGGCGAAGTGTATTGAGGGCCTCGTCCTCCTTTTGTTGGCCCAGCAGGGAGTAGGCATACATTAGCTTCAGACCTTCGGAATTGGGTTCATAGGCCAACGCCTTGTTCAGGTAGAACTGGGCGCTATCAGGATGATTTGTCCGAACCATCACCTCGGAGAGGCCGAGAAGGGAGACATAGTTGTCTGGATCCACGGCAAGGGCCTGATGATAGAGCATGGCAGCGGAGTCCAACTTGTTGGCGTTTTTGAGTTTAAAGGCCTCGTGACTGAACTTCTCCTGTCTTTTCAGCACGATGGCGATAGGCACACCATCCACCTCGATGGTCTTGACCGTATTCTTTGGCGGGAAGGCCTTGCTGGTCAGGTACTCGGGATTAATGCCGGTGATGGTAAAAACGGCATAGTCCCAATCGGAATTATCGCGTTCATACCAACGCAGGAAGGCTGGTTTGAAGCGGGTGGTGTCGTTGCGCAGAAAATAGCTGACGGAGGCGGTATGCCAGGTGCCGACTATGATTTTAGAGCCATCTGGTTTAGGTTCCGCGTTGGCCATCACCCATTCGGTAGCTTCGCGGGTGGAGTGATAGTAGTAGTCGAGTTCGTAGTTGCCAAAAGCTTTTTTGACGCCCCCTGAGAGCTCGTTGAAATAGACATACTCATAGGGATGGTTCGCGACAATATGACGGATAGGTCCCACGAGCATGAGCAGCAGCACGACCACGCTGGCGACGTTGACCACCCAACCTCCGCGTTGCACCTTGTTATCGACGGAAGCTTCCTTTTGGGCAGCGCGAGCGGCCATTCTCTCCTCCACTTTTCGCACCAATGCCTCGAAGCCCCAGCCGGCAGCAGCGACCATGGGCGGGTAGGCGAACATAGCATGACGCCAGCCACCATAGACATTGGCATGGGTGACCACAATCCAGAAAACAGGAAACACGAAGGTGAAGAACAAGAAGAATGCGTTGAAGCGGTCTTCTTTCTTACGCCAACAGAAAATGAAGTAGAGGATCACGCCGACAATGACCGCGACAGGGATCGTTATCAGGATATATTTCGGGGTATAGTACCAAGGAAGCATATCGGACCAGAGGATGTTACCTTCAAAGAGTTGGCGGATAGACGTGGCGAAGGAAGACATCAGCTTGAACGATTCAATTGGATGCTTAATGGGGTTCTGCAATGCGTATGGCCATAGCAACAGCCCCAAGAAATAACCGACTACGCAGATGGAGAGGGCCATGATCACCATTCTAAAGATATATTTTGCCAGTGGCATCTCTTGGGTTTGTTGGCGACCAGATTTGAGTTTGGCATTTTTACTTCTTTCCACCATCACTTTGATCAAGAATACGAATCCCATCAAACCGAAGTAGCCATATAAAATCAATCCACCGATACGCACACTAATGGAGTAAGCGATGGCCAGTCCTAGTATCAAATAGGTGTACCATTTGACTTTGGGGAATTGTTTGAAAAACAAAATCATACCATAGATGGCCCAAACAACCCCCGCGGCGAAAGGCATGTCCTTGGGGTTGTTGAAGGAGTGGCCCAAGAAACGGGGTGACAGAAACAGCAGAAGCATAGCGAAGACTCCGGCACGAGCACCGCCCACTTGGTAAGCGATAAGGCCAACAGCCAAAATAGCAAGCCACCCCATGAAGGAGTTGAGCACATGACGGGATTTGCTAATATCTTCAATATGTAAAGTCTGGTTTATAAATTCTGCAATTACATCAAAAGATGAGCCATAGTACTGCATGACATCCTTATAATTGAGGCAGGTGGTGTCCTCTCCTGAAGTCTTGAAATAGTTGACTACATTCTTCGCTTGAGGGATTTGAAAACCATCCTCATCACCCGAGTTACCGGCGTCACGGCTCATTATCGGCATAGCTATCATCAAAAAGACCGCGAAGATGACAAATATCCAAAACCACGGGTTGTTTTTATTTTGCGTGAAAAAATTCTTCATGACTATTGAATGATCTGGATTTTACGTATATGTTAGCAATTTAGAAAAAATAGGGTTCGGCTTATTTAAGTATTTTCCGTAATCTGGAAATGTTTTTGATATAATTCTTAATGGTGGCGAAGAGTTTGACTTTGGTACGAGAATCATCTATCCACTCAACAGGAAGTTCATGGATTTTAACACCCATTCTTTCAGCGCGCAACAACATCTCGATAATGAAGAACCATCCGTTTTCATCTTTTGAAGAGACGGCTACCAGTTTTTCGGCGGTTTCTTTTTTAAAGAACTTAAAACCACAAATCGCATCCGAGGCTTTCATGTCAAGGAAGAAATGCAATAAGAAAAGCAAGCCATACGAAGTGATGTTGCGATACCATTTCCGTCCTGAGACAACTGATTCCTTGCTGAAGCGAGAACCGTTGACAAACTCCAATTCAGGGTCGTTGATAAACAATTCTTGGACTGGAATCAGATATTTCAAATCTGTTGATAAATCAACGTCCATATACCCCACATAGTCGCAAGTATTGTTTTTGACACCTTCTCTTATTGCGATTCCGGTACCTCGTTCACCAATCCTGGTATAGTGCACCTCCGGATATTTTTGGCACAAAGCCATGGCCACTTGTTCCGTTTTGTCTGTTGACCCATTGTCAATGATATTCAGTTCGAAAGGCATTAATTTATGAGCGGTCATGAACTCCATCGTCTTGTTTATGCCGTCAGCTAATCGTAGTTCTTCATTTAGAACAGGAAATAAAATGTTTAATGTTGCCATATAGATAGTCGTTTATTAGTTTCTTATTCGATTTCGGACAATTCTGCCCACAACTCATCTGGGATTGTTTCATTGAGCGCATTGACATTTTTCTCTATTTGAGAAATCTTGCTACTTCCAAACACTGGACAAATGTCATGTCTGAGGCACCATTGCAATGCCGCAGCCACATAATCGGCGTTATATTTGTCACAGATTCTCAAAAAACCATCAATCCTGTCTTTGTTCTGTGGGTAAAAGTTTTTAGTTTTTTGATAGTCTATAGCGTCGCTTTTGGCTATTCTACTGTCGGAAGGGATGTCGTTTTTATATTTTCCCGTCAAATATCCTTGGCACAGAGGAGAGAAGCCCATCGTGCCCATTCCATATTTTGTACAGGTGTCTTTATAGCCGCTTTTCACATGTTTTTGGACGGCAAACGAATAGATAAACTGTTCCGTCACAGGGCGTTCCAGCCCTAGTTTGTCACATGTTTGGATGCATTCATCCAAAGCTTCGTAGGGCCATTCGGAGACTCCCCAATAGAGTGCCCTTCCTGACTGGATCAACATGTTGAACGTTCTGACAATTTCCTCCATGGTGACCTCCGGATCATATCGGTGGGCGAAATACACATCGACATATTCGGTGTCGAGTCTTTTCAATGAATCGTTAAAGGCCCAGAGAATATGTTTTCTGGACAAACCCTTGTGATATGGTGTAGGTCCTATAGGCAAGGATCCCTTTGTAAACAGCACATATTCCTCTCTGGGATATTTTTTCAGACATTGGCCAAGCAGTATTTCTGCGTGGCCATTTCCATAGCTATTGGCAACGTCGAAAGACCGTATTCCCAGTTCCCATGCCTTGTCCACAAGAGCCGCCGCACATGACTCATCCATAATTTCTGTGCCAATGGTCAATGCGGAACCAAATGTGAGCTCTGTTATCTTTAGACCAGAGTTGCCTAACCTTTTATAATTCATTATTATTGAAGTTTTTCAATTGATTCAAACAGATAGTTCTTTTTTCTAAACACCAAGGATACAATAATTTGAAGATACTTGAGTGCCATGGCGAGAATGATAAACAAGCCGGAAAAGCCGAAGGCGATAAACAGGATGATGGTCGTCCAGCCTTCCACAGGATGGGAGTACAACTTGGTAAATAAAGCAAAGATCCCGAAAGCAACCGTGATCAATGCCATAAAGGCAGCCAAGCCGACTGTCACATGATAGGCCACATCGGTATAGAGAATCAGCGAGTCTATGGCCATCATTTTACGGCCAGAGTATTTTTTTCTTTTGGTTTTTATGGTAGGGGTATAAACGAGACTGTCGATAGCCAGACCGCAATTGGCATAGGATGCT
This sequence comes from Bacteroidales bacterium, assembly GCA_017615595.1. Lineage (GTDB taxonomy): Bacteria > Bacteroidota > Bacteroidia > Bacteroidales > WCHB1-69 > F23-D06. Next base: position 140,438 of record JAFZZT010000050.1, read on the forward strand.
TTTCTATACGGCGTGCTTTCTGTAATGCTACGAACCCTGTTAATGGCTCTTCTTGAAAGAACACGGAAGGACTCTGTCGACAGATCGTATTGAAGATTGGCGTAGTGATTAAATATGGTGTAGAATAATTGTGATGATACATTCTTACGCCTATTGGGACGGGCACTGACAATATCATATCCTTTCAGTGAGTGATGGAAGAGTTCCATCAACAAAGACCAGTCAAAGTCTCCGACAGCAGTGTCGAATTCAAACACGAAGTCCCCTATTGACAAATCCACTCCAGCATTCATAGAGGATTCCAGCCCTTGGTGATGGCTCATATTCATGATGGTGATAATGCCTCCTTTATTTTGTGCCGATACACTTTTCACCTTATCGACACTATCATCCACGGAAGCATCATTAACCACAATGATCTCATATTTCAAGAAATTGTCACACAGAGTCTTGTTTAATTGCTCAATGAACGATCCGATGGTGTTTGAATCATCACAGCAGTATACCACTGCCGATATAAAGTTCATTTCTTTATTAGATTCCATAACTATTTGATTAATATTTCATCAAGGTCGTAAACCGTATTGATTTTCCCTGAAAGAACGCTGACGAAGGTAGGTTCTTCCGAGAATGTTCGGATAACTGTTGGACGACTGTCATCAATTTCGGAGGCCAACAATATGGGTTTCATAGAGTAAAGGGTGTGGTTAAACTCAAATGTCAGATCATCTCTCATATATTTTCTAGCGAGATGGCTCATGTAGGGCCATGCCGATTCGGGTTTGGAAGGACAGTCGTTGCAATTGCCCAATTGCAACGGGGAACAGAAGCCCTCACAGCGATTCTGGCATTCAAATTTGGGGAGATACTCCTTGCAGGCCTTGTGTGGGGTAAACGTCACTGCCGTCAAGGAGTGATATTTTGTCTTCCCAAATGGCATAATAGAGAAGAACGGCCCGTCCATCACTGTCAGGCCCGTGCCCTGGAGGTTTTGATTCACATCACAGAGAATGATCTCACATAGCTCATATTTAATCTTGAACATCTCATATCCGAGCAGTTGTTGGATCTGGTTGACAGAGGCATACGTTGCATTAAGAACAAACGGTGCTTCAACCACCTGCTCAACTCCTTCATGTTCCACATTAAGCTGAAAGGCCTCAGACAACTTTTCAACATGGGATATGTGCGCGTTGTACAAGATAGAGACATTCGCATACTGTTTCAGCTCTTCCAGAAAATAATCCTTTAAAATTTGAGCGTCATAAGTATATTCTTCCGTCAAAAACGCGCCATCACAACAACCTTTTTTGAAGTATCGGGAAGCAGCAACTTCTTCGCATCGGATATGGGCGGCCTCACAGAACTTCTTAAATTCCCTGGCGTCGCTCCATGAGAAATTAACACTAGTGGCATAAACCTGATCAAACTTAGTGAGAATGCAGAAACCGTAATCTTCATTAAAGCGATTGAAATATCCAGCGGATTTTATAGCCGTGCTATAGCTGCGAGGATAATGATAACCCATGTGGACTCGAGCTTGATTGATATAGGTAGCCCGTTTGAAAGCAGCATCTTCACACTCAAGCACTATGACGTGTTGTCCCCTTTTCGCACAGAAGAGCGCCGCATATAAGCCATAGAGCCCAGCTCCGATGATGATTTTGTCAAAACACATACTTAAAAACACCAAATAATAAAAACAAGTGCGCGACTAACAAAGCATGAAAAGTATCACTATTGTCACGAATTATATCATATTCTTTATAAAGTGCAAAAGTAAAAAAAAAATGATATAACAGGAGAGTTCTTTTAGGCATGCTTGCATATCATACCAACAGCCGTCAATGGCTTTTACGCCTATCCAATCGGGGTGTCTGTCCGCAGCACGCCACTAACGCTTGAAGGTAAAATGTTTTACGAACAGGAATTGGCACACCACGATGATGGCGGTGGCGATGAGCTTGCCCAGGAGATGGTGCATGCCGCATACCGAAACGAACAAATACAGGAGTCCGGCACTTGCCGCCAAGGCCACCAGACTGGCGGAATAGAAAGAGAAAAAGCGCTGCACGGGCTTGTCCTGCACCTTGAAATTGTATTGTCTGTTCAAGATGAAACTGCAGATGATGCCGCAGTGATAGCTGATGATGTGGGCTACGATATAATACAATCCCACATGATCCAAAAGGGCAAACACCCCGAAATCAACGCCCGTATTCAGAACACCAATCAGGCAATACAGGATGAAGTTCCTATACTTTTTAAAAATATGCAGAATTTTCTCTTTTATCATACTGCCAGAGGCCTACTTTTCCTTTTAAGAATTGAAGTGCAAAAATAATAAAAAAACAATTTGGATAAAGCACCTTGGAAAAACAGGCCGCACTTGTTCAAAAGATAATCATTATCCGCCAATCCAATCATAGGGAAAACCAAGCCCACGGAATTTTTATTATTTTTGCGCTTTGTTTTTGACAAGGATATACAACTATGACATTCAACATCATCACACTCGGTTGTTCCAAGAATGTAGTGGACTCGGAGGTCATCGCCGCCCAGCTCACCAAGCAGGGTCACCGAGTCGTCTATGAGAGCCCTGAGAAGTCAGACGTGGTCATCATCAACACGTGCGGCTTCATTGGCGACGCCCGTGAGGAGTCGGTCAACGAGGTACTGACTCAGGTAGAGCGCAAGAAGCGCCGGCAAGTCAAGAAGATCTTCGTGGTAGGCTGTCTGGTTAAGCGCTTCAAGCCAGAACTGTTAGAGTCCGTGCCGGAGGTGGACGGCTACTACGACTTTGATGAGTTGGCGGACATGCTCAACTCTGACGAGTTTTCCCTGTTGGGCACCACCGACCGATTACTCTCCACGCCACGCCACTACGCCTACCTCAAGATTTCGGAAGGCTGCGACCACCAGTGTTCCTACTGTTCCATCCCGCTCATCCGCGGCAAGCAGGTCTCCAAGCCCATCCCTCAGCTGGTGGACGAGGTGCAGAAGCTCGCCGACCAAGGGGTGAAGGAGGTCATGCTGATCGCGCAGGACCTCACCTATTACGGGGTGGACCTCACTGGCAAGCAGGAGCTGGCGCATCTGATGGAGGCGTTGGCTCAGGTCAAGGGTATCGAGTGGTTCAGGCTGCACTACACCTATCCGCTCAACTTCCCCGTGGAGATTCTGGATGTGATGAACCGTTATCCGCAGTTTTGCCGTTATTTGGACATTCCTGTGCAGCATATCAGCGATGAGATCCTGAAGAGCATGCGCCGCGGAGGCAGCTCCCGCTATATTCACCAGCTCATAGAGACCATCCGGGAGAAGGTGCCGGGCATCGCGCTGCGCACGACCCTGATCACCGGATACCCAGGTGAAACCCACGAACAGCACAAAGAGTTGCTGGAGTTCATCCGCAAAGCACAATTTGAGCGACTGGGGGCTTTCACCTACTCACAGGAGGAGCACACCCCCGCCTACGAATTGGGCGACCCCATCAAGAAATCCGTCAAGACCAAGCGATACAACGACATCATGCGGCTCCAGGAGGAGATCTCCTTGGCCTTCAACGAAGAGAAAGTGGGGCAGACCTTGAAGGTCATCGTGGATGCCGAGGAGGAAGATTTCTACATCGGCCGCACCGAATTCGACTCGCCGGAGGTGGACAATCTTGTTTTCATCACCAAAGAGCAGCCCCTGACGATCGGGGAGTTCTACCCCGTCACCATCACGGAGGCTGCCCCATACGATCTTTTTGGCATTGTCAAATCATGAAAGGAAGGGAAAACAAACCGCACATAGGCATCTTCGGCCGGCGCAACAATGGCAAGAGCTCACTCATCAATGCCATTGTGGGCCAGGACATTGCCATCGTGGACGCTCAAGCCGGCACCACCACTGATCCGGTCAAGAAGTCGATCGAAATCTTCGGCATCGGCCCAGTAGTGCTCCTTGACACCGCCGGCATCGATGATGTGGGCGAGGTTGGGCAGAAGCGCATCCAAAAGAGTTTGGAAGCATTGAAGCAGATAGACCTGGCATTATTGGTCATCACCGATCGCCACTTCGGCGAGCCGGAGAAGCGGCTCGTCACACAGTTTGAGGACTTTGCCATCCCCTATATGGTCGTCAACAACAAATGCGACACCGTCACCGCTCCGCCAGCCGAGCTCCCCTTCCCTGTCTGGGATGTCAGTGCCAAGACGCACGAAGGCATCGACCGCATGATAGAGGGGATGGTGAAGATCATGCCTCCTTCGGCGTACATCTCCCACTCGCTGTTGGGCGACCTTATCGGAGAGGGCGACACCGTCGTGCTGGTGACACCCATCGACACTGAGGCCCCGGAGGGGCGGTTGATACTCCCGCAGGTGCAGATGATCCGCGACGTGTTGGACCATGACGCCGTTTCCGTGGTGCTCAAAGAAGACCTCTTGGAGCGCTATCTCGCCACGCACGAGGCCCCCGCACTGGTCATCACCGACAGCCAGATGTTCGGTCGGGTGTCGCAAATCGTGCCGGAAGAGATCCCGCTCACCAGTTTCAGCATTGTGCTGGCGCACCACAAAGGCGACTTCGCACACTATCTGGAGGGCACCCCGCACCTAGACAAGTTGCAAGATGGCGACCGCATCCTCATGCTGGAGTCGTGCACGCACCGCACCTCGTGCGACGACATCGGGCGGCACAAACTGCCCCGCTGGATACAACAGCACACCGGCAAACAGCTGCACTTTGACTTCGTGGCTGGCTTGGACACCATCCCAGACATCCGTCCTTACGCCATGGTAATCCAATGCGGCGGGTGCATGATCACGCACCGGCAGCTGTTGAACAGACTAAAGCCCGCGGTGGACCAGCAGATCCCCGTCAGCAATTACGGCATGGCCATCGCCTACCTCAACGGCATCTTTGACAGAGCCGTCAAACCTTTTCGCCGTTAAAAAAGACCCAGTTCGATTTTGGCCGCGTCCGACATCATCGACATCTCCCAAGGAGGATCGAAGGTGATGTCCACCTCCACTTTGTTCACTTCGGGAATCATCTGTACGCGGGTCTGAACCTCCATGGGGAGGGACTCCGCCACCGGGCAGTTGGGGGCGGTCAACGTCATCAGAATATGGACATCATTATGGTCATTCACTTCCAACTTATATATAAAACCCAACTCCCAGACATTCACCGGGATTTCGGGATCATAGATATCTTTCAGCACCTGAATTACTTTCTCTCTCATCATGATTTATTGTAATGCTTTCTCTTTTAAAGACATGAAGCCATCGCCCAAGGTTTCGGACGCATCCAACACAGAGATGAAGGCTTTCGGGTCTATTTCGTGAACAAAATGTATCAATATAGGTAACTGTTTCGGAGATATGGAGGTGAAGATAACCTTCTTCTCATCATGGTTATACATTCCTTCACCGTTGAGATAGGTACCGCCGCGGTCGAGTTCGTCGAAAATGTGCTGACGAATCTCCTCATATTTGTCGGAGATGACCAGAACAGCCTTGTTGGAAGAGAAGCCGGCGATAACCTTGTCCATGACAACGCCTGTCACATAGATGACGAGCCAAGAGTACAATGGAACGGTCCAGTCTTTGAAGATGGCGAGGGCTGCGAGCACGATGGTGGAATCGACCACCATGAGCAGGGTGCCCAGTGGGACATGTTTGACGTACTTGCCGATGATCATCGCGATAATGTCCGTGCCTCCTGAGGTGGCGCGGGTCTTGAAGATGAGGCCGAGACCGAGGCCCACGAGCACGCCTCCAAAAAGGGCCAGGATAAAGGTGGCGGAAGGGTCGGGCACCATCGGATCGTTCGCCATGGCAATCAGCGGAGCATAGCCGTAAATCTTTTCCCACAACGAGATAAACGCCGGGAGGGTAATCACTCCGACCAGTGTTTTAATACCAAATTTGGGACCCAGCCACAACGTTCCGATCAGCAACAATGGCAAATCCAGACAGATGCCGGACAGACCAATAGGGAAGTTGAAGACGTGGTGCAGGATGATGGCGATACCATAGACGCCACCCGGGGCAAGTTTCAAGGGAGAGATGAAGACCACAAAGCCAATAGACATGATAAAAGTGCCCAACACAATGAGCATGTAGGTCTTCAGGGTTTCCTTCCAATCGAGATTTTTCAAATCCACTTTCTGTTTCATACGTATATTAACTCACAGTACGGTTTAACAATGTAGTGATGGCCTTTCGGGTTTGCAGGAGTTCGCACATATAACCCAGCAGGAGTTCTGTGTCGGACTCTTCCAAACCAGGCTGCTTCAGTTGCGATTCTATATAGTCGATGGTTTCCTCCACGACTCGGAATTTGAGATTCAGCAGCACATTCTGAACCTCCTGTTGCAGAACCTCCACATTATCATGCATAGATGAAATCAGGAGCTCGTATTTCTGCTCCCAGTTAGGGCTCACGGTCGGAATCTCGGTGGGGAGATTCTCGATGACGAAGTTGCGCACCTCCGAATCCTCACTCATCAGCAAGGCTCGCTGGATGGCATTTTGATCCTTCAGCAGTTCTGCGCTCTTGACGTACGCATCGAAGGTTCGCGCCACGATGGGACTTTTCAGGATGATGTTATCGTTGAACAGTTCATCACAGATATATTGATCGATCCGGACCGGCACTTTTTCATTCTCCTGCTCCTTAAATATCTCGTAACAACCATATTGAAGCATTAGCATAAGGAGGTTCTTTTCAGACTCATAGAGCTTGTCGCCATGAGGTGTTTCCTGCTTGGGAGCGGTAATGGTGATATGAGGGAAGGGCTCCGCGGAGGGTTCAGCTTGGGCGGTAGTGGCGCCACTCTTGGTGGAACGCATATTGGCCCACACCACCCGCTTCAATTCAGCGTTGAGCGTCTCCTCGGGCAGGTTGAAGAGTCGGGAGCACTCTTTCACATAGAAAGCACGGACGATGTTGTCTTGGATGCCGGCGATGGACTTGAGCATATCGTTGACCATCGCGGCGCGCTTCACCGGGTCGTTGCCTGCATCTTCCGACAGAATCTGAGCCTTGAAGAGCAAAAAGTCGGTGGTGTTTTTCTCCAGAAACTCCTTCAGCTCGCTGTCGCGATGTTTTTTGGCAAAGGAGTCGGGATCTTCGCCATCGGGCAACAGGCACACCTTGACGTTCATCCCCTTGTTGAGCAGCAGGTCGATGCCTCGCAAGGAGGCCTTGATACCAGCTCTGTCGCCATCATAGAGGACCGTGATGTTTTTGCTCTGACGGGAGAGAATATGGATTTGTTCCTCGGTCAGGGATGTACCTGAGGAGGCCACCACATTCTCGATGCCCGATTCAAACATAGAGATGACATCGGTGTAGCCTTCCACGAGATAGATATTGTCCGCGGCACGGATTGCCTTCTTGGCCAAATAGATATCATAGAGCGTCTCGCGCTTGTGGTAGATCTCGTTCTCAGGGGAGTTGTAGTATTTGGCCGTCTTCTCATCTTTGTGGAGCACACGTCCGCCGAAGCCAATCACCTTGCCCGACACGTTATGGATGGGGAAGATGACGCGACCGCGGTAGAAGTCGTACAGTTTGCCATTGGAGGATTTATGCGTCAAGCCGAGTTTCAGCAGGAACTCCTCTTGGTAGCCTTGTTTGAGAGCCTCCTTGGTGAAGGCATCCCACGAGTCGGGACAGTAGCCCAGATGGAACTGTTCAATGGTGCTGTCCTTGAAGCCACGCTCTTTGAAGTACGACATGCCCATCAGTTGTCCCTGTTCGGTATTATGCAGTTGGTCTATGAAGAACTTCTCGGCAAAGGCGTTGACGAGATAGAGGCTTTCCCTTTCGGTGCGTTGCTCCCGCTCCTCATCCGTCTCCTTGCGTTCATATTCGATAGGGATGCTATATTTCTTGGCTAGATACTCAAGGGCTTCCGGATAGGTAATCTTCTCATGCTCCATCAAGAAATTGATGGCGTTGCCTTTAGCATCGCACACAAAGCACTTGTATATGCCCAGGCGCGGGGTCACATGCATGGAGGGATTGCGGTCATCGTGAAAGGGACAGATACCCACGAAGCCGCTGCCTTGCCGCTTCAGGGAGACAAAGTCGCCAACCACCTCCTCGATCTTCATGGAGGCGTAGATTTCATCAATGGTCCGCTGCGAGATCTTCGCCATAAATTATTTACTATCTACCTTGAACTGTTTGAATATTTTTTTATCACCCATCACCTCCACCGCCTTGAGGAAGGTCTCATCTGTCTCGAGGAAGATGCGATAAGCCTCCCCGTAGCCATAGAGTCCGCGGGCAATCTCAAAGCGCATGTATTCCTTGATGTATTCTCCAACATGTTGTTCATTGCGGAGGCGCATGGCTTCGTCATAATTCTTGTCAATATAATGCTGGAACATCGTGTCCAAGCGTTGCATATCCACATTGGGGGAGGTGAAGAGAGAGTCGAGCATTTTCTTATTCGTCTTCAGGAAAGCCTCCGCATAGTTGGAGAACTTGAAGGAGGCGCTGTCTTTCACGCCCTCTTTCTTCGCATACTCCATGAATTCCGCATATTGGGCATCCGAGACCACATAGTTCTTCTCAAAATCCTCGAAGGTAGGGTATTGGCGTTTGAGTTCGTCTCTGTTATGGTCAAGATAATCGGCGGTATAGGAGCCGAAGATGCCTTTGCGGACTATCTCGTTATAGAGGGTGGAATAGCGGGTCGTGTCGAGGGGTACGAAGATGTCGGGCATGATGCCGCCGCCGCCATAGACCACGCGGCCGCGCGGTGTTTTGTATTTCAGAGAATCGGGGAACTTGATGCTGTCGGCAGTGTAGAGTTCTCCTCTGTTAGCACGCTGTTGGATGTCCTTGAAGTAGGAATCCAGACCATCATCGTAAGGCTTTTGGATACAGCGGCCCGTGGGGGTATAGTAGTGGGAGATGGTCAGGCGCACTTGTGAGCCATCGGCCAGGTTAAGTGGTTTCTGGACGAGGCCCTTGCCGAAGGTGCGGCGACCGATGACCAGCCCGCGATCCCAGTCCTGGACACATCCCGAGGTGATCTCGGAAGCGGAGGCGGAGTTCTCGTCCACCAGCACGATCAACTTGCCTTCTTTAAAGACCCCTCCCTTGCTGGAGGTAAAGGTCTCGCCCGTCTTGCGGAAATTGTCGGTATAGACAATGGTTTTGACGCCGTCGATAAACTGGTCGCAGATTTCGAAGGCGGTGTTGAGATAGCCGCCGCCGTTGCCGCGAAGGTCGAGGATCAGATCCTTCATGCCTTCACCTTTCAACTTGTTGATGGCCTTGACCAGCTCGTTGGTGGAGGTGGCGGCGAAACGTTCCAGCTTGACATAGCCGGTCGTCTCGTTGACCATAAAGCTCACGTTGATGCTGTACATGGGGATGGCGCCGCGGGTGATGGTGAAGTCGAGGATCTCGGGATTATGGCCGCGGATGATGCCGACTTTCACTTTAGAGCCCTTTTTGCCGCGGAGATGTTTGCGCACCCAGTCGTTGGTGATATCGTCGCCACAGGCCACCGTGTCGTCCACGCGGACGATCTTGTCGCCAGCGATGAGACCCACCTTTTCGGCTGGACCGTCAATGATGACCTCCATCACGTTAATCGTGTCTTTGATGAGCTGGAAGGTCACCCCGATACCATCGAAAGAGCCTTGCAGGGGCTCGTTCATGGCGGCCACATCTTTCTTGGGGATGAACGCAGTATGCGGGTCCAACTCCTTGAGCATCTCCACCACGGCCTTGTCCACCAGCGGCTCAAAGTCCACCGAGTCCACATACATCGTGTTGATGGAATTCAGCAGCTGGTCCATCTTCGTTTTGTTGGGTTGGAAGTTTTTATTGGGGTTTTGCGCATGCAGCAAAGACACGCACAACAACATAGAAATCAACAAAATAAGATTTATCTTACGCATTATTTCAGTGATTTTGATTAAGTCGGCAAAGATAGTGTTTTTCCGAAAAAGTTTAATCAAGGGCTATCCGACAATGCCCGAGATGATGATCACGACCAGTGCGGCGGGGGCTATATAGCGAAGGATGAGATAGTAGAGCTCGAAGGCTTTGCATTTGAGGGTCCCGTTGTTGGAGAGTTCGTCTTTGACCTCCACTTTCGGGAAGCACCAGCCGAGGAAGATCGTCATCAGCAGTGCGCCGATGGGCATCAGGTAGGAGGCGGTGATCAGGTCGAAGAGTTCGAAGATGGTGCGGTCGAAGAGCTTGACGTTTTGGAGCGGTCCGAAGGAGAGGGTGCAGAAGGCGCCCACCACGAAGACGAGCAGGGTGCTGACCAGCGAGGCGGTAGAGCGTTTCCAATGGAGTTCCTCCACGGCAAAGGCCACGATGATCTCCAGCAGAGAGATGGTAGAGGTGAGGGCTGCGATGCCGAGCAAGAGGAAGAAGATGACAGCGAAGATCGTGCCTGCGGGCATGTTGTTGAAGACGTTAGGCAGCACCACATAGACCAGTTCAGGGCCGCTGGCGGGGTTCATGCCGAAGGCGAAGACGGCGGGGAAGATGACCACGCCGGCCAGGATGGCCACCAAGAGGTCGCAGAGGGCTATCCAGATGCTGGTTTTGAAGAGGCGGTCCTCCTTGCGGATATAGGAACCATAGGTCACCATAGCGCCCATGCCGATGCTCAAGGAGAAGAACGACTGGCCGAGGGCGGAGAGCACACTCTGGCCTGTCAGCTTGCTGAAGTCGGGCTTGAAGAGGAATCGCATGCCCTCGCCAGAGCCGGAGAGCGTGAGGGAGCGCACGCACATCAGGAGGAGCAGCAGGAAGAGGACGGGCATCAGGATCTTGCCCACCTTCTCGATGCCTTTCTGCACGCCCATGGTGATGACAAGGCCTGTCAGCACGAGGAAAAGCAGTTGGCACAGCAGTGGCCAGAAGGAGCCTTGGGTGAAGGAGGTGAAGACCTCCGCCACGGCATTGGGGTCCAACCCGGAGAGACGGTTGCTGCCAGAGAGGACGATATAGTTCAGGGTCCAGCCAGCCACCACACTATAGAAAGCGTAGATGAGGAAGGCTGCCACGATGCCGAAAAAGCCCAGGATAACCCAGCCTTTCTGTTTGCCGCCGAGGATACGATAGGCGCCCACCACGTTGCGTTGTGAGCGCCGGCCGATGATGAACTCAGTCATCATCAAGGGGATGCCGATGAGCAAGACGAACAGGATATAAATGAGCAGGAAGGCGCCGCCGCCATTCTGTCCCAGCATATAGGGAAAACGCCAGATATTGCCCAACCCGACCGCGCCGCCGGCAGCCGCCAGAATAGCGCCTATATTGGATGTGAATCCTCTTGAAGTATTGTCTGAAGCCATATTTGTATCTTTTGGAATGAAAAGAATCTTTTGATTTCCGAGTGTGAAAATTGAGGGGCAAAAATACGAATATTTTCCATTGGAAAATCACACCAGCGCGGCCACAAAGTAATAGATCATGAAGCCCACACACACGAGCTTCATCACGGTGCCAGTCAGCAGTCCGACAAAGGAGCCGGTGCCAGCCTTGAGGGCCTGACCGAGTGACATCCCGTTTTCGGTTCTGTTGGCGAGAATCTCGCCGGCCACAGCCCCGATGAAAGGGCCAAGCACGATACCCCACGGCCCGAAGAAGAGTCCTGCGATCAGTCCGAAGGTGCTGCCCCAGACACCTGCCCTGGAACCGCCCATCACCTTGGTACCCCAGACGGGCACCACGGCATCCAGCATCTGCACCACGGCGGTGACGACACCCCAGATGATCAAAAATCTCCAGCTGAACTGGACCTTGGTAGTAGCTTGGAGGAGCCACAGGCCTGCGTAAGAGAGGGGAACACCGGGCAAGATGGGCAAAATGCAACCCACCAAGCCAGCCAGCAGACAGAGAGCTCCCAGAATGATTAGCACGATATCCATTGCGGGGGCAAAAGTATAAAAAAATACGGACAATGGTTGTTGAAAAATGGGTTGAAGATTTTCCAAAAGATGGATGAAAATGTGTATTTTTGCATTTCATTCATAACATCATCAAACCTATGGAAAACCAAGAACGATTTCACGCCATTGGCGAAAAGCTCTATGGTGTCGCAAAAGACTATCTTGCCCATCATCTCGATTACCCCACCGACATCGTTGTAGGCATAAATTGGGAGACTGAGGACATTGTCATTGACAGTCCCTCGAAGATTGATGCCGCCTACGAGCAGTTCAGCATCGCCGAGTTCATCACCATCGACGAAAAAGGATATTTCGAACCTCGAGTTTTTTAGCACCATGAGGAAATTCATCGTTAGCATACTGTGTGCTGTAATCCTTTTAACCGTCTTCATCAGTTTTACAGCCCCTCCCACTCCCAAAAGCCGGGCGGTGCAAATTTTATCCAAGATGACTTTGGAAGAGAAGATTGCGCAGCTGTTGATCATCCGCATCAGTTCCACGGAGACGGAGGCCTACAATCTGGATAAAATTGCGGAGATCGAGAAATATCAGGTTGGCGGCGTCTGTTTCTTCAAGGGTGGGCCCGTGCGGGAGGCCATCCTTACCAACCGCATCCAGGCGGTCAGCAAGGTGCCTTTGTTCGTCTCCATTGACGGCGAATGGGGACCTGCCATGCGCCTCGACAGTTGCATTGCCTTCCCACGGCAGATGACCCTGGGAGCCCTCTCCGCCAAGCATGACACGCTCATCTACCAGATGGGAGTGGAGATAGCCAAGCAGTGCCAGGCGGTAGGCATCAACCTCAACTTCGCACCCGTGGTCGATATCAACAACAACGCCAAGAACCCCGTCATCAACAGCCGTTCCTTCGGCGAGAACCGCGACAAGGTCACCGCCAAAGGCGCGCTCTACATGCAAGGCATGCTGGACGGTGGCATCATCGGCTGTCTGAAACACTTCCCCGGCCATGGCGACACCGAGACCGACTCTCACCTCGGCCTACCGGTCATCAAGAAGAGTCGCATCGAGCTGGACGAGCTGGAGCTGTATCCTTACCGGCACCTCATACCTCTAAATCCAGACATGATCATGGTGGGGCATCTCAACATTGCCTCCCTTGATCCAGCCCCGAACTCCGTATCATCCCTCTCCTACCCTATCATTTCCGAACTGTTGAAAAAAGAGTATGGCTACACCGGCCTCATCATCACCGACGCCTTGGAGATGCAGGGCGTACAAAAACAGAGACGATTTGCCGGCGACATTGAGATCAAAGCTTTGTTGGCGGGTGTCGATATACTGCTACTGCCTGGTGACGAGACTGGCGTAGTCATCCAGGCCATCAAGAAGGCTGTGGAGGATGGCACCATCCCGGAAGAGCTCATCAACGAACGTTGTCTTCGCGTATTGGAGTTCAAAGGCAGCAAAGGGTTGTTACGCACGCCCAAGCCCATCAACATACAACATCTGAAAGCGTTGATGAACGATCCCGAAGCACAGCGTGTCAACGACGAGATAGAACGCTATGCCATCACAGAAGTGAAGAATGAGCAGATGCTGCCCTTGACGGACGACAACTCCGTGGCTTTCCTCTGCCTGGGGCGCAACGACCTTCACACGGCATACAAACAGGCGCTGAAAGACTATCACTTCTTCTCCCTGTACAAATCCAAAGTGCCCAGCGCCAAGGAACAGGAGGAGATCCGGCAGGCATTATCCCCATACAAGAAGGTTGTCATTGCCTACGGCGGCTCCAACCAGATGGCCAGCAAAGGCTATGATGTGGATTCCAAGACGGTAGCCTTCATTCAGGAGTTGGCCAACAAAAAGGAGGTGGCGCTCATCCATCTGGGCAATCCCTATGCCCTCAACTACTTCCCGTCCTTGGATGCCATCAAGGCGGTTTTGATTGCCTACCAGTTCACGCCGAACACCTTGCACTGTGCCGTGGACGCCTGCTTTGGGAGACAGGCCTGCGAGGGCTTCTTGCCTGTCAGCACCAACCACTTCCCCGCAGGCACCGGCATCACACCGGTGAAATGCTATGACGGACGCACCTCCCTCCTCCCAGACACCATCGTGCAACAGCTGGACAAGATGCTCCAGAAGGGCATCAACGACAAGATCTACCCAGGCTGCGTGGTGCTGGCGATGAAAGACGGTCAGGTCCTTTATCACAAGGCCTTCGGACACTTCACCTACAACGCACAGGACAAAGTGACCATTGAGACCATGTTCGACATAGCCTCCGTCACCAAGACCGCCGCCACCACCCTCGCCGTGATGAAGCTCTACGACGACCATCGGTTCGCCCTGACGGATCCCATCGGACAATATCTGCCTTTCTTGAAAGGCACCGACAAAGCCAACATCACCATTGCGGAATTGCTGACACACACCTCCGGGCTGACCGCCTTCATCCCTTTCTACACCAAGATACAGGGCAACGAACAATATCTCCGCAAGTACAAATCACCCAACTTCAGCATCCAGGTCGCCGACAACCTGTACCTCCGCAACGATTATCCCGACACCATGCGCTACACCATCGCCCACAGCAAGCTGAAAGCGAAACAGTACGAGTACAGCGACCTCAACTTTGTGCTGTTGAGAGATATGGTGGAACAGATCTCCGGACAGTCCATCGAGGCCTTTCTCAATGAGAACTTCTATACACCCATGGGGCTGAAGCGCACGAGTTTCAACCCATTGGACCATGGTTTCCGGAAACAGGACGTGGCGCCCACGGAGATGGACAAGACCTTCCGCAAGCAGGTGGTGCAGGGCTATGTACACGACCAGACCTCCGCGTTATTCTACGGCAATGCCGGCAATGCGGGACTCTTCACCACGGCGGCAGAGTTGGGAGCCATCTATCAAATGGTCTTCGATGGCGGCATCTACCAGGGGAAGCGTTATCTGTCGGAAGAGACCGTGCGGCTGTTCACCACCATGTATCCGATGCATGGCTGCCAAGAGCGTGGCTTAGGCTTCCACACCCCCAAGGCCGATGGCAGCACCAGCATCGTGCCCGCGAAAGCCGGCAAGAAGATCTTCGGGCATCAGGGGTTCACCGGCACGGTGGTATGGTGCGATCCCGACAATGGGCTGCTGTATGTATTCCTCTCCAACAGAGTATATCCGGATTGCTATCCCAACAAGTTATCACAAAGCAAAATACGCCTCAAGGCTCACGAGTTGATTTACGAAGGCCTCACCCCATAATTTCATCATTATGACTAAAGAACCCCTCTTACTGCATATAGAAACCGCCACGGAAGTCTGTTCCGTAGCCCTGTCGAAGGGCCCCGCCATCCTCGGTGTGGAGGAGAGTGCTGACGGCAACTCCCACTCCAAGAACCTGCTGCCGTTCATAGAGCGGCTGATGGCCGGGACGGCGCACCGGATTGAGGAGATTGACGGTGTCGTGGTTAGTATCGGTCCGGGCTCCTACACGGGCTTGCGCATCGGCACCTCCACAGCCAAGGGCATCGCCTACTCGTTGGGCAAGCCCGTCATCACGGTGGGCACGCTGGAGAGTATCGCATACGGGGCGGCGGAATCCTGGGCCGATGACGGTCTGCCCGCGCCGCAGTATGTGGCCATGATTGACGCGCGCCGCATGGAGGTCTTCGCCGGCCATTACGACGAGCATCTGCAGGAGGTGGACACTCCCGCCGCTGTCATTGTGGACGAAAATGCTTTTCGGGCAATGCTGGACGAGCATCGTATCGTCTTCTGTGGCAACGGGATGCCCAAATGCAAGGAGCTGTTGTCGCCGCACCCCAACGCCCTCTTCGTGGAGCAGCCCCTCTCGGCACGCTCCCTGCTGAAGCCCGCCCTCAAGAAGTGGGAGGCGCAAGCGTTCGCCGACACCGCCTACTTCGAGCCCTTCTATCTGAAAGAATATGTGGCCGCCAAGCCAGTCGTCAAAGGATTGCACCCCAACACCTAGCATCATGGAAGAGACTATCACCATACAGGAACCGGTGGATCAGAAGAAAAAGCTGAACATCCTCGCCATCGCCGATGACTCCGACTACGGACGGGCGGCGGTGTGCCACGGCGCCATGCTGGCCGCCGTCTTCTCCGGCTCCTTGACCATCGTCTCCAAATTCGGCTTCGCCTATGAGGACCACTCCCCTGACATCGACACGGACTCTTGGCTCCTCTATGCACAGAATGTCGTGGACCACGACATCGAGACCATCATGCTGAACCACTACTTCTTCCCCGAGACCCTCTACCAATACGCGGAGGAGACCAACACCATCATGTATGTCATCGGGGTGGACAAGTTCCAGCACGAGGGCTTCTTTTCACTCAAAAGAGCCCTGCGCTTCATCAAGGGTTCGCGGCTGCCTGTCATGACGGTCGGCAAGACGCTGCCCGACAAAGACATCTACCAGCATGTGGTATTGCCTCTTGACATTGAGCGGCAGGCCAAGGAGAAAGCGCTGTGGGCCGGCTACTTCAGCCGTTTCTATCAATCCACCATCCACATCCTGCACAACGACTACAAAGATGCCGGGCTAAGACGGCAAGTGACAGACAACATCGCCTTCGTGGAAAAGCTATATCAAAATCTGGAGGTGAAATATGTACTGGACAGCGTGTCCGTAAATCAAGAGATAGACCGCTATTCCATCGAGTACGCCCCCACCATCGGAGCCTCTCTGACGGTCATCATGATGACGCGGTACGTCACGCTCGGCGACCTGCTGACGGGGAAACGCGAGAAGAAGATCATCGGCAACGAGCAATCGCTGCCCGTGCTCTGCATCAACCAAAGAGACGATCTGTACGTGCTGTGCACCTAACAGCTGGGTACAATCTACCTAGTTCCGCGATTTACTGAATGAAAAAAAGCGCAGAAATCGTGGAGATAATGCGGAAACAACCTTTTGTTTTGGCAACTAGATTTTTACACAAAACAGTGTTTACAAAACGATTGTCATATCCTATTTTTAAGGAAGATAATGGTTATTTTTGCACATTATCTATAAAAATATTCCAACATGTATAATATAGCACTTATAGCAGGCGGGGATTCAGGCGAATATGAAGTATCCTTGCGGACTGGGGACAACATCTACCAGATGATGGACAAAAGTTTGTTCAACCCTTATCTTATTCATTTCAAAGGATCTGACTGGACTTGGAAAGATGCAGAGGGGAAGATCCATCCTATCGACAAAAACGATTTTTCACTGATGGTAGATGGGAAGAAGATCACCTTTGACGTGGCCTTCATTGCCATCCACGGCACCCCGGGAGAAAACGGCAAGCTGCAGAGTTATTTTGAGATGTTGGGCCTCCCTTATACCGGCTGCGGCAGTTTCAGTTCCGCGCTCACCTTCAACAAATACTACTGCAATCTGGCTGTGTCAGCACTGGGCATCCCCATCTCTCCGTCTCTGCATTTTTACCGTAGCGACCGCATCGACCATGACACTATCGAGCGGGTGTGCGGGTATCCTTGCTTTGTCAAGTCGTGCAACTCCGGCTCCAGTGTCGGTGTCACCAAGGTTCACAATGTCAGTGAGCTGGACAAAGCCTTTGAGGAGGCGTTCAAATATGACAACCAGCTGATGGTGGAGAAGTTCGTCCGCGGGCGCGAGATGACCTGTGGCGTCACGGCCATTTACGGCCAGGTGCAGACCCTCGCCATCACTGAGGTCGTGGCCACCAACGAGTTCTACGACTACGACGCCAAATACTCTGCCGTGGGCCACAAGCTATTGACTCCCGCCAGCATCAGCCCAGAACACCAAGCGG
Organism: Bacteroidales bacterium; assembly: GCA_017615595.1. Taxonomy (GTDB): domain Bacteria; phylum Bacteroidota; class Bacteroidia; order Bacteroidales; family WCHB1-69; genus F23-D06. Next base: position 158,149 of record JAFZZT010000050.1, read on the forward strand.
TGCTGAAGCAATACAGCGAACGCATCTTCCACCACCTCGACTGCAAAGGCGTGGTGCGCATCGACTTCATCATTTCGGAAGATGACGGCATCCCCTATTTCTTGGAAATCAACACCATACCTGGACAGACAGCGCTGAGCATCATCCCTGAGCAGGTACGACACAATGGTCTTGACCTCGTGGATTTCTATACCCGTCTCGTCATGGAGGCACTCAAAAAATAACAAACTAACATCTATCGGCATTTCATGAGAAAGAACTTCTTCCTTTGTTTACAGATAAGCTTCATTATATTCAGTCTGAGCGGTTTCAGCTGTAAGGCCCAAGGTCTATACACCGAGCAGGACATCTACGCCTACATCGACCAATACAAATCGGTGGCAGTCGCCAAGATGCAGGAGCACCACATCCCGGCGAGCATCACCATGGCGCAAGGCATCTTAGAGAGTGCCTGCGGCAAGAGCCGGCTCTCTTCGGAAGGCAACAACCACTTCGGCATCAAATGTCACGAGAACTGGGAAGGCGACACCATCCTCATCGATGACGACGAATTGCAGGAGTGTTTCCGCAAGTACGCCAGCGCGGAGGAGTCTTACAACGACCACTCCCTCTTCCTCAAGTACCGGAAGCGTTATGCCAACCTCTTCGAGCTGGACGTGATGGACTATACGGCGTGGGCCAAGACTCTGAAAGCCGACGGCTACGCCACCAACCCCAAATATCCGGAGCTGCTGACTGGTCTCATCGAGCGTTATCATCTGGCCCAACTCGACACGATCGCCATGATGGGTGACAGTGCCCTGTTGCTATCGTGGACCGCCAAGCAGAAACAGCCAGAGATAGTGACCCCTCCCGCCCCGCAGGAGCCCGCAATGCCCGTCAGCACCAGCACCTCATCCCCCAAGGTATTCACCGCCTTAGGCAACGACTACCCCGCGGGCAGCAGTCCCTTCACCTATCGCAAAGTCTTTGAAAACAACAAGACCTACTTCGTCATCGCCAAGAAAGGGGACACCTATGAGAGCATTGCAGGGGATGTACAAGTGTCGGCGGCCAACATCCGCACCTTCAACGATGCAGAGGAGAACACCCAGCCCGTGGAGAACGAGATCGTCTATATCGAGGCCAAAGCCAAGAACAACCCCATCAAAATCCACATCGTGGTGGCCGGAGAGACGCTCCGCTACATCTCCCAGCGCTATGGCGTACAACTTCAATACATCTTCAAATACAATAATTTGGATGAAAAATCGATTATACATCCTGGTGATCAGATTTTATTAAGACATTAAAAATATCAAACTATGAAAAAGATACTTACCCTTTCAGCCCTTTTGTGGATCTGCGTGACGGGCTTCTCGCAATATACGATGGAAGACCGGATCTACGACTACATCGACCAATACAAGGACTTGGCCATGCGGGAGATGGAGTTGTACAAAGTACCTGCCAGCATCACGCTGGCGCAGGCCATCTACGCCTCCAAAGTAGGCACCAACCGTCAGGCCGTGGAGGCCAACAACCACTTCGGCATCATGTGTCACACCAGCGAATGGAAGGGAGAGACCTTTTACGAAACAGAGAACCACACGCCCGACTACTGTTTCCGGAAATATGCCTCTGTGGAGGAGTCCTATCGCGACCACTCCTTGTTCCTGTCGCAGCGCAGTCGTTATGTCAAGCTGTTTTATTACCCCATAACCGATTATAAGTCTTGGGCTTACGGCCTCAAGGAAGCTGGCTATTCCGGCAACCCCCGCTATGCCGACACGCTCATCTCCATCATTGAGAAATACTATCTGATGCACTACGACCGCAAGGTGGCGCAGAAGTTGGGCGACACGGTCGCTTTGCAGAAGGTGAACGCCCCGGCGCCGGAGATGGTCACGGAAGCTCCGAAGAGTGAGCCGACGGTAGCCACCCCAGCGCCTAAGCCGGAACCTGTGGCAAAGCCTACCAAGCCAGAGAAGCAGCCTGCCGCACAACCGGAGACGCCCAAGAACACCACTTCCTCCATCACGGAAAAGCCCCAACCCAAAGCAGAGGAGAAAAAGCCCGAGGCCAAGCCGGTAGAGAAACCGGCTAAGAATGAACCCAAAGCGGAACCCAAGCCGAAAGAGACCAAGCCTGAGCCCCCGGCGCCTGCGGCCAACGCAGCCAACGCGGAGACCTATCCCAACCAGCTGCCCAACGCGGCCAAGGTGGATGGCAAGAACGTCTTCATCCTCGACCCCTACGCCGTGCCCTTCAAGCAGGCCTACTATCCCTACACCAGCCGGCCCGTTTATGAGAACAACAAGACCCGCTTCATCATCGCCAAGCGCGGCGACACCTACGCCAAACTGGCTGCCGCCATGCAGATGTCAGAGAAGAATCTGAGAGCATACAACGATGTCTATGACGACTCCGAGCCCATTGAGGACGAGGTCATCTACCTGGAGATGAAGAGTACCAAATCGTCAGTAGAATACCACACCTTGGCGGCGGGCGACACCTATCGCTACATCGCCCAAAAATACGGCATCCAGCTCAAGATCATCATCAAGCGCAACAGCGGCGCCATCAGCAGCTATGGTGCCGGCGACAAGATCTGCATCGGCTGTAAATAATCTATTGACACCACACTCCTATGCCAGACGGATTTTACAAATTCAACCCCAAGACACTCTCCTTCGAGAAGGTGAAGCTGAGCTTCAAGCATATCGCCAAGAGAATGGTATGGGTGTTCCTGAGCGGCATTGCTTTTGCCATCCTCTTCGTCTGGATTGCCTTCTATGTCATCGACTCCCCCAAGGAGAAACTTCTGGAAAAGGAGAACAACGAGCTGAAGGCGGAAGTGGAGGAACTCAACACCCGGATAGACCTGATGTCGAAGGTGTTGTTAGACATCGAAGATCGGGACGACAACGTATATCGCACCATCTTGGAGGCGGACCCCGTGCCCGCGGCGGAGCGTTATCCCCTGCTGGCAGGGCGGGCGGGCGCCGACAGTTTGTCGCGCTCCGAGGCCAGCGCCCTGCTCAAGGAGGCCAACAAGAAAGCCGACAGGCTGATGGTCCGACTGGCGGCTCAGACCAAGTCGTTGGATGAGCTGGAGAAGATTGCCGACAAGAAGTCGGAGATGCTCAACTGCATCCCCGCCATCCGTCCTTTGAAGAACATGTACTCCGTTACCTCCGGTTTTGGACGGCGTTATCATCCTGTCTTGAAGACCTTGCGCTCGCACACGGGCGTGGACATTGCGGCACCCAAGGGGACGCCCATCTACGCCACCGCCGATGGGGTCGTGTCGGGCGAGAACCCGGGCAGTGGCTACGGCATCTGTGTGGTCATCTCTCATGGATACACCTACAAGACCCTCTACGCCCACATGTCCAAGAAGGTCGTCAAGCCCGGTCAGCGTGTCAAGCGCGGACAGCTCATCGGCTATGTGGGCACCTCCGGCATGGCCACCGGCTCGCACCTCCACTACGAGGTCATCAAGGGCAACCAGCCGGTCAACCCTGTCTATTACTTCTACAGCGACATCACGCCGGAGGAGTACAACGCCATCCTCGAATCCTCCAAGAAAGTCAACCAATCCCTCTCCTAATGATGCGCCGACCCTATTATCCGCTGTTTCTGGTCATCATGGCCCTGTTGTGCATCTCCTGCTCGCAAAAAGGTCGTCACGACGACAAGATGATTTTCCACTACAACGAGTCCAGCGGCATCCAGACCTTGGATCCCGCCTTCTCCTCGGGACAGGCGGTCATCTGGGCCTGCAACCATCTCTACAACGGGCTGGTGGACTTGGACGACTCCATGCGCATCGTGCCCGCCATCGCCAAGAGTTGGGAGATCTCCGAAGACGGGCTCGTCTATACCTTTCACCTGCGCTCCGATGTGTGCTTTCACAACACCGACTTCTACCCTTTCCAAGAGAAGAGATATGTGAAGGCCGCCGACTTTGTGTACAGTTTCGGCAGAATATTGGACGGCTCGGTAGCCTCGCCCGGGGCGTGGGTCTTCCAGAAGGTGAAGCGCAAGGCTGATGGAAGCCCCTGCTTTGAGGCGGTGGACGACACCACCTTCCGCATCACGCTGTCGGAGCCCTTCCCTCCCTTCCTGGGCATCCTGACGATGAAATACTGCTCCGTGGTGCCCCGAGAGGTGGTGGAGCACTATGGCAAAGACTTCCGCAACCATCCTGTCGGCACGGGACCCTTCAAGTTCCAGCTCTGGCAGGAGGGTGTCAAATTGGTGATGCGCAAGAACCCCGACTACTTCGAACGTGACGAGCAGGGCGCTCCCCTGCCCTATCTCGACGCTGTGGCCATCTCCTTCATAGTCGATAAGCAGTCTGTCTTCATGGAGTTCATGAAGGGCAGCATCGACTTCATGTCGGGCGTGGAGGCCTGCTACAAGGATGCGTTGCTGACGAAGGACGGGCGGCTGAACCCCGAATACAAAGAGAAGATCACCATGCTCACGGGACCCTATCTGAACACCGAATACTTAGGCTTCATGCTTCAGGACAAGGGCGATGGCAACCCCCTGTTGAACAAGAAGGTGCGGCAGGCCATCAACTATGGTTTTGACCGGGAGAAGATGATGAAGTTCCTGCGCAACAACGTCGGGTATGCCGGGACAGCGGGCTTCATCCCGATGGGCATGGAGTGTTTCGATGCAGAACGGGTGAAGGGATACAGCTATGACCCTGGCAAGGCTTCCAAATTACTGGAGGAAGCTGGCTACCCGCACGGCAAGGGCCTGCCGCCCATCAGCGTGGCGGTGTCGGCCAATTATGTGGACTTATGCCAATACATCCAGCACGAGCTGGCGCAGATCGGCATCGACCTCCGTCTGGACGTCACGCAGGGGGCACAGCAGCGCGAGATGATGCGCAACTACCAGCTACCCTTCTTCCGCGGCTCCTGGATCTGCGACTATCCGGACGCCGAGAACTACATGGCGCTGTTCTACTCCAAAAACCTGCAGCCCGTAGGGTCCAACTACACGCACTATGTGAACCCCGCCTTCGACAAGTTGTACGAGCGCTCGCAGCGCTGCACAGACGCAGCCATGCGCAACGCCTACTACCAGCGTATGGACTCCCTGCTGATGGCAGACGCCCCCGTGGTGGTGCTCTACTACGACCAGGTGGTGCGCTTCACCCGCAAGGAGGTAACCGGGTTGGGCATCAATCCGATCAATATGCTGGATTTGAGGAGGGTGAAGATAGGACGTTAGTTGTTTGTAGACAAACCCCGCAGCCGCACCGTGTTGCGGAATTCATTCTGGTCCATCACCATAATAAAGCTATAGCAATGATAATCGGCACGTGTCACAAGACGAACCTCAGCACTATTTTTTTGCAATAATTTTCAATAATTAGAGATTTCAATATTCAAATTTAACTATCTATTGTTAATAATTTTACATCGTTTTTGTAACCAACTGAGAATCAGTGAGAAAAAATTTGCATAAAACATTGACAATAGGGAAACAGGATTATATCTTTGTAGAAAAAATTTTAATGAACTAACTATGAAAGATAATCCAATTTTAAAAACCCGTTATTTCAAAATCAGGGGTTCAGAACTGATAATTGATTTAGATGTGGCATCCATTTTTGAAGTGGATGTGGAAGAGGACAGAAAGGTCGTGACGGAGTATCCTTTAAAATTTAAAGAAGGCTATGGCATCACATTAACTGAGAAGGAGACGGAAGACATCTGTACGGAGTGGGGAAAGAAAGCAGAGGATGTACCGGATCAAGAGAAACCGTTGATAGCTTTCAATAATTTTGGAGTGTACATGATTGGATGCTTACTGCACACTGAATTCTCGGCATACTGGTCTCAAAAAATGGTGAGGCTATATGCCAAGTTTCAGGCTCTCTCGCATCTGCTATCAAAAGTCTTTGAAAACCCGGATATGAATCCAGACCTCAAAACACTTCATCTTGAACAGGTTAACTTCTTGCTGTCTGAGATATTAGAAGAGACCACCTTATCAAAATATGGCACTGATGTATCCGTAATGAACATCCGAAAGGTTTGTGGAGGTGCCGATCTGGAATCATCAGGTGTAACTGCCGAAGCATAAAGACCCAACACCTGTGATTTCCGCACAGGCAAGAGCCGGCATCAGTTTTGCGCAGTGGTTGATGATGGAGTTGGCGTTGGCGAAACCGGCATCGCAGACCCGTTTGTCCTTGCTGCCATCGTAGCCCATAAACAGGTGCATAGTATCATAGCCGCTCACGATTGACGCCAGCAGTTTTCTGTCCCGTTTACCAGCCTCCTCCTAGTACTTCTTGATATCGGGGCGGCCCTTGTGTCTGGATATGTCGAACAAAGCGTCAAGTGCAATCAGGCAGCCGTTCCACAGCGTGTTTCCAGCCATCTTCACATACTAGCCGTCGGTATAGATTTTCAGTTCGGGGTCATATTTTGCCTTCTTAATAAACTCTTCCGCGTTGGCCGCATACCTACGGGCCTCTTCAATAGGATCTTTCTCCTCCATAGTTCAGTGTGTTTAAATCGCTGCAAAAACACAAGATTGTTTTATAATTTTCGACAGTTTTAAAAAATTTTACACAACACTGATAGTAAGACAATTATATGTTTTATTGAAATTAATTTTGTTAATGATTGTTAATTATAAAGTGTGGTTTAGCAATAAATTTTCATTATAAAGCATTGCGAGGGAAGGAGGTTCCGCCCAACGCTGGCGGTTGCGCGGAATGGTGAGGTTGCATCCAAAATTATCGGAGGTTCCGCCGCCGATGGCGGCGGAATGGTGCGTCGTGCGCAGGGGACAATATGGGCGGCGGCGGGGAGTCTCTTCCCAATTTACACGTCCCAACCGCCGCCGCCCATTTATGTGTATTCCCCAATGCCCTCATCTTACGTCATACGTCACGCGTCAGGATTTAATCGCGGAGGCGGCGGACTATCTTACTATCTCAATGATAGGAGCATCCAAAGCCTGCTCAATGAGGGCTATCGTACGGCAGGTGAAATTATGACCTCCCCCCAACCATCTCGTAACATCAGATGGTCGTCTATGGGTGAGAGTTGCCAACTCCTTTTTGCTGATGCCCTTTTCCTTCATAACTGCATCAATGCGTCTGGCAATGCCATCTGTTATGGTGTCCGTAGCCCAGTCGAGAGCAGGGATGCTGTCGTATGCCTCTTGAACAATGGGGCTGAAAATTTTGATGTCATTATTTGATTTCATAACTCAAAAGATGCACTTTCTATTCCTGTGATGACATTTTGTTCAATTCTGATTTTTCCACTTGCGAGTTCCTGAGCAAGTAGCTTGTCAAATTTCTGTAAATCAATCACATAACCGCTCAATTCCACATCTTCCTCATACGTCCTGGTAGTCTTAGCGCCGCCGTTTCCAACAATCAATATCTGATTCGATATGCGCAGGCAATACAAGCGCAACACCTTCGAATCAATAGACAATGCAGCCAAATGATCTTTGAGTTTGCCTTCTGGACGGAAATAACGTTCCAATGCCCCATTTGCCACAATTCGGTTGATAGCTCTGAATACCTTTTGGAAATCCGAGTTGAGTGTTGCATCATTCAAGAATTTCTGAACAAACTTTTCGTACTCGGACAAATCATTGCCGTCAAAGCAAATGGAATACAGGCCTACTTTCTCGCTCTGCTCAATAGTTTTAAGAGTTGCTGTCTTCATATTAATACATTATAACGCGGCAAAGATAACATTTATCTCCATTCATTTCGCTTATATGCAAAATATTATTTTCGACATTCTTTTGCCCGCAACCAGATCATTCTTCATTATACATTCTACATGGCAAAAAGAGCGCAGCGCACGGCCACGCCCTTTGTCAATTATGAATTATAAATTCAGAATTATGAATTGGTTTAATCTCGGAGGCAGCGGACGGAAGCACCGTATGCTTTCCTGTTTTCACTACAATAGTACAACGAAGGGTAGTCTGATCCGGTCCAAAAGTCATACACACGGTAGTTATCGCGTTGAGTAGTGCCCCAAAATAACACATATCTTTCAAAATCACTATAATAACCCCTATAACAACCCGCAAGAACAGCCGAGAAACCGGTGGCGTTGTTGGTGGACGGGTCGTTGCCTACAAAACAAGTGTCTGCTCCAAGATACCATTCACACGCGTTGGAGGCTAACGCCTTGGCAATATTGGAGGAGACACCACCGCAGGTGTATTCGCTCTGCGAAGATACATAGTCATACAACTGCGACCTCTCCGTATTGTTCGGGACATGCCAGCCTTCAGGACAGATGCCTCTGCGGTGGCCGGAGAAAGTCACGCCAAAAGAGTTGTTAAGACTCCCCGTGGAGGTCTCTCCAAATGCCACGTCAAACGTATCCACCGCCGCATTCCAGTTGTACAACAGGCCATAAACGGCAGTATTGTCGGCACTGCCATTCACATAGTAGGCTTTCTTGCCCGTATAAGACATATTGCCTGCAGGGTATTCCAAAATTGTGGTACCCGTGCTTGGGGATGTCGTGCAGCGCATGTTCTCCTTCGTCCAGCACTGGTTGCCGATCTGCACGGTATTATAGACGTTACCCTCATGGTCACTCACCGTGGCGAGGCCTTGGCAAGGCAACGCGTCATTGGGGTTGCGGCCGGTACCATCCCACGATTGATACACCTTGACGGTGAAACTCACTTGTGAACCGTAGCTTGTACCTACAATATTGGTGGCATAGGCGCGCACATAATAGGTGTTTCCGACAACGAGACCATGCATATTGCTCTCAAACACACCTGTACCTCCACCGTCAATAGTGTGATTGTCGGAGAGCGTGGGATTCCCAGTGGTGTTCCAACAAATCCCCTTTGCACTCACCACAGATCCGCCATCGGAAGTCACATTACCGCCGCAGGTGGCGGGAGGTGCTGAGGTGGCTGACACTGCCACAATGTCCGCCATCTCCGCCGTGGTCACGGTGGGCGGAAGGGAATTTTCTTGTACAGTGAAATTGGACACATCTCGGATGCAACGTACAGAAAGTAAATCCGCCGCATCAGATACTTCGCGGTGACCCCAACTAATAGCAACAGTATTGGATTGTACATTGGGGTACTGAATAAGTGTGTACTGGTTACCATCAGAATCTTCAAAAGGCTGTGTGGTAGAAGTCCAAAAAGCACCATCGCCAAAATTCACGACGAACGATGGGGTTATGTAATTTCCAAGAATCCACCAATCTTCCATGTTTGGTATATGCCAACCAGTTGGGCAGGCCTGTAGGACATCCGGCCAATAGAAATGTTCGTTGCCTGATACGTTCCGCAAGTTCTCCCTCATCCAACATTGATTGCCGATCTGCATAGTATTATAGACATTGCCCCATGAGTCGGCAACCATAACAGCACCTTGGCACGGCAACGCATCATTGGGGTTGAGTCCGGTACCACTCCACAGCTGATACTCCGGAAAGGTGAAACTCATCTGACTACCATAGCTTGTGCCTGCACTATTGGTGGCGTAGGCCCGCACGTAATAGGTGGTATCGCGGGTTAATATTTGCAAATCGCTCAAAAAAGCTCCCATGCCACCACCATCAATCGTGTGGTTATCTGAGATAGTGGGAGTTCCTGTGGTGTTCCAACACACCCCCTTTGCACTCACCACAGATCCGCCATCGGAGATTACGTTACCACCGCAAATAGCGGATGATTCTGTAATATTAGAAACAGCTGCCGTTTTCACTGTGGGTGGCAGGGCATGTGTTTCTGGCAAAAGAAAACTCTGTTGTAAGGAATCCACTTGTGACTGTAGTGCCTCTAAGCCATTGAACATTTCGCAAATGTTCACACCGTTACAGGAAGCCTCGGTGATATAGCCTGCATCGTTCGTAAAAGCACTAACATTGGTTGGCACTGTCGGAATAGTAGGAGTATTGATTAGGTCATTGTAGTCTTTATCCCAGGCGTTGAACTGCGGGTCGGTCTCCGTATAGCCAGTAAGATAACCTGCATCGTTGGTGAACGCACTAACATTTATCGGAACAACAGGGATGACTGGTTGGTTGGTGAGATCGTTGTAGTCGCCGCTGAAAAGCTCGGGCTTGTTTGTCAACGAGTTGTAGTCGCCGTCGAAACCTGTAGGCAACTTCACAAAACTGCCGCCTGTCAAGAAGAGTGTGTCATGGCTGATGCTCAGCACCTGCTGCTCGGTGAAGCTCGTCAAATAGCCTGCATCGTTCGTGAAAGCACTAACATTGGTCGGCACTGTCGGAATAGTCGGAGTGTTGGTCAGGTCATTGTAGTCCTTGTCCCAGGCATTGAACTGCGGATCGGTCTCCGTATAGCCAGTAAGATAGCCTGCATCGTTGGTGAACGCGCTAACGTTTGTCGGAACAGTGGGTATGACTGGTTGGTTGGTGAGATCGTTGTAGTCGCCACTGAAAAGCTCGGGCTTGTTCGTCAACGAGTTGTAGTCGCCGTCGAAACCTGCAGGCAACTTCACGAAACTGCCGCCCGTCAGGAAGAGTGTGTCATGGCTGATGCTTAGCACCTGCTGCTCGGTGAAGCTTGTCAGATAGCCAGCATCGTTCGTGAAGTCACTAACATTGGTTGGCACTGTCGGAATAGTAGGAGTATTGATCAGGTCATTATAGTCCTTGTCCCAGGCATTGAACTGCGGATCAGTCTCCGTATAGCCAGTAAGATAGCCTGCATCGTTGGTGAACGCGCTAATGTTTGTCGGAACAGTGGGTATGACTGGTTGGTTGGTGAGATCATTGTAGTCGCCGCTGAAAAGCTCGGGCTTGTTCGTCAACGAGTTGTAGTCGCCGTCGAAGCCTGATGGAAGTTTCACAAAGCTTCCTCCCGTCAGGAAAATCGTGTCATTGGTGATAGTCAGAATCTGCTGTTCGGTGTAGGAGGTGAGATACCCCGCATCATTGTTGAAAGCACTCACATCTGTCGGAACAGTTGGGATAAGTGGTTGATTAGTGAGGTCGTTGTAATCCCCACTAAAAGCATTCCCCGCCTCTTTCGCATACAACGCATACGGCACACTCAGCATCTGCTGTACGCTCGTAATCGTGTAGTTGTCGCCTCCATTTGGGTCGATTTCCGTCTTGAGGAAATAGGGGCCGTTCGCCCAGTCGATGTCGGCGAAAACGCCTTGCAGCACGTTGCCGCCACCGATCTGCAGCGTCATCAGACCGTTGGCATTCGTCACGGCGGTCTGCGTTTCCATATAGGCCAGGTTTCCGTTGATACCGCCCTGCAGGATGCTCACGCGCACGCCCACCGGCGCGTTGCTCACCAGCGCGTTGCTGGCGTTGCGCACCACCGCCTGATAGGTGAACTTCTCGGGTGACTGCGCAAGGATGGCGGTAGCGCAGAGCAGGAGAGTTAGGAAGATGGTAAATTTCTTCATTGCTTTTTATGTTTTGGTGAATACTATTGTTCTGTTCCATCCCCACACTGCGCTTCGCTTGTATGGGGTTATTAGCACTTCGTGCGTCTTGCCTCTTCGAGGCTGCTCAAGGAATTTATTTCCGCACCACCTTGAACGTCTTCAAAACACGCTTGCCGTCACGCAGCTCCAGATAGTAGGTGCCGGTGGCGTAATGGCCGATTTGGAAGGTGGTGAGGTCGTCGGTGACCGTGAGGGTCTGCAACTGCTTGCCATTGCCGTCGTAGAGGATGGCGCGGAGACCGCCGACTGGGATTTCGAAGCCGTTGAGCTGCAGCTGCGCGAGGTTTTCGGTCGGGTTGGGATAGACCACGGCATTGAGGGCGATCTGCGGGTAGTTGTCCACGCCGACGGCCTGGATTTCGTAGGGTTGCTGCACTCCTTCCGCAACGGACACAGAGCCGTCGTTGTTGGCCGAGGTCTGCACGGCAATCTGCCCGACAGTGTAGCTGACACTGCCGCTGTTGCTTTGCGCATCGCCACCCACGGGCACGATGGCAGACTGTGCGAAGGTTGCTCCCGCGACACAAAGCAGGAAAATAATCAAAGTGGTTCGTTGTTTCATTTTATTATCTGTTTAATTGTCAATAGAATCGTCCTTTATGAACAATACAAAAAGAAAGTGGAGCTATCATCCGACAGCATCCACAGAGTAGGGTCTGGACTCCCTGTTAGTAAGATACTGAAGAACAAGCCCCACCGTATTGACAATAGATACTCAATAGGCAAGCTTGGTTCTCGTATCCGTACTAACATTCGCGAATTGTCCAGATTCACCGAGACGGATAAGCGAAAACTCGCTTTCTTTTCAACAAAATCCGTTGTCACGCCGCTCAGCATAACAACGGTGCAAAAATAACAAAAAAAATCTCAGCTGTTCGGTCTTTTTACAATCAACTGTTAATTTTTTGGGATGCTTCACGACACGGTCTTCAGACTTCGTCACCAAAAAAATCATAAAATTTATAATTCACTCATAATGAGAAATATGATTATATCAAGGCACCCAAAATAGGTGTCCCAATGCTTTTTTTGAGTATTATCGCGGAAAAATCACAGGTTATGTTTGTCCGACAAAAAAGAACAAGTCAGGTTTGACGAGCATTGTCGTCGTCCGAAAGGGAAAAGGCCGGTATAAAGTCGTCAAGACGGTGGGGAGCAGTTCCAATTGAAACTTCACAAACCCCTCAAAAAACTCTTTGACGAAAATCTTTAGGTGACGAAATGACGAAGTCAGGAAAGAGCTAATAGAATTAAATCAATAGACTTATCACAACGGACGGGCAATAGTGAGGCCCAATATGTTTAGAATATTGAGGAAGAGACCGGCACTGGGTTCCACATTTCCTGTTTCAATACGGGAGATATAAGATTTCTTTGTTCCCACTTTCTCTGCCAATTCCTGCTGTGTCATGCCTTCGCTCTTTCGAGCATCATGAACAATGGTACCCACACAATAAGCGTATGCCTCTCTTCGAAACGCCTCACGCTGCGGAGTACCTGGGGCTCCATATAATGAGTTTAAAACATCATCAAAATTTCCGATATTACTTTTTTTCTGCATAATATTCATTTTTTAATTTTATTGCCTTTTGAATTTCATTCTCGGGGGTTTTTTGGGTCTTTTTGCGGAACCCGTTGAACAACATCACAATATTACCCTCATCAAAAATAAAGAAAGCCCTGTATATGTTTCCTTCATGATTTGCCCGAAGTTCGAAGACTCCCTCTCTAATATGTTTCACAAAGTTCGAACCGGGTCGTTGCTGTGTCTTCAGCACATCCATCACATACGCTATTTTTCTCTGAGCCCCTGAGTCTAGTGAAAGGAAGAAATCAATAAAATAGTGCTTGTAGTAGAGTATAGTTCTTTCCATGGCGCAAAAATACAAAAAAAGTTTATGGATGGAAATAATATGATCGCGCAATTGAAGGCCTACCCCAGCTGCCGCATTTTATCTGCGATATGCTCCACATCGAAGCCCACCTCTTTATATAAGGATGGGATGTCGCCGTGGGAGATGAAGCGGTCGGGCAAGGCGATATGTTCCAGACGGATGTTGTTGAGCTGGTTCGTCTCCAGGAACTCGGCTACGGCGGAGAAGAGTCCGCCCTTCTCGGTGCCGTCCTCTACGGTCATCCAGACAGGGTAGCGCTGGGCAAGTTCATGCAACATAGCTTCGTCCAGGGGTTTCAGATAGCGCACGTCCAGAAGGGCTGGGTGAATGCCGTCAGCTTCTACCATCTGTATCGCCTTAGAGACTTGGTTGGCCAAGGGACCGAGGGTGAGGACCAGCATTTTTTCGCCTTCTTGCAGGAGTTCACTCTTGCCGATGGGCAGCACCTGGGGCTCGTTGCGCCAGTCGAGGAGCACGCCGCGCCCGCGGGGGTAGCGTATCACGAAAGGCAAGCCCTTCGCCCGCGCATTATGATAGGCGGTCCACATCAGATTGCGCAACTCATGTTCGTTGCGCGGTGAGGAGATAATCAGATCGGGGACGGAGCGCAGGAAGGCCAGATCGAAGGCTCCCTGATGCGTGGCACCATCCTCCCCCACCAAGCCAGCCCGGTCGATGCAGAAGATGACCGGCAGCTTTTGCAACGCCACGTCGTGAATGACCTGGTCGTAACCGCGCTGCAGGAAGGAGGAGTAGATATTGCAGAACACCGTCAGACCGTCTGTGACCATCCCGGCCGCCAACGTTACCGCATGCTGCTCTGCGATGCCCACGTCAAAGACTCTTTCGGGGAACTCGGCATCCATGATGGTCATGGAACAGCCGGTAGCCATGGCGGGCGTGATGCCTACCACCTTCTCATCCTGACGGGCAATCTCCAGCAGTGTGTGTCCGAAGACATCCTGATATTTCGGGGGCTGGTCGCCCGTCTCGGGCTTGATGATCTGTCCCGTCTCGGGATCGAACTTGCCCGGGGCGTGGTAGGTGGTCTGGTTCTGCTCTGCCATCTCCAATCCTTTGCCTTTCACGGTGATGACATGCAACAACTGCAATCCCGGAAGTTGTTTCAAGCTGCGCAGGGTTTTGACCAAGTAGATGACATCGTGTCCGTCTGCGGGTCCGAAGTAGCGGTATCCGAGGCTTTGGAACCAGTTGCTGCCGCCCAGCAGATAGCCCTTGAGTCCGTTGCCCATCTTGCTGAAGAAGCGGGTGATGGCATTGGAGCTCTTCGACTTGAAGGTGAAGAGGTTCCAGACTCTGTTTTTGAAGCGGTTATAGGCGGGCGAGGCGGTCAGCGTGAGCAGGTATTTGCTCATGGCGCCCGTGCTTTGGTCAATGGATATCTTATTGTCGTTCAGGATGACGAGCATATTGACATCGCGGTAGGCGGCCTGGTTCATCGCCTCGAAGGCCATGCCACCGCCGATGGCGCCGTCTCCAATCACCGCTATATGGTTACGCTCCTTGTCGCCATTCAATTTGGCGGCCATAGCCATGCCTAAAACGGCCGAAATGGAGGTGGACGAGTGCCCAGTGCCAAAAGCATCGTATTCGCTCTCCTCGCGGCGCGGGAAGCCGCTGATGCCGCCATAGCACCGGTTTGTGGAGAACTGGTCCTTACGTCCCGTCAAAATCTTGTGGCAGTATGCCTGATGCCCCACGTCCCAGACGAGCTTGTCATTAGGCGTGTCAAAAACATAATGCAAAGCGACTGTCAGCTCGACGACACCCAAGCTGGAACCCAGATGACCAGGATGTTCGGCGGTTTGCTCGATAATGAAACGCCGCAGTTCCTGACACAGGGTCGGGAGTTCTTCCACAGAGAGTTTCCGAAGATCTTCGGGTGTCTGTATCTGATCTAAGTAGGACATGATTAGCTTTTTATCATTTGTCGATAGAAATCTACCAACTGTTCTTGCAAAAGGTTGTTATTGTGATACACGGAGATAAACTCGCGGGCATTCTCGCCGATGATGGAGCAGATGTCGGGGGTGGCGACGCATTTGTTGATGACGGCCACGAACTCCTCCGGCGTATCGGCGATGAAAAGATGTTTGCCGTTTTCCACGTCAAGACCCTGGGCACCCACCGAGGTGGTGACGACTACCTTGCCCAACGCCATACCTTCGATGATCTTGATCCGGATGCCGCTACCTGACAGCAACGGGACAATCATAATATCATGCTGGAGCATGAACTCATTGGCATCGGGCACGGAACCGACCATCTGGACGTTCTGGTCCTGCCGTTCGTACAACGACTCGGGGATATGGTGCCCCGCGATGGTGAAGGTCAAGGCGGGTTGCTCTTTCAATATCTCAGGCCACACTTCATCCAGGAACCACTCGATGCCCTCCACGTTGGGCGTCCAGTTCATACTTCCCAAATGGAACAACGAGGGCTCGTCCGAAGGGATATAGTCGTCTTCATCCTCATATCGATCCAGGTCAATGCCAAAGGTGAGTATCTCACCCTTGGAGTTAGGCGACAAGTCGTGGAAATATTGGAAGTCGGGGGCCGAGATGGTCAGATAGCCATCCACCGACTGGAGGATGCGACGCTCCACGCGTTCCAGCTGATGGGCGTTCACCCTGAAGGCGATCTTCTTCAGCGGGTTGCGTTCATTCTGCGCCAGTCGTTCCCATATCTCATGCTCAATGTTGTGCATGCGCATCACGATGGGGGTGGTGGTGAGTTTGCGAATCACAGCGATATATGGCATCATGTAGATGGACTCAATATGGATGATGTCAAAAGATTCCCTTTTGAGCACTTCCGTGAGCAGGGAGACCATCTGCTTGGAGTAAAAGCGACTGATGTGATAGGAGGAGCCCGTGAAGAGCGTCTTGAATGCATCCATCATTTTGGGGGTCGTGTCCACAAAGACAGACTCAAAGCGGGTCTGCTGGAGGTAGCCCTCCGGGAATGCGTCCAGATGCACCGGGTGTTTCGGCGTCTCAACGGCTATCACCTTGACATCGTGTCCGCTTTTCAGCAGCATATCGGTGATATTATGAATAGCCACACATCCGCCATCGACCATCGGATGGGGAGGTTTATGACACAGTTGGAGTATCTTCATGTCGTTTTTTGAATATTTTCAATTGTTTAAGATTATCGATAAATTTGGAATAGGTGTCGGGCGACAGCACCGAGGAGTCTGTGGTGGCATGATAGGTCAGGAACACACAGATGGGGAGCAGTATGATGGAAGAGAGCCACATGCCGAACCAGACGGGCAGCGGGCTGCTCTTAGACAGTTTCTCGCCGATGATGGAGATGGCGAAATAGAAGGTGAAAAAGACCACCGTGATCACCAGCGGTATGCCGATGCCTCCTTTGCGGATGATGGAGCCCAGCGGCGCCCCGATGAAGAAGAAGAGCAGACAGGCCATCGCCAAGGTGAACTTCCGATGGAATTCAATCTGATAGTTCCATAGCTGATGGGTGCGGAACTCCACTTCCTGGAAGTTATAGTTGATGGCGTATGACGTGTTGCGGACTCCGTGCTCCGCCAGCTGGTAAACCCTCGCCTGAAAGAGGTCATCACGATCCGTCAACTGGGGCAGATCCTGGGTGCTGGCCGTCTCTACCTTGTCATTGTCTTTCACCATCGTATTGAAGAAGTAAAGACACTGGAGGATGATGTTGGCGGTCTGTTGGTTGTTGTATTTGATTTGGAATTTGGCAGTGTCAATCTGCTGGGTCAGCTGTTTCACCGACAATGCCGTGGAGTGGTTCTCATAGAAGCTGGCATCCACGCTTTGGGCGGAGAAGTCCGACATGTCGAAACGTTTGTACTGCTTGTCGAAAGTGGCGCGCATGAGGGGGTAGTGGTTTCGGGAGTCGTAAGAGCCACGCGACACAGACGACTCATCCCAGCTGGAGCCGTTGTAGAGCGTGAAAAGCAGATAGTGCTTGTCGGGGGTAACCTCCATCGTCCCCCGCTCGGCGGCGGTGACGTTGATGTTGCCCTGATGCTTGGAGTGGTCGTAAATCAGGATATCCTTGATGGTAACGCCGTCCGGCATCTTCTTGCCGACACGGATCGCATAGTTGTCTATGTCGGTATAGAACACACCCTCCGTGATGTTGAGGGCGGGCTTCTGCTCCTGGATGTCAAAGAGGAGCATCTTGAGTTTCAGGGTAGCTCTTGGGATAACGTCGTTGGACACCTCAAAAGCGAGGCAGCCGATGAGGATAGAGACCACTGTCAGGGGCATCATCATACGGCGAGTGGAGATTCCGGCCGATTTCAGGGCGACTATTTCGGAACGTTCGCCCATATTGCCGAAGGTCATCAGGGATGCCAGCAGCACCGCTAACGGAAAAGCCATGGAAGAGAGGGTGATGGAGGCGTAGAAAAGCAATTTCAGAAGCACACCAAGTCCCAATCCCTTCCCGACCAGCTCATCGACCCACTTCCATAGAAACTGCATGAGCAGCACAAAGAGAGCCACGAAAAACGTCAGGACAAAGGGTCCCAAGAAGTTCTTGCACAGATAGCGGTCAATGATCTTCACGATAGCGGCAAACTGTTAGTAATCGCCAAGCGTCTCAGGCAGTTGAGCCAGAGCGGCGGCAGCCTGTTCATCGTTAGGGGCGGAGCCGTGCCATTTGTGCGTGCCCATCATGAAATCCACGCCCATGCCCATCTCCGTCTTCATGATGATCGCAATAGATTTCCCGTTACGGGACAGCTTCTTGGCCAGATTCAACGTCATCACCACAGACTTCATGTCGTTGCCGTTCATCTCCAGGACGAGCCAGTTGAAGGCCTCCAGTTTGGCGCGGAGATTGCCCAGGCTGTTCACCTCGTCCACAGGGCCGTCTATCTGCTTCCCATTATAGTCGATGGTGACAATGAGGTTGTCCACCTTGTTGTTGGGGGCAAACATGAAAGCTTCCCACACTTGACCTTCTTCCAACTCGCCGTCACCCGTGAGAGCGAAGACCAGGTTGGCATCATGATTGGCTTTCTTGGCCAGCGCGGCACCGATAGCCACTGATACCCCTTGTCCTAGGGAGCCGGAAGCCACACGGACGCCCGGGAGTCCTTCCACCGGGGTGGGGTGGCCTTGCAGACGCGTGTGCAGTTTGCGGAAAGTGGCCAACTCGGCGACCGGGAAAAAGCCACGGCGAGCCATGACGCTATACAAGACCGGCGAGATGTGGCCATTCGACAAAAAGAACATATCCTCACCGGCACCTTCTTTCGTGAAAGCATCCGGCTGAATGTTCATGATCTCGAAA
This sequence comes from Bacteroidales bacterium, assembly GCA_017615595.1. Taxonomy (GTDB): domain Bacteria; phylum Bacteroidota; class Bacteroidia; order Bacteroidales; family WCHB1-69; genus F23-D06. The sequence goes on from JAFZZT010000050.1 coordinate 176,812, forward strand.
TAGAGGGCGGTCATAAAATCCGCACAACCCAAAGAGCCTCCGGGATGTCCGGACTGAGCACCATGCACCATCCGGATGATGTCTCTTCTCACTTGGGCGGCAATTGACTGTAACTCTTTAATTTCCATAACGATATTGTTTTAAAAATTATTCAATGGCAGCGGAGATTTTCTGAGCAATCTCGGCAAACTCTTCCGGAGTGAGTTTCACACGCTCCCCTTTGAAGTCCAAATCGCCCACTCCGTTGATGGGGACCAGGTGAATGTGCGTGTGTGGCACGTCAATGCCGATCACGGCCACTCCGATACGTTTGCACGGCATGGCTTTTTCAACGCCCAAGGCCACCTTCTTGGCAAAAATCATCATCTTGCCCAACAGCTCATCCGGCAGGTCAAAGATGTAGTCGTTTTGCAACTTGGTGATGACCAGTGTATGGCCTTTTGCCAGCGGCGAGATGTCGAGGAAAGCGAAGAAATTCTCGTCCTCGGCAATCTTATAGCAAGGGATTTCCCCTTTTGCGATTTTAGTGAAAATAGTCTCTTCCATCGTTTACTGGTAATAAATTAGCGTGACACATCCAGAATCTCGAAATCCATGGCACCGGCAGGGGCCTGCATGGTGACCACATCGCCTTTCGCATTGCCGATGAGAGCCTTGGCCAGAGGACTGGAGACCGAGATCTTGCCAGCCTTCAAGTCAGACTCCGATTCAGGCACGATGGTGTAGGTCATCTGAGCCTGGGTCTTGACATTCTTAACGGTCACAATAGAATAAATCAGCACTTTACTTACATCTATTTTTGACTCATCGATAATGCGGGCTTTGGCGATGAGGTTGCGCAGGTTGGCAATCTTCAGCTCCAGGAGTCCTTGGGCCTCTTTGGCGGCGTCATACTCCGCATTCTCGGAGAGATCACCCTTGTCGCGTGCATCGGCGATAGCCTGGGAGATCTTTGGTCTTTCCACAGCCTCTAACTGAACAAGTTCTTGCTTTAAAGCATCTAATCCTTCTTGTGTATAGTACTTAATGTCTTCCATTTTTTGAATTAATATTACACAAAGGAAGAGGCCTTTGACAGCCTCTTCCTTTTTTTTTATAAAGAATAATTGGTTTACAACGTAACTTTGATACCCACCAGGTGGTTGCCACGCCATTTGCTGGTGAAGCGATAAGCGTAGTCGATGTAAATTCTGGCACCCGTGTTGCCTTTCTTCAACGGGATGACTGCGGTAGCACCGACAGACGGTCCCAAGAAGAAGGAGTCACCGTTGACAAGAATAGTGGACACAACCTCATTCGTGGAGTAGTCAGTTGACGTCTTCTTGGCGAAGCTTTCCAAAGAGTAGCCACCGCGGATCATGAAGTAGTTCATGAAAGCATATTCAAGACCTACGGCGAAGATATCACGAGAGTAGGAGTTGGCGGTGAAGGCACCCATCAAGGTGATTCTGTGCATAGCTTCATCTCTGGTAAGGCCCGCCTCTTTTCTGTCATCCTTGCTCATCTCAGCATACTCACCTCCAAAGAAGAGGAAGTCGTAAGATACGCCGATGGTCAACAGGGAAGGCATCTCAAATTCAGCGGAACGAGCTTCCAGGGTCTGCTCATAGGAAGTACCGTTGATACGACCTCTGGCAGCGAGACCGTCACCCTTGTAGCTCATCGGAAGACCGATGTTCTTCAAGGTCACACCAATCTTGAAGTTGTCGTAAGCACCAGCGGTGTATTGGATACCGGCATCCAGGGCGAAGCCTGTTGCGTGGGCATCGGAAATACTCTCGTTGATGATCTTGACAGAAACACCACCTTGGATGAAGTGGTTGAACTTCTTGGCATAGTGCAAACCGATGTAGGTAAGAGTCGGACTGAAAGTACCGAGACCACCTTCGGGCTGCATCACGGTAGTACGTTCAATGTCGCCAAAGCCCATGGAGAAGAATGAGAGTCCGATAGTACCGAAGTCCTTCTGACGTCCAATGTGCTGAGCAAAGCCAATAGAGTTGATATTGATGCCGCAGTTGGAGCCGACCAGGTATTGGGTACGGTTGAAAGCAAACTCAGTCTTTTTCACGAAGGAGAGACCGGCAACATTAGAATAGACAGATTCAAGACCGCGGATCTCAGCCACACCTGCATTGGCAAAACCACTGGTGTGAGCCCAAGGGTCAATCATCAAATGGGAGGCGCCAGCCTGACCGGAACGGTCTCTATTACCTGCCAGTACGTTATAGGACGTACTGACAGATATAAGAGCAACTAATGTGCAAATTATTAATGATTTATATAAATTTTTCATAATCTTGACAGTTTTACGGTATTAATAATTTTAGAAACCATTCAAGTCGGTAGGACGCATAGAGCAGAAGAACTTGAGCGTGCGCTCGCCAATGCCGTCAGCCTTGACGTGGATGATATACACGCCGCTGGCAATCGGGATGTTGGCATGGTTCTTCAGATCCCACTGGACAAATGAAGTGTTGGCATCACCTTTCGTAAGGGTTCTAATCAGAGTACCGTTAACGGTATAGATGGAAATCGTACAGTTCGCAGGAAGGTTCACGATTCTCACATAGTTCTCCAAAGCTGTGGACTCATATTGAGAGAAGCCATAGTAAGGATTAGGAACAATGTTAATCTCCTCGAGAGCCGTCTCGAAATGTTCAGAAGTTTCCAACTTGGTAGGAGCGATATTCTTGGTCGTAAACGTGTACATAGGATAACCTTCATTCTGATCGGCATGCGGTGCAGAAGCAGGATCGTTGTACCAACGAGAAGAGTATCTCAAGTACGGACGTGCAACACGCAACTTGATCTTGGCGTCGCAAGCCATCCAATTGTCCTCTTGGTTCATAGCCGGCATCGGGATGCTGGTCCACATCACATTGTTGAACAATTGCATCTTGAGCTGTTTACGAAGATTGTTGGACAGGCTGGAGTTAGAAGCGATCACCTGGGCAAACTTGGCGTTGAGCCACTCGCACTGGTCATACGGACCGCACTCGTACCACGGGTAGTATTTGCCATTGTACTCAAAGGATCCACCATGAGAAGTACCGTTGGAGTTGCTCATAGTTTCATTATCGTTGTAGTTACGTTGTCTGTTGGAGTTTCTGTAGTACATGCTACAAGTGTTACCGGAGCTACCGCAGACATAGACATAGTGACGACCGCCGTTGAGAGGCTCACCGAAGGTTACGGTATAAGCATCACGGTAGTTGTTGAATGCGGTAAGGCCCATCGGGATAGGCTCACCCGTCTCCTCGTCAAGAATCAGCTCGCCTGTTTGCGGGTTCTTGTAGAAAGCATATACATTGGTCGGGTTGAAGAGCATGTCGTTACCGTTGTTCAACTCATCAGCAGAGTTCTCTGCGAACATGATGTTCAGACGCTCGCCCGTCTCGACGTTGATGGCATAACCCGGGAACCAGCCGAAACCGGTAGTACCAGAGTTGTCAGGATTACCTTTCTTATCTACAGAAGGAGCTTTCTTCGGCTCGTGGCGCAGGTTCTTGAAGGTCTGGCCGTTGAAATGCTGATCCACTGTATAGCCAGAGTTGACATCGCCGCTACCGGACTCCAGCACCAAGGCACGGGTCCAGAGGTTGGTGTCAGGCGTGAACACGATATCCACAGAATAGAGGTTCGTCAAAGTCTGGTTGTAACCAGGGTTGTACGGAGCAGCTGCAATCTTTTGGAACTCGAAATACGGGTTGGCAATACCATCCTTAGTATTGTTGACCTCCACATCAGCCTGCAGATACTTGGCTTTAGGACCGCCATCATAAGGAGATGACATCACATACGGAGCCCAGAGGCCGTTCAACAGGTTTTCATACTGTTGGTTAGGATCGATGAAACCACGGGTCTGCTCGTCATCATTCAAGGTTCCGGACGGCATCACATAGAAGAAGTCTTCCTGACGCCACTTCATATAGTCGGCTTCAGCACCTTCTTGTCCGCCAGTATCGCCCCAGTCATGCCACTTGGCTGTAGCCGTCTGCTGACCAGCGTGAATCCAGTTGGCAGGATAGTCACCTTCCATATCAACCACGCCGGAGAGCCATGCATAATCACCATCGTACTCGATAGAAGAACCGACTACGTCAGGTTGTGCATACTTGGCCAAATTGGAATAAGAATAACCGGCATCCGTAGATTGGACATATTCATCCAGATTCTTTTGATAGATCTTGTAGTTGTCGTTAATGATGGCGATAGAGATACCCAGATCAGGGAACAACTCCTCGTTGGTCATACTGATAGGCATGGAGGCGGTAGTCACGCGCTCAAGACCCATATCGACAAGCTCATCGTCTGTAACCTCATCAGAAATGATCAGTTGCCATTCGGTATCGTCGTTCACATCATTGGAAGTCTCGTTCGGTAACAACTTGATGGTATAGTCATAAGGTTTCACCTTCAACGGGTCGATGACCTTGATGTTCAGAGGACCATAGTTGTTCTTGTACTGAAGGTTGTTATAGGTGTTGTTGGCGAGGATGTTCTCAACGGACTCATCGGTCAGATCCAAGAAGAAACCACCATTGCCTTGACCCTCGATACGGGTAATCATAGGCTGATCACCATAAGTGGCGTTGAGGAGTTGCTCAACGGGCTTGTGAGGAATAGCGGTATAGGTCTTGATGTTTCTACGACCGGCCAGATAGACGATCTTTTGTCCGTCCAGATAATCCGCATCAAGTTTGAACTCTTTGTATTGGTTGTAACCGTAGGCGATAACCAAGAAATAGTATTCTTTGTGGTTCACCAAGTTCTTGTTCGTACCGGTGGCGAACTTGTCTTCGGTCACGAGGAAGGAGTGGGAGATACCTTTGTTGGCACCGTTCACCATCTCGGTGGCAACGGAAGTTCCAACGGCGTCATTGTAGATCCAGTTCACCAATTGAGCAGCCTCGTTGGCAATATCGCATTGAGCGATCAGGATAGCCTTGCTGGCATCATTCAGATCGGTAACGCTGACGGAAGCGGAAGCCAATTGATAAATCTGATAACCTTCAAACTTATAAGAACGATCTTCCTGGGAGAGAGAGTCGATCGTAGTCACAGTCTCGAAATTGTGAACAGCGATGATGGTGTCTTCACCAGTAGCGGTATAAGTGTGCACGGAGTCGATAACCTCAACCAACTTGGTGGTCTCGATCGTCTTCTGGATCTGAGGATCTATCTCAACATATTCCTCATGATAGTTATTGCTGTTAGGATCGTCGTTAGAGAGGAGGATGACGAGTTGGTTCTCATACTCACGGATGGAGACATCGGGAGCATCCGGACCGTCCAGAGTCTTGAAGCAGTTCTCGAAGAGGGACTGGCACTTGTCATCGGCCACCTTCAGAAGTTCAACGGAAGCCCATGCGCCACCTTGGGAAGCGCGAGCCCATGGAATACCTACGGTGATATAGTTGACGGCACCAGGTCTCAATGTGAAGGGTCCTGCGGACTCGAGGAAACGACGGTCGTACGGAGCGTTGCCGACATTGGCTTCAGTCCAACCTTCAGCACCGTATTGCAGCGGGTTCGGGTCAACACCTTGGGTACCCCAGTTACAAACATCGGAGAGGCCAGGGAACATGAAGTCGCACTCAGGGCCGTTACCGCCGGTGGACTGGTGGGCGTTGCCACCATAACGCATCTTGGTGTTATCTTTCCAGATACCGCGCAAGTAGTTGTAGTACTCGAATGCCACATCAGGGTCGCCATTGTAACCGTCCTTGTTGTCGTGATAAACGAATCTTCTCATACCGAAACGCTCGTTATCGATGATGCTGTCGCCGAAGTTCACACCGTTGATAGCCATTTGGTCAGACACATATTGGCTGTTGAGGAACTTGTCGCAATAACCAGAATATTGGGCGCTGTCGGGATAGAATCTCGGGTTGTCACGGTCGTCAGGATCCATGTAAGGTCCTTGGAAGAAGTCAACACCTACCGCAGGCGGTTGGTCGCCGTAGGCCCAGATTTGACCAGTACCATCGACGTTGGAACCATTGTAGCAGTAGCCCAGACCACGGCCTACATCACAACCGATGTAGTCATCGTTTGCATAACCCAGGTCGGGGTCAACCCACTGGGAGAAGAAGGTATTGGTCAAGGTGTAGGTAGAACGGTTGATGATCTCGTATGAGTAGAACGTCATGTTGTTGAGGTCATCGTTGGTAGAGAAGCCGAAGCACTGTCCACGGATTTCAAGACCGATAGGAGCACCTTGGGACTCGGTGTGAGGACCGGCGTTATCGTTGAAGATCCAGTAAAGGGTCTCATCGCCTTTGAGGACGTGGTCGGCATAGATCATACCGTTGGAGTTTTGCCAGTCGGTGCCATAATACAGCAGGTCTTCCGGAGTTCTCGGAAGGGCGTGCTGAGCGGCGCGGGCAAGGTTATCCTCCGTCCAGGGACAGAGGTCGTTGTTGATGTCATAGTACGGATAGTCACCATTCTCGGGATCGTAAACGCCATTTTCGTTCACATCCTTGAAGGGGGCCAAGTAGTAAGAATAACCCTCGTCACCATGAGCAGGATAGTTGACGATGTCTGAAGGCATCACATAACCAGAGGTGTTGTAACCGCTGATATGTTGGTCAACCTCAGCGCGGGTGATTCTGAAGTGTTTGTCGAACTTGATACATTCGGACTGAGTGGTACTGGCACCCGTGATTTTCAACGGGCCGGTCCAGTAGTCGTCACCTCTCTGTCTGAAACGGACAGCAGCCAGTTTCAACTGACCATTGACGTCGTAACCACCAATCCACAGACCAGCGGAGAACATGGAGGTCATACCGGATCCGATAGGCACCTCATATTCGGCAGTCTCTTTAAACCACATCGTACCGCCAGTCTCGATGTATGCACGCACGTTGTTCACCGTAAGTTCGTTGGAGCTACTCGCCGGAAGACAGGTAGCCGACTCGTCCTTGGGTGCAGAAGATTTCCTAATGTCTCCCTTGTATTTCTCTGCTTGCACGGTGCCGAAGACCATACAAACCAAGAGGAGTGTCAAACTAAGAACTTTGTTACTATTTTTCATTGTAATAATATTTATATCAAACTATTAGAAAGAAAATTGAAGACCTAAACTTGCACGAATAGGACGGCTGTAGTTATACGGATTCTTCATACGCATCTGATAATACCAAATGTAGGATTCGGTGGAAACCTGAGAGTTGATAGCCTGTTGATACTCCGTAGCAGAGAGATAACCATCATCATCCGGGTTGCCGGTGTAGGTGTAAACAGAAACCACATTCTTGAAGTTGAAGAGGTTCTGGATATCCACATAGACAGTCAGATAACCGGGTTTCGCTTTCTTGGCATTGCCATCGGCATCCTTGGCGTTCTTGTTGAAGGTGAACATGAAGGTCTTGTCGATACGGAAGTCAGCTTGGAACTGCCACGGTTTGTGAGAACCGTTGATGGTACCAGAGAGCTGGGAAGCAGTACCGGTCACGATGGTGGAGTATGGTGTGCTGGAACGAGTGTAGGGCTCGCCGGAAGCAGCCGTCAACAGCAAAGAGAAGCCGGTGTTGGCCAACCATTGGATTTCTTTCGTGGTAGGATTGCCATCAGCACCCATGATGATCTTCTCTTTGGAAGGTCCCTCGTATGCTTGACCACTTTCGAAACGATAGTCGAGGTTGACACCGATTCTGTGTCTCTGGTCGAAGGAGAGATTGGTTAGAGTTCTCAAGTTGGGCTGGCCGGCGGCCAAGATGCTCAACTGGGAAGTGGTGCTGGAACCAGTACCCTTGGCGAACTGCAACGTATAGTTGGCAGACAAGGTCAGGTTGTGGGTTCTGTTCATTCTATAGGTGAATGTGAAGCCCTGCACCGTACCGAAGTCAATGTTCTGGAAGGAATAATAGGTGTTCGGATATGCACCGGAGAAGCGGTAAGCCTGAATTTGGTTACGTTTCTCAGAATAGTAAGCCGAGATACTGATAGCAGACTTGTTACTAACCTTCTGACGGAAACCGATTTCATAGTCAATACTCTGTTGCGGTTTCATGTTCGGGTTGGTAAGAATATCGCTAGAAGAGTTTCTCTTAGAAATGAAGAGATAGTCAATCGGGGAGATCTGCAAACTGGTAGGACGGGAAGTGATGATGTTGTAGTGAGCGTAGAACAAAGAGTTGTCGTTCACGTTGAAGGAGAAGGATACACGAGGCATCACAGACCATTGGGCCTTGTAATCCGTAAAGGCGGAAGCTTCTACCTTCGTGATGGAGTTGATTTGGTCAATCTCGTTCTTGAGGATAGGACCGTTCACATAGAGAGAAAGGTCAGCCTCAGGGTCAGTAACCTCTTGACCATTGGCATCGTACCAAGTATCGCCACTACGATAACCGACAATAGAGGAGGAGTTGAACACATCGCCTTGGATGTCAGCCTCGCTCATGTAGGTGTCATTGCCTTGATAATAAACCACCCAATCGTCTTTTGCATTGCCAACGAAGTTGACGTTAGCATTCAGGTTGTGGAGGTCACCAACCGTATAAGCCTCACGGAAGAGGTACGGGTCTTTCAGCACGGATTGGTTGGCGTCGAAACGGTCAACACGCAAACCGATGTTGAAGAGCAAGTTTCTGATGGAGAATTTATCCTGCAGGTAGAAGGCCATATAAACAGGCTCGTAAGCACCGATGGAGTAGCTCTTTTGACCGGTAGCCTCATCAATACCGTTGAAGAAGTCGTCAATAGTGGTTTTCTTGTGGTTGATTTTACCCGTGTAGTCATAGCCGTAGTAGCTGACCAGAGGTTGCTCGCCAGAAGAGGTACCCAGCAAGAGTTCCTCGGCAGAGAACATGTCAACGCTATAGGTGCTAGGATCATAGCTGTCGATATCCAACCAGTCGTCTCCGTCCGGATTCAAACCGAGGGCTTCACGAAGGTTTCTGTCGAAGAAAGTCTGGTCGCTCAAGCTGACATAACGGTTGTAGTCAACATAGTAGTATTCGCCGTTGTCCCAGATGATAGGGTTGCTCTTATCCAACTCGGAAATGTGATAGTTGGCTTCGTTTCTCATCAAAGTCCAAAGAGTGACAGGGGCGATACCATAACCACGGTAGGTCAGTTTCTCAAAGTCGAAACCGAACTTCAGCTCGTGGTTCTTCAATGCCATGGAGATGCTGGCCTTCACACCGATCTGCTCAGTCTGGGATTTGCTGTAGCCGTTGTAAACGGTACCCGGGGACTGGTACATGGAATAAATAGCATCGGGTTGGTCGCCGTTTCTCAAAGCACCGAACTGCTGGTAGAAAGTCAAATCGTAGGGGAAACCCTCATAGTAGTTGCGGTAGATATCCTCGATCGGGAATTTGTCCACAACGTTGAGGGTATATTGAGAGAGAATCGGGTTGACGTTGAAGTTAGGGTTGACGTTGAAGGTGACGACAGAGTCATACCAACCATTGAACTCGAAAGCATCATAGAGGACGGCTTCCGTAGAGTCAGGAAGCATCAATTGGAGTTTATCCGTAAAGGAATAGCTTCTGGCTTTGGTGGTTTGGAACTTGCCCACATAACCATATTCGAACAGACGATCCTTATGCTCGGTGGCATAAGAGAGGCCGTTGATGCGGGTATAGTTGACGTTGATGTCATACATGATGTTCTTGAGGATAGCCGTAGCGGAGGTGTCGGTGAACGCACGGTGATTCAAACGGGCGTTGACACGCATGGTGGACTGGGAAGAGGTGGGGTTGAGGCCGTTGTTGAACAGGGCTTGGGTAGAGCTCCAGGATTTACCTTTGGCATACTCGTATGATCCACCCAAGGAGAGCTTCATGTTGTGGCTCTTACCCAACATGAAGTCGAATTTCAACTGACCGAGGTAATCCCACGTGCCGGCGTTCTTTTTGACGCGCTCTTTGTGGAAAGACTCGCTGGTCAGGTAACAACCCTCTTGATACTGAACACCATACTCCGTGTTGCTGTAACGCAAAGGATTCTGAATCAAATAATCAATCACATCGTCATTGGCCACCCAGTAACCGCCACGGAGAGGACGACTGTCATGGTCGTAGGAGACCTCACCGCTGAACAAGAAACCGATACGGGCGGGATCTGTTTTCTTCTTGCCTTTCAAGATCGGGCCGGAAAGGGAGACAGCACCCAGGAAGTTGTTGTAACCATCGATGGAACCACGCAACTCGACAGAGCCGTGGAAATCACGAGGAGCGGATTTGGTCGTGATGACCGTGAAGGAGGTACCGTCACCGAACTCGGCGGGGATACCACCCTGGATCAACTGAGCCTCTTCAATGGAAGACATGGTGACACCGCTACTACCACGGATGGTCACACCATCCACGATCGTTTTCTGACCATCGGCACGGTTACCACGGACGGAAGCCATCTCACCATCCACACCCGTCACACCTTCCAAGGCAGACAGAGCACCGGTCACGGAACGACCGGGAGTGGTTCTCAAGTTTTCACCCGTAATACGAGTGGCAGAGGATGTACTACCTCCATCAAACACAGGCGGTTCGTAGGTGATATCGACAATGTCGAGTTCACCAGCACAGTCAATGACGAAGTCGATAAACACGACTTGTCCTGACGGGACTTGCACGTTGGCGATCTTTTGGGCCTTCTGGCAAGTCATCTGAGCATCGGCTAGCATGTCGTAGGTACCGACTTCAACACCGAAAATCTGATACTCTCCTTTGTCATCGGCCATAGCATAGTTCACATTCTTGTCACCAGTCTTCAAATAGACGTAGGTGTAGGCCAAAGGTTCGCCTGTTTGGTCCTTGACAACACCTTTGATGGTGGACGTCTGCGAAAACGCCATGCTAGACAAAAGAAGGATCACTCCAAGAGTCAAGAGTAATTTTTTAATCATAGCCTTTTATTTATATTAAACATTAAACTTTTTTGCATACTATTTGGGGCCGCTAAAATAAAAAAAATATCAATCTCTTCAACATTTTTTCCATTTTTTTCAACCACCTAAATCTCAATTATATATATTTTCGTTTTAAAATTTCACTGTAGATAATTCCTTTATATATCTCGCTTTCACTTAAAGAAATCTCGGGTTTTCCCTTGTCTTCCATACCAGAACCGGCCTTGGCGGAAGCGGTCTGAAGCCCCTCTTTCCCGTCATGGTCTGACGCGGTCAGGTCGGATTGGAAGCCCTCGTCCGGGACCGTTTCGTAGGTGAAATAATCGTCTTTTTGATCCACCGGAGTATAGGTCCTGGCTCGGGTCTTAGCCGATGGTTTCTCTTGGTCCGCATCGGGAAAATAAGGCTCTGGCTTAGGCTTTGGCGTGGGTGTTCGATTGGTCTGTTGCAGGTCTTTTTTGACCATTTTCAACAATGATGGCACCAGCGACAACGCCATTACCGCGAGAAAAATCAGGAAATCCTTCATGTCAATAATATTATTGTATATATTTTATTTTGTATTAAACTTCTGTTAATGTATGAGTTTCTTCAGCTTTTGCCACCTTGGCCTTGGCTATGCTCACATTCAGATCATAGCCCACCAGCAAGATGATGGAGTTCCAGTTGATCCACAGCAGCACCGCGAACAAGGCTCCCAACGACCCATATATCAGGTTATAATTGGTAAAGTTGGATAGGTAGATATTCAGAAACCACAGGATGATGACCATCGCGATGGTGGCCATGGAAGAGCCAGCCGAAAAGAAACGGTAATTGGTCTTCTCCACGGGCGCAAGATAGTATAATATGCTGATAAGAAAATAAATAGAGATAAATGTCAGTACCCATTTCACACCATGGACAGCGATATAATAGCCTGTGTTGGTGCCGAAAATATGGGTATGCACATAGCGCATGATGACGGATGCGGCGATGAAGAGACCGAGCACCACCACGATCACCGTGAAGAAGATCAGCATGACCGCAGCGCTCAAGAGCACCTGTTTGAACACATTGCGGCGTCTCTCATTGAAATAGGAGCTGTTCATGGCCACAAACAGGGAATTAATCATCACAATGGTGAAATAGATACCGATCAGAAACATTAAGGAGCTAAGGGCTCCGTACTGACGAGTGACCACTTCCGTGATCATATTCTGGATGGCAGGCCAGACGTATGCGGGCACGGTGGATTCCAAAAAATCGAGAAGGGTCTGCTGGATATTATCACCCAAAAAGGCGATTACGGTGAAGAGGCCGATGGTCATGGGGATCAGGGCGGCGAAGATGCGGTAGGTGATGGCGGCGGCGCGCTGGAACACAACCCCTTTGCCGAGCGACTGCATGAAGAAGCGCATCACGTCGTACAAGGGAATCTTCTGGAAACCGGGCAGCGTGAGTGTCTTGGATTTGCGCACCAGCTTGCCAAGCACCGGAATCCGCTCCAGATCCTCGCTCCACTCGTGGATCTTATCACTTATCTTCTTAAAATCTAAAAACATAGGCAATAAGACTACCAATCACGATTACTATATTTGAACGCCATCCTCATCTCCTTATGATTACAAGATGACCGTTTTCAGGCTCAGATCGAGGCTCCGGATCTGGTGAGTCAGTGCCCCGACAGAGATGAAGTCCACACCGGTAGCGGCGTAGTCGCGCAGGGTCTCGTCCGTGATACCACCCGAGGCTTCCGTCTCGTAGCGGTGGTTGACAATCTCAACGCCCTCCTGGATCATCTCCGGCGTGAAGTTGTCGAACATGATGCGATGCACGCCGCCGTGGGCCATGACGCGGCGCACATCATCGAGGCTGCGGGTCTCCACCTCAATACGCAGGTCTTTACCGCGCTCTTTCAGATAGGCGTTGGCCTGATCGATGGCTTTCTCGATGCTGCCGGCGAAGTCGATATGATTGTCTTTCAGCATAATCATGTCGAAGAGGCCGATGCGGTGGTTTTGCGCGCCCCCGACCTTGACGGCATACTTCTCGAAATAGCGCATGTTGGGTGTTGTCTTGCGGGTGTCGAGCAGGGTGACGCCGGTGCCCTTGACCATCTCCACATACGCGTGGGTCGTGGTGGCGATACCGCTCATGCGCTGCATGAAGTTAAGGATCGTGCGCTCGGCGGTCAGCATCTTCTGAGCCGGCCCGCGCAGGATGAAGACGATGTCGCCCTTCTTGATATGCGCCCCATCGTCCAAGAATCGCTCCATAGTGATGCTGTCATCCACCTGACGGGCAATCTCTTCCGCCACGTCCACGCCACAAAGGATACCCTCCTGTTTTACCAAGAGTTTCATTTCGCCCTGGGCGTCCGCCGGAATGCAGGAAAGCGAGGAATGGTCCCCGTCACCAATATCTTCAGCCAAAGACATGGCTATTAACTGTTGAATGTGTTCGTCAATGATCATTTTTGTACTATTATTTCGGGGGTTGAAATCACATTGCTCTTGTGCAAGGCTCTGTCCACGAGCTGGCAGGAGAGCATTATCGTATCAAACGGTGAGGTGTAGTTGTTGATGTAGGTGGTGATGGTGATCTCGCCTTTGATGGCTTCCGGCACGTTGTCGCTCAGATGAGGCAGCCGCGCGTGCAGGGGCAGGGGCAGTTCCACCTCGGTCCAGACGCCATGCTGCTTCTCATAAAAATGGATGAAGAAGTTGTAGTAATACTCGGAGCCAATGGCAAAGATCGTGTCGGTATCGGTCTCGTCCAACCCGATATCGCCATCACCATCTTCAAAGTAGATGACCAAGTCGGCCTGGTTGTCCACGCCCGTGCCGTTGTCGAGCTTGTCGATACGGACAAACTCGATGCGCGGCTCCACGGGGAAGACCTCACGATGACCGCAGCTGGTGAGCGCGGCCAAGAGCAGACAGACGATCCAAAGCCGGACTTTCATCGTGGCAGATTAATCCATGGTGACTCTGACGCCGTTCACGAAGTCGATGGACTTCTGGATCAGCTCATGCATATAGGTGTCGTTCTCCACGAAAGGCACCACCTGGCGGAAGGCAGCCACAAACTCCTCGATGAACTGGGAGGACTTGAGCGGGCGGCGGAACTCCAAGGCCTGGGCCGCATTGAACAGCTCAATGCCGAGGATCTTCTCCAGGTTGTTGACCACGAGATAGCACTTGGTGGCGGCATTGGCGCCCATGCTGACGTGATCCTCCTGACCTTGGGAAGACTCTATGGAGTCTGTTGAGCAGGGCATCGTGAAGACTTTGTTCTGGTTCACAATGGAGGCGGCGGCGTATTGCGGGATCATGAAACCGGAGTTGAGTCCCGGATTCTTCACGAGGAAGGAGGGGAGACCGCGCTTGCCGGAGATCAGTTGGTAGATACGGCGTTCGGAGATGTTGCCCAGCTCGGCCACGGCAATAGTCAGGAAGTCGAGCACCAAAGCCAGCGGCTGTCCGTGGAAATTGCCGGCGGAGATGACCAAGTCCTCATCGGGAAATACGGTCGGGTTGTCGGTAACGGAGTTGATCTCCGTCTCCACCACGTCCTGGACATGCATAATCGCATCCTTGCTGGCGCCGTGCACCTGCGGCATACAGCGGAAGGAGTAGGGGTCCTGCACATGCTCTTTATGTCGGCTGATAATCTCAGAGCCTTGGAGCATATTGTAGATATGGGTGGCGGTGATGATCTGGCCAGCGTGCGGGCGTACCAGATGGACGTTGATGTTGAAAGGACTCAGGCAGCCGTCAAATGCCTCCAAGGAAACCGTACCGATAATGTCGGCGAGCCAGGAGAGTTTCTTGGCTTTGATGAGCAACCAGACGGCGTAAGAGCTCATGAACTGGGTTCCGTTGAGCAGTGCCAGACCCTCTTTAGACTGCAGGGTGATAGGCTCCCAGCCGAACTTCTCATTGATGACGGAAGCCGGGTATTTCTTGCCACGGTAATAGACCTCGCCCATACCGATGATCGGCAGGCTGAGATGGGCCAACGGGGCCAGATCGCCGGAAGCACCGAGGGATCCTTGCTGATAGACAACGGGATAGACTCCTTTGTTGAAGAAGTCAACCAGACGCTGCACGGTGGCCAGCTGCACACCGGAGTGGCCGTATGAGAGGGACTGGATCTTCATCAGCAGCATCAGCCGCACGATCTCTTGGGGCACCTCCTCCCCCACTCCACAAGCATGGGAGATGACGAGGTTGCGTTGCAGCGTGGAGAGGTCCTCCTTGGAGATGCTGCGGTTGCAGAGGGAACCAAAGCCGGTGGTCACCCCATAGATGGGCTCCTTCTCGGTGTCGGTTTTCTTGTCCAGGTAGGCGCGGCATTTCTGGATGGCATCGATGGCCTCCTGAGACAATTCTATTTTCTGTTTACGGTTGATGATTTTTTCAACCTTCTCAATACTAAGGAACTTGGTAGAGATTTTGTGTCGTGTCATATAGGTAACTTTTAAATATTATATTCCTAACATAATAAGGGTGCAAAGATAGAAAAAAATGAAAAGGGAGGTTTATGCGCCAAATAAAAATCCTTCAGATCATCTTCTTGTCCAACCAGAGACTCAAGAGCGGATCGGAAATGGAATATTTTTTCTCATTTCTAGTGATAAAATCATATTCAAGCAGTTTCAGCGCCGCTGATTGGGTTGAACTGGGAGAACGCAATCGGTATTTTCTGTTAAATGCCATGGAGGTTATACCCTGAGCTTCACGCTCTGCATGGATAGCGTAAAGCAATTCCTTTTGTGATTCAGTGATAAAAGCAAGTTGTTCTCGCAAACGCGAGTCATTCTCGTCAATGTAATCATCCATCAATTGTTGAACCTTCTCCAAGTCGCAGATTTCTCCTACCCGTGTCTCCGCAAAAGCATCTTTCATAATCCGTTGGACATAGAAGGTGACACCCCAAAAGGAATTATAAACATGTAAAAAAGCATCCCGATCAATCGATTTATCAGCATTGTGGAAGTGTTTTCTGGCAAAATCGCAGTATATTTCAGGTTTGATAGGCTCAAGACGAAGGGGTTTCGCACTTTGGAAAAATGGGCGTTTCGAAGAGAAAAACATCTCCTCCATCAGTCGGCGGCGACTTCCAGAAAAGACAAAATTAGCGTTGGACAGTTTTTGGATATGTGTTCGGAGCAATGCCTCGACATTCTTTTCAGGATAGCGGGTGATTTGCTGAAACTCATCAATGACAACCAAGCAAGGTTTTTCAACAGATTCAAGGTAGTTGAATATTTCCTGCAAAGTGTAGTCGGGACGTTGAACATCCCCCAGTTTGATGTCAAAAGTAGGCATATTTTGGATAGGATCGTAGCCAAAACTGGCACTCAACGACTTCAAGAAAGAAACAAACTGTTTGCGCAGCTTCTCACTACGGGTAGCCACACTCTCAAACACTGCCGTCCCAAGGGCAAGGATCAGTTCCCTGAAAGTTGTAGTGTGCAAAATATCCACATTGATTGTGATGTATTCGTCTTTGATTTGGGGTTTGTCGAACACATAACTAATGAGAGATGTCTTACCCATCCTTCGAGATGAGGTTAAAACCACATTCATCTGATTGAGAAGGGCTTTTTCTAACACAACTGCTTCTTCCTGCCGATCGCAGAAATATTCGGGAGGAATCTTCCCGGAGATCACAAAGGGATTAATACTATTCACCATACTCGTACATATTGAATGGCAAAAATAATCATTTTTCAGATTACCAAAAAAAAATTACCGAAAAAAAATAATCTGCATTGTTCTTTTTATGCAGGATAATTTATGTGTCATGATGCCTGAAAAATAAAAAACAAAGGGACGTACTATAAGACAGCTGAAAATATTTTCTTTATCTTTGCCCCTTTCAGAATTTTCGCATCGTACATAAAGAGCGTATGAAAAACACACAGGAATTTTGGACAAAAAAATACCGGAGGAACATCGGCAGGATGATTGGATTGTGCCGGCGGTATGTACCCAACCCGCAGGAGGCCGAAGACTTGGCACACGAGGCCTTCCTGTCGGCCATCGAGAAGTCGCACACATTCAAGGGATTGGGAGATTTTGACGGCTGGATGATGCGCATCACGGTGAACACGGCATTGCAGCATCTTCGGAAAGCAAAATGCCTCGTCAGTCTGGACAGCGCAGGCCCTGAGTTGGATTCCTTACAGAATGAGGAAGCCGAAGACCTGGAGCGCACCGACTTCTCCAAAGAGGAAATCATAGGAGCCATCGCGGCCTTGCCAGCACCTCAACGCACGGTGTTCAACCTCTTTGTCTTCGAGAAATACAGTCATCGCCAGATCGCCGACACGCTCCACATTGCAGTACGCACCTCCAAGTTGCATCTCGCACAAGCCCGATCGCAGCTGCAACAACATCTGAAAGAGATAAAGAATGAAAAAAGAATGCTTATGATTCCATTTTTAACCGTTTTCAAAAAGGGACATGCCGTGGACAACGTTTGCCGGCGCACTTTGAGGGATTTCGAAGTGGAGCCGACAGTCGAGCTTGACACCGCGGCCTTGTCTTGGGGCACCTTGCCCTCAGCCACTATCGCCATGCACCTGTCCGGCATCCTCAAGAAACTGCTGGTCGGCCTGCTGCTGTTTGCCGGCATGGGAGCGGCATTCTATTTCATGCTGTCTTCCCGCACTCCATCCGCCTCTTCGCCAACACCGACGCCAACACCTAATCCTGTCGCCGTGGCCACCGACACCACCCTTTCCGCTGAAACAGACGCCATGCAAAGCGAGCCCGTCATGGTGACTACTATCACTAAAAAGGCCCAAAGGGAGAACTTGGCACCGACAGTCAGCGCCACCGACACCAACCGCGAGAAAGAGTACATCATCATTCACGACACCGTTTTTAGAACCGTGGTGAAAGTGGTTCACGACACGGTATATGCCCCGACACTTCAAAACCATCCACAATGAAAAAAAACATCGCTATGCATAAGACCACATTTTTACTGTTCGCCCTGCTTTTGTGTGCCGGTTTATACGGGCAGGCACGCGACACCATCTACATCCACGAGGAGCGGATTGTCTATGACACCGTCTATTTACACGACACTATCTACCAATTCGTGGCCACGCAACCCGACACGCCCATAGTGCCCAAAACAGCGGCGAAGTTCGTACCTGATGTCTTCAAAGGGTTTCATTTCGGCTACACGGCCCAATACAATATGACACAGGCAGCGGTTTTCACCTCCGCCGACGGCACTCCGGGATCTCCCACAACCAAAATGGGGAGCGGATTCGCAGGAGGTTTCGAGTTCTCGTACCATTTCGCCAAGTATTTCGGTGTGGCCGCAGGAGTGGGCTTTGGCACCCACTATGTCTTGCAGGTGAACGAGCCCAGCACCGACCTGTTTTGGGGGCATAACCCCAACCACCATTGGTTCAGCCAAGGCGCTTTTATGTTTCCCATCAAATTTGAATTCCATTTACCTTTCAACGACAACTTCTATTTTATGGCGGACGCCGGCATCCGGTTCAACGTTCCTTATTATTACTATGGTCATAACAGTGCCCACTTTAGCAATTGGGACGACAACACGGCATGCTACATAGAAATCAATCGTCCCACATCCAAGCCTGTTCAGTCGGAACTGCTCTTTGATTTGGGATTCTACTACCGTCTGCCCAACGATGGCCTGCTGCGGTTTTCCATAGGCTCCAATCTGTCGCTGTCGAAACCTTGGCAGGGCTACTATGAAATTTACACCGACAACGAGGTTTTGGAGAACGGAACCATCTCCTTGAAGAACAACTACTTTTATCCTCAAATAACCTATGTCAACACCTTCCAACGCTATAAAGAGAAAGAATCCCATAAGGCGCCTTGGTTTGACGAGGTTTACCCCAGCTGGTCCAACCAGAAACGCTATCCTCGTCACGAATTCCAGTTGAACTTCGGAATCCCGAACATGCAAAGCATTCATTCCGGCATGGTTGGGATGTTGCTTTACGAATGGTTTCCCAATCTGTTCAAAGGAGTCAGTTATCCGCAAAACATTCTGACCTCTTCCGACAGATACTATACCAAGGTGCATTTCACGCCGGTCATATCGCTGAGTTATCATTACCGGTTGCAGAAATGGTTATGGGTTGGCGCCACGGTCAATTATACGGAGTTCCACAATCATTATTATGACCGCACAAATAATCAGAGAATCAAGGATATGTCAATGCGATTCTCAGCTTTCAATTTGTTGGCGGACATTAGATTCTCCTACCTCACTTTGCCACACATCACGCTCTACTCCGAAATATCCGGAGGAATACAGCTCGGCTGGGAAACCATCAAATTGACGAATGACGAATATGTGTCATATCCTTTAAATCGACCAGAGAAGATATTCCTTATGAAATTCCCGACTTACCATATCACGGCATTGGGTATCAAAGCGGGAGCCAACGGATGGTTTGGCAATGTGGAGTTTGGCACTGGGTATAAAGGATTTATCAATGCTGGCGTTAGTTATGAATTCTAACGATTGCGCAACTCCAGCAGCACCACGTTCTCCACATGTTGGGTGTGGGGGAACATATCCACGGGTTGGACCTTGACGACCTGGTATTTGGGGTTGAGCATCGTCAGGTCGCGGGCCTGCGTGGCGGGGTTGCAGCTGATATAGACCATGCGGGGCACCTCCAGCTTCAGCAGTTGGGCGATGACGTTGGGGTGCATGCCGGCGCGCGGCGGGTCGGTGATGATGACATCCGGACGGCCATAGTGCGTGATGAAGTCGTCTGTGAAGATCTTGGCCATGTCGCCGACCACGAACTCGGTGTTGGTGATCCGGTTGCGGGCGGCATTCTCGCGGGCATCCTCCACGGCCGCGTCCACATACTCCACGCCGATGACCTTCTTGGCGCGGCGTGCCACGAAATTGGCGATGGTGCCCGTGCCGGTGAAGAGGTCATAGACGACCTCTTCGGGCTGGATGTCGGCAAACTCGCGCGCCACCTTGTAGAGCGTGTAGGCCTGCTCGCTGTTGGTCTGGTAGAACGACTTGGGTCCCACTTTGAAATAGAGGTCCTCCATCCGCTCCATGATATGGTCCTGCCCTTTGAAAAGATGGAACGGCAGGTCGAAGACGGTGTCGTTGAGCTTGGTGTTGACCATATAGATGAGCGAGGTGATCTCGGGGAAAGTCTCTGCCATGGCCGTGAGCATCTTTTCTATTTTCTCGTCGTAAAGGGAGACGATGAGCACCACCATCAGGTCGCCGGTAGAGGCGGTGCGGATGATGATGTTGCGCAGCTGTCCCTCGCGGGCGCGGGGATCGTAGAAGGTGATGTCGTGCTCGATGGCGTACTGCTTGCAGAAGAGGCGGATCTCATTGCTTCGGGAGCCCTGCAGCCAGCAGTGGTCGATGTCGAGGATCTTGTCGAACATGCCGGGGATGTGGAATCCCGCGCAGCGGCGCTCGAACTCCTCCCCCGCCTTGCACTTGGCCATATCCTCGTATGAGAGCCAGCGCATATTGGAGAAGGTGAACTCCAGCTTGTTGCGATAATAGTAGATCTTCTCGGAGCCGAGAATGGGATTCAGAGGCGGGAACTCGAACTTGCCGAGGTGGCGGAAGTTATCCTCCACCTGCTGCTGCTTGTAGTGCAGCTGTTTCGGATAGTCGAGCATCTGCCACTTGCAGCCGCCGCAGACGCCAAAGTGGGGACAGGGAGGCGTCACACGGTCAGGAGAAGGCTGGCGCACTTGTAGCAGGTTGGCCTCGGCGTAGCCATGCTTGCGTTTGAAGACCTCCACATCCACATGGTCGCCTGGCACCGCGTAGGGCACGAAGACCGTCAGACCTTCGGCGGTCTTGGCCACTGCCTTGCCCTCGGCACCCGCGGATATGATTTCCAAATCCTCTATCGTATATCTTTTAAATCCCATATTCTTGTTACATTAAAAAATCTTAATATTTATAAAAACCCATCTCGTCGATGTATTCAAAAACTTTCTCAGGAAGCATATAGCGGACGGGGATATTTTGTCTGATATTCTCTCGGATCACCGTAGAAGACAGCTCTATCTGAGGGGCGTCCACCATGGTGATGCGGGCCTCCGGATAGGGATTTTCGGAGGAATATCCAGGGCGCGGGTACACATAAAGCGCAAAGTTCTCCAGAATCCACTCGTAGTTGAGCCATTTGTGAAAAGTCTCGAGGTTGTCGGCACCCATGATGAGGGCGAAGTCACGGTCGGGATACTTTTCCCGCAGGTGCACCAATGTATGGCAGGTGTAGGACGGCTGGGGCAGTCCGAACTCCACGTCGCTGACCCGGAACCGAAGGTCGTCTCCAATGGCCAGATTGACCATATACCAGCGCTGGCGGTCGTCCAGCAGGGAATTGCGTTTCTTCAGCGGGTTGGCCGGCGACACCACAAACCACAGCTCCTGCAAGTCAGAGTGTTCCAAGAGATACTCCGCCACAATAAGATGTCCTATGTGGATAGGGTTGAACGATCCGAAATAGAGTCCCGTCTTTTTTTTCATATCTTTCCTGAAAAAGCGGGCAAAGGTACAAAAATTAAAGACACACACGGTCGGGTGATTTTGCCACAGAGACGCAAAGCATTGCACCTCTACCAATTGGGAAGATACCTTTAGTAATGATAAATTTTGTATTTTTGCGCGTTAAAAAAATTTAATGCGTATGGATACTTCACACATTACTAGATTATTTGACATTCTTGACCATCTGAAGACAAACCGCAACAAGCCTGACATCCTCTGCGGCAAGCAGAACGGACAATGGCGCAAATATAGCGTTGACGAATATATAGAGCACTCCTACGCCATCGCATCCGCGCTCCTGGAGCTCGGTTTGCAGAAAGGCGACAAGGTGATCACCATCATGAACAACCGTCCGGCATGGAACTTCATGGACATGGGCGTCATGTTGGCCGGCATGGTTCATGTGCCTGTCTATCCTTCTTTGGGTTTGGAAGAGTATAACCACATCCTCAACCACTCCGACGCCAAATGTATCGTCATCGGCATCGAGTCGATCTTCAAGAGAGTCTCTCCCGCCTTCCCGAACCTGATCCACAATCCGTTCATCTTCACCATCGCCAACATTGAAGGACAGCGCAACTTCAACGAGCTGTTGCAGCTGGGCCGCGACAATCTGGAGAAATGGCGTCCGACCATCGAGCAGATCAAGCAAGAGGTGAAGCCCGAAGAGCTGGCCACCATCATCTACACCTCCGGCACCACGGGCCTGCCCAAGGGCGTGATGCTGTCGCACAAGAACTTCCTGACCAACGCCTTGACCCTGGTCAACATGATGACCAACGACCACACAGCCAACATCTTGAGTTTCTTGCCGTTGTGCCACGTCTATGAGCGCGTCATCAACTATATGTATCAGGTCATCGGCTCCAGCATGTACTATGCCGAGGGCTTGAACACCATTGCCCGCGATCTCAAAGACATCCACGCCAGAGGCTTCTGCGCCGTACCGCGCGTCTTGGAGAGCATGTACGACAAGTTCTACAACACGGGCAAGACGCTGAAGGGCATCAAGCGGATGATCTACTTCTGGGCCTTCAACCTGGGTACCGATTATCAATATTACAACCAAGGCTGGTTGTACCGCAAGAAAATCGCGCTGGCCGACAAGCTGGTCTATTCGCAGTGGCGCAATGCTCTCGGCGGCGAAGACATGATTGTCGTGTCGGGTGGCTCCTCCATCCAGGCCAAAGTGCTGAAGCTCTTCACCGCCGCCCGCCTATATGCGTATGAGGGCTACGGCATGACCGAGACCTCCCCGGTGATCGCAGTCAACAACCCCATGAAGAACGAGTTGCACATCGGCACCGTGGGCGAGTTCATGACCTGCATCGAGGCCAAGCTGGCCGACGACGGCGAGATCCTCACCCGTGGCGACTGCCTCATGATGGGCTACTACAAAGATCCTGAATACACCAAACAGGTCATAGACGAAGAGGGCTGGTTCCACACTGGCGACATCGGCAAGATGATTGACGGCAAATACCTGAAGATTACGGACCGCAAGAAAGAGATCTTCAAGCTCTCCATCGGCAAATACATTGCCCCGCAGGTGATCGAGAACCTGTTGCGCGAATCGTTGTTCATCGACAACTGTATGGTGGTGGGTTCCAACGAGGACTTCGCCTCCGCCATCATCACCGCGGATGTGAACGGTCTGCACTACTGGTGCAACAAGCATAAGATCCCATACGAGACCGATGAGGACATCCTGAAGAACCCGCAGGTGCAGGCACGCCTCCAAGAGGAAATCAACAAGGTGAACGCCAACCTCGCCGCACACGAGAAGCTGAAAAACTGCCGTTGGATCATCGCCTCCTGGTCTCCGCTCACCGGCGAGCTGTCACAGACGCTGAAGCTGAAACGAGCCAAGCTGATCCAGAAGTACGAACCCATGCTGGAGGAGATTTTCAACCATACTGCCGCAGACAACAAATAATCTCTTATCGAAATGAGCAACAAAGGTTTAGCATTAGTGACGGGCGCGGATGGCGGTATGGGGACCATCCACACCCGCACTTTGGCAAAAGAGGGTTACGAGGTCATTATGGCCTGTTATGACGCCCAAGTGGCAGAACCCGTATATCAATCCATCCGCGAGGAGACCGGCGCCACCCTGCACCTCATGCAGGTGGACTTGGGCGACTTGCACGACATCATCCGCTTCGCTGACGAGGTGAAGAGCAAATTCTCCTCGTTGAAGATACTGTTGAACAATGCCGGCGTGCTTTGCCACAAGGCCAAGAACAGTGTGGACAACATCGAATACACCCGGGCGGTCAACTATCTGGGGCACTACACCCTGACCAACGCCCTGCTGCCCATCATGGGTCCGGGCACCCGCATCGTCAGCATGATCTCCATCGCCTACATCATGGGCAAGATCGGGGAGGACTTCCTCTCCCCCACCGATGACGAGAAGTTCAACCGTTTCACGGCTTACGGCAGCTCCAAGCGAGCACTCTACTACTTCACGCTTTATGCGGCAGAGAAGTGGAAAGAGCGCGGCATCTGCATCAACGTGGCCGACCCCGACATTGTGAGCACCGGCATCATCCGCCAAGGCAACATCGTGGTGGACAAGCTCTGCGACTGGTTCTTCCGCCCCATCATCAACACACCGGAACAGGGTGCTGCCACCATGCTGGCCGCCGCACTGAAACCGGAGTTTGAAGGAGTCACCGGAGCCTACTTCAAGAAGCAAAAAGTCAAGAAACCCAAGAAACGTTATTACAACAATATAGCTGAAAGGGAATTACTCATCAAGATCTCCCAGGAGACGCTACGCAAAAACGGAATCGAACTATGATCATACCTCCTTTTTTAAAAGAAGGCGACACCATCGGCATCATCGCGCCAGCGCGCCGCATGGACGAGCAGGATCTCATCCCGGCCTTCGACCTGCTGAGAAACGAAGGTTTTAACGTTTTTTATGACGAGAGGCTCTTTGCCAAGGAGCACAGGTTCGCCGGTTCGGACGACCTCCGCGCCGAGTACATCCAGTCGATACTGGACCATCCCGACATCCAAGCCATCTGGTGTGTGCGGGGTGGCTACGGCAGTGTGCGCATCATCGACAAGCTGGATTTCAGCGGACTGTGCAAGCATCCCAAGTGGCTCTGCGGCTACAGCGACGTCACCGTCTTTCACGAGCACATCCACACTTGTTGCGACATGGCCACGCTGCACTGCGAGATGCCCTACCACATCAATGACAGCCACTTGCGGAACGAGGCGGTCGTGACCATGCTGGACGCGCTGCGCGGGAAGGAATTGCGCTATGAATTCCCCACGCACCCGCTCAACCGACCCGGCGACTTCTCCGCCCCCGTAGTCGGTGGCAACATCTCCATCCTCTACTCCATAAACGGCTCCCGATCCGACCTTGACACAGCAGGCAAAATCCTCTTCATCGAAGATCTGGACGAATATCTCTACCACATCGACCGCATGATGTACTGCCTGAAACGCTCCGGAAAACTGAAAAACCTCTCTGGACTTCTAGTCGGCCATCTCAACGACATGCGCGACAACCCCGTACCCTTCGGACATACCGCCGAGGAGATCATCGCGGAGTGCTGTGCCGAATACGACTTCCCCATCATCTTCAACTTCCCAGCTGGCCATCTGCCCGACAACCGCGCCATCCGCATGGGCTGCCCCATGACCGTTTCCTGCACGGCGGAAAGTGTCATCACCACCCAAAAGGCTTTGTGTGACAATCTGATATAGATATTTTACCCGATTAAAGGCACTTTTTTTCATAGTCCCCACATTTTTCAAAAAAAGTATATATTTGCCGCCGATTTCTCATCGAAAAAGTCGGACGGTGGCATTATTGCAACCTCTCTGCCACTCTTCTGACAATCGGATTTTGGGAGGTTGCCAATTTTAAGACTATGAAGAAATTACTCCTTTTGACCGCAGTAGCCATGTTATTCTGCTTTGCAGGATGCAAGAAGACTTGTCATTGCACCACAACGCAAACATTTCCGGGTGAGGCTCCGATGGTAACCCAAACCACCGTCACCATTGACAAAGGCAAATGTACAGACATGAACGCTACGCAGACCACCTCTTTTGACGGTGATGTCATGACGCAAACCATCGATTGCGTCCAAGAGTAAGCAAAAGGACCATTACTCAAGCTAAGAAACGGTGGCCAGGGAAACTTGGTCACCGTTCTTTTTTATCATAAGGAGTACTATTAAAAAGTCTTTACGGAATATATTTGATCAACCCAAAGTTGGTGGTAATCCAGAGGATACCATCCTCTATGGCAATATCGTTGATGACATTTTTGAACATGCCTTCACGGAAAAAAACGGATGTGACCTTCTTTCCGTCAAATTTCACCAGCCCGTTGTTCGTCGCCATCCAATAGTTCTTTCCGTCAAACTCGATGTCGCGGACCATGTGGTCGGAGATACCGGAATTGGACTTGTTGTAGTGGATCCACTTTTTGCCTTTCATCACCGAAAACCCTCCGTCACCGAAGCCACCGCCATAACCCACAATCAGAGCGCCGTCTTTGGTGAACTTTAAGGCACGCACCACATTGATTACAAGGGGAGAATCCTTTTCGGAGAAACTCTCCCATTTGCCGTTTTCATACAATAGCAATCCACAGTCGGGGCGTCCGAAGCCGAGGGCGATGACACCGTCGTCACGCACGGCAACAGACAACGCCACCATGTCTTTTTCCGGAAGTTCCAACAGCTCCCACTCGTTGTCCTTCACCATCACTAGAAATCCTTCGGGACCGGCGAAATAGAGCGTTCCGTCTTTTCCTTCACAAATGTCTGTGACCGATATGGTATATGGACCAATATCTTCCGCCTTATACCACCACCATCGCGAACCATCATAACGGACCAAAACATCTACGCTGCCCACTTCCACCAGTGCCGAAAAAGACACCCACATATTCCCTTTGGAATCTTTGAAAATGGGGGTGAAGAAATCACCTTTCATTTCTGGAAATGTGGTATAGGATTTTCCGTCGAAAACCAGAACGCCGGATTGGGAACTTCCTATCCATTTGTTGCCTTGACCATCAATGGCAATGCTCAAGAGGAGATCTTCGGGAATGGAGGAGGTGTTTTTGTCATAAAGGGTTATCTCTTGACCAAACCCAAACAAAGAAACACAGATCAAACAGCCAAATAGAATATTTTTGAGCATAATTATTAAGAAAGAGGTAATTCTTCTTCCAAATAGGAAAAAACATAACCTGGACTTTGAAAAAATAAACCTGTTTCCGGATTTGATATTTTTTTAAATGTTTGTGAACCATAATAATACCTGAAAGCCGCCTCCATGCTCAAAGATTTCTTTTCCATCAACATAGCTATCAAATCCTTGGAAAGGCTTTCCTTCAAATATTGAAATTCTGAGAGTGTTACATTCATAATCGTTTTAGCTTAGAAATGGAAAATGATGTACAGAAAGCATACTGAAAAGTAATACCTTTATGATATTCAAGATTTTTAAGAAAAGTATCCAATGATATTTTCCTTTCTCTCAAATCACGAATCTGTACGCCAACGGTATCATTGGCAATCGGACCATAAACCAAGTCATAATCGTGATGAAAATCTTGTTTTTCATCACGATTATTGTAAACAAACTCAGCCCATTCCTTAGTATATCCCTCAAAGCGTTTTACTTTCAATTCTGCTATGTCAGTCTCATCAAATTCAAAAACGGTCACTCTTTCTATTCCCCCACCGATCATCACCTTAAAATGAGCCATTTCTTCAGCTTGATTTTTATCGGCAGATAAATAAAAAGCCCGC
Organism: Bacteroidales bacterium; assembly: GCA_017615595.1. Taxonomy (GTDB): domain Bacteria; phylum Bacteroidota; class Bacteroidia; order Bacteroidales; family WCHB1-69; genus F23-D06. The sequence goes on from JAFZZT010000050.1 coordinate 204,016, forward strand.
CCAAAATCCTTATATGGTCGAGATTTGGAAAGGTCCACCTCGTCAATAATAGTATTCGATCCATGATATAGTAGCATCATAAAGCACCCCCATTCCTTCTACAATACGATGCCATTCCTTCCACACTATCAGAAAAAGAAAGAGTATGCATGATCTCATAACATTGATTGATCAACTCCATCCCATTGTATTTGTCAATGTATTGGAACGAGTCTTCTTCCGAAAGACCATATCGTTTGGCAAATTCATTCACCAAAGCAATAGTGTATTCAATAATATTCAATGTTTCTTTAGACATTATTATTCATATTCTTTCGCTGCAAAAGTACACTTTTTTTATACAAACATATTCACGATCATCTCGTACAGTTCCTGCTGGCCGCTAATCTGTTTCGGCTCGGGCAATTGCAGGGCGATATTGCGCATATCTTCCAGGGTAAGCTTGCCCTCCTCGAAGGCCTTGCCGTTGCCCTCATCGAAGGAGGCGTAGCGGGCGGCACGCATTTTCGGGAGGTTGGAGTGCTCGAGGATGGCGGCGGCGGTGAGCAGAGCGCGGGCGAAAGCGTCCATGCCGCTGATGTGCGCGTAGAAGAGATCCTCCAGGTCGGTGGAGTTGCGGCGCGTCTTGGCGTCGAAGTTGGTGCCGCCGGTGGTGAATCCACCACCTTGCAGGATGACTAACCAGGCCATTGTCAGCTCGTAGATGTCGATGGGGAACTGGTCGGTGTCCCAGCCGTTCTGGTAGTCGCCGCGGTTGATGTCGATACTGCACAGCATCCCCGCATCGGCGGCGCACTGCAGCTCGTGCTCGAAGGTGTGGCCGGCCAGGGTCGCGTGGTTCACCTCGATGTTCAGGGCAAAATCCTTGTCCAGACCATAGTGGCGCAAGAACCCGATGACAGTCTCAGCGTCCACATCGTACTGATGCTTAGTGGGTTCCATGGGCTTCGGCTCGATGAGGAAAGTACCCTTGAACCCTTGCTTGCGGCCGTAGTCGCGAGCCATCGTCAGCATCATGGCGAGGTGCTCCTTCTCGCGCTTCATGTCGGTGTTGAGCAGCGACATGTACCCTTCGCGACCGCCCCAGAAGACGTAGTTCTGGCCGCCCAAGGCGATGCACGCGTCGATGGCGTTCTTAATCTGCGTGGCGGCAAACGTCGTGACGTGGAAGTCGGGGTTCGTGGCGGCGCCGTTCATGTAGCGCTTGTGCCCGAAGACGTTGGCCGTGGACCAGAGCAGCTGCTTGCCGGTGGCCTGTTGCAGCCCCTTGGCGTGTTCCACCATCGTGGCAAGCCGTTTCTCGAACTCCGCCAGCGTGTCGCCAGGCTCCACCACATCCACATCGTGAAAGCAGTAGTAGGGAATGGAGCACTTGGTCATGAACTCGAAGGCCGCGTCCATCTTGAGCTTGGCGCGGGAAATCGGATCGGCGGCAGCATTCCACGGGAAGGTCTTCGTCGGTCCGCCGAACTGGTCCTCACCCCCGGCGCAAAGCGTGTGCCAGTAGGCCATGGCGAACTTGAGATGCTCCTTCATGGTCTTGCCCATCACCACGCGGTTCTCGTCATAATAGTGAAAAGCTAACGGATTCTTGGATTCCTTGCCTTCGAATTGGATTTTCCCGACATTGGGGAAAAATGCGGTTTGTCCTTGATAATATTCCATCTTGATATTCTTTTACTAGTGATTCATAATCAGCAACCATATTGCAAACAGGATGGCAAAGATACGATAATTTTACAATCCTGGAAGAAAAAACCTTGCAGAATCGAAACGGCCTCAAACCACACGACCACAATCTTCCTTCTTTCACAGCATTCTATCAAAAAACGCCTGCAGATGGTTGGGCATTGCTGAAACTTTTATATCTTTGCGCTTTAATTTCGACAATATGGAATATAAGCGTATCTTATTAAAATTAAGTGGCGAATCCCTGATGGGGAACGACGGCTACGGTCTCAACTACGAGCACGTGCTGCATTATGCCAAAGAAATACAATCGGCCGTTCAAGAGGGCATCCAGGTGGGTGTCGTCATTGGCGGGGGCAACATCTTCCGCGGGGTGCAGGGCGCCGGCAAGGGCTTTGAGCGCCGCCAGGGCGACCAGATGGGCATGTTGGCCACCATCATCAACTCCATGGCCCTGCAAGGCGTTTTGGCAGAGTTAGGCGTCAAGGCCAAGGTGCTCTCCGCCGCTGCCGTTGAGGGCGTGAGCGAGAAAATCTCCTGGCGCAAGGCCACCGAACTGCTGGACGAAGGTTTCGTCGTCATCCTCGGCGGCGGCACTGGCAACCCCTTCTTCACCACCGACTCGGCCGCGGCCCTGCGCGCTGTCGAGATCAAGGCCGACATCCTCCTCAAGGGCACCCGCGTGGACGGCGTCTATACTGCCGACCCGGAGAAGGACCCCACCGCCACCAAATACACGACTGTCTCCTTCGACGAGGCCTACGCCAAGAACCTCCACATCATGGACCTCACCGCCTTCACCCTCTGCAAAGAGAACGGGATGCCCATCTATGTGTATAATGCCAACATCCCCGGCAACCTCCTCAAAGTCATCCATCAAGAATCTATCGGAACCTTAATCAAATAAAATTATGGAAGAGAATACTGATATCCAAAAAGAAATCGCCACCACTGAAGAAGAGGTGCAAATCACCAAAACCGCCAACACGCGCCGCGCCTTTTTCATCCACCTGAGCATCTTCATCTTGTCTGTCGCCATCATCTGGATTCTCTGGTATCTGCTCAAAAACGCTTTCCGACCAGAACTGACCGGAGGCTTTCTCAAAATATGCCTGTGCTTCTCTCTGCTGTGGCTCATCGCTGTCATCTTCCACTACCTGATAGCCTTCAAATGGACCCGTACCCATGCAGAGAAAGAGGTCTCCAAACTGCGCAAGAGACGCGACCAGCAGATCGAGGAAATCAAGGCCCTCAAGCAGGAGATCCAACAGAATGCCGACTCGCTGAAGCAAGAGGAAGAGCGAAAAGAATAAATGTAACCACACAAGGTTCCTTCCGCCTTCTGTCATGCATAAACTGCTCTCTTCTTTGGGAACGCTGCTGCTTGTGGCATGCCTCTTCCCCTGTCAGGACCAATCCGGTCTGCCAGAGGTGAAGACCTTGCTCACCCGCCTGGAACCCGAAATGGCCTCGTTCACCCATTATCCGAATGAGTGGTGCGACTATTTTTACGTGTACGGAGACGACGGTTATGAGGTGAACATGTGGGCCAAACTGTTCGGGATGACCATGGAAGATGCCATCCTCCGTTGGGGAGAACGATACGACGTGCATTCCGACGACCTGAATTCCACCTGGTCGTTTCTTACCCCAGGCAGTTATTACCAAGTCTTGAACGTGCCATTCGATGCGGCGGGCCATCCGTTCCCGCTGCATGGATTCAGTTTTCGTACCCCATCTAAAGGCGACAATGGACGCTCTACTATAAGCATCAAAACGTCCATGATCACCGACTCCTCCGCCTACATTGTTTCCACACCCAATGAGGCCACCGCCGTGTACTACAATGGCCTGGTCTCTGCCGACAGTTACCACCGCCTCGGTTTGGACTCCATCTGCCAACTGCTGAAAGAGAATACCGCCCAATACAATAAAGACCAGTGGGGGCGTCTGATCCTGAATAGCGGCACCCGCTACTGCGCCATCGCTTTCGGTCAGAACCAAAAAGGTGTATTTGGCGACACCACCCAAGTATGGTTCACCACAAAAGGAAAAAAGACCACAATGGAACCGGACAGCGCATCCGTCCTCTTCTATCCAGGCACCATACGTAATTATAGAATTCCGCCCGAACAATGGCACAACTATACGGTGAGGGTCATCACGGTGGACGCATCCAGAATAGCACAGACATTTCTTCTGGATGAGGGCAACATCATCACGCCACACTGCCCGTCAGTGACTATTATGTGGAAATAATGCGCAACTCCGATGGAAAAACCGTAAAAAGAAAACTGTTGAGTATCAGGAAAAAGGATATGGATACGCTTCGGCTGAAGGAAGATGACGGTTTTGTGTGGCAACGCCTGCGCCGTGACTATAACTTCGCCATCGGTGATGCCAACGGCCAAACGATGACACCGTACATCTTCACCGCACTATCCTATTTTAACGGCCTGTTCTTCGGCACCACCCATGCCGACAATCAATTATATGGGGTCATACTATCCCCAAACGGCCGATTTGTCATTGACGCCAACCGGCATTATGATAAAATCATCTTGGATACCATATCTTCCAGATTCTATGTGGCCAAACAGGGACAATACGGCATCTGCGACATGACAGGACGTGTCATTGTCGAACCTGTGTATGAGGAGATTCTGGATACAGACACCTATTATATGGTGCTTCAAAACAACCATTGGGGTTGTATTGAAAAAGATGGAACAATTGTTTTCCCTCCCAGATACGATAATTTTGAGAAGATGGAAAATGGCTATCGGATCTTTCTAGATGGACAGGAAGGATGGCTTGACCTGTCTGGAAAAGAGCATTGGTCGGAAAAATGATAGAAACAGTGTTTTTATCTGATTATTTTGCTATCTTTGCCACGATATTTAAAGATCATTCGCAAGTCCACTTTATTAACAATAACTGAAACGCCATCCAATACCCACAAACAATCATGAAACTTTTCGAGAAAATAAAAGCGAAAAAGCGTCAGCTGATGCGGTTTCTGTTCGGTTCATTCTCCGCCACCGCGCTGATGTTCACCTTCCAGGCCTGCTACGGGATGCCGCCCGAAGAGCAGAGCAGTATTTTCGGCGTCGTCTTGGATGCCGAGACTCAAGAACCTGTGGAGGGCATTGGCGTTTATATTGAAGGGGCTTTCATGCGAGACACAACGGACCACGCCGGCACCTTCGGAGATATTGAACCTGTATTCGTTGCTTCCGGATGGTCTCATTACCAAGCCCATCTGTGGGACACCGACAGCACGGAACATGGCCTGTATGAGGCACAGATCACCACACTCTCCTACGAAGACCTGCACGCTCCCATCCAGCTGACAGTCAACCGGGTTCATGAAGACGAATAGGCGTAATCCTCTCAAGCGATGGCTTTTTAGGGTCTTTCGTCGTAACGAGACCGAGATCCACGAGCTGAACTATCTCTTTTGGGAATGCACCTGGCGCTGCAATCTCTCCTGCCGTCACTGCGGCTCCGACTGCAAGGCGGAGTCCCATGTCGTGGACATGCCCTTCCAGGACTTCCTCCATGCTCTTGAACCCTTGGAAAAACGATACAAGCCTTATACCACCACCATTGCCATCACAGGAGGCGAACCGCTCCTGCGCCAAGACCTGGCCGCTTGTGGCCGGGCATTGCGCCAGCATGGCTTCCGCTGGGGCATCGTCACCAACGGCCTGTTGTACGACGAAGCGCGTCATCGAGAGCTCGTGGCCGCGGGCATGGGTTCCATCACAGTCAGCCTCGACGGACTGGAGGCAACCCACAACTGGCTGCGCAACAACCCCCACAGCTACCAGCGCGCTCTTGGCGCACTACGGCTCATCGCTGCCTCTGGACAGTTGACCTACGACGTGGTGACCTGCGTGCACCAGCGCAATCTCCTGGAATTGCCCCAACTCAAGGAGGTGCTGATAGAAAACGGCATCCGTCATTGGCGACTCTTCACTATTGCCCCCATCGGTCGGGCGGCGGCAAACGGAGACCTGCAGCTTACCCGTCCCCAAGTGGAGGAAATGTTCCGTTTTATCGCCGAGACACGCCGCGAAGGCCGCATCGACCTCAAGTTCAGCTGCGAGGCCTACACTGGTGATTATGAAGAGCAGGTGCGCGACAGCTATTTCTTCTGCCGGGCCGGCATCAACATCGGCTCTGTCCTCATCAACGGCGACATCTCCGCCTGCCCCAATATCAACCGCTCCTTCGTGCAGGGCAACATCTACCAGGATGATCTGATGGAGATCTGGGATCAGCGGTTCCAGGTCATGCGCCAGCGCGACTGGATGCGATGCGGTCCCTGCGCCCGCTGTCGGGACTACCGACAGTGCCTCGGAGGGGCCATGCACCTGCGCAGCGCCCAAGGGGAGAACATCATGCGGTGCCTCGCTGTACGATGAAGGCTGTTGGCTATTGGCAGGCGACGTTGACATTGAACTTTGACTTTGAACTCTCGCCACCCCAATTCTTAACTTCTTAATTTCTCAACTGTCAACTCCAAGCTGAAAACTGATAATTGATAATTGAAAACTGTCAACTATTCACTTTCCTCCTTTTCGCGGCGGCACGTGCCAGCGTCTTGGCACACAACACCCGCGCCGCGATGATGGGCACCCGCTTACTCGTTTCTACCAAGCTTCAACCCCTGCGGGGTTCGGGATCGTGACGCACCACCATAATTCTATACACCCATGAACCACCGCCAGTACGGGGCTTAGCAACAACTTCACCTACACCTTCGTGATTCTACGCACCCATGGACAACTGCTGGGGTACCGCGTCACTACAATCCAATCGGAGCGTGAATTTGCGAGGGCGGCGGCACACGAAGCGAGGTTACAACCTGACACCATCCGCCGCCGCCCTCTTTTTATCCACTTGATCTGCGGTGTCCCACCATTCCGCCGGCTGTCGCCGGCGGAATCTCCTTCAAGCAACGGTGGAGATTATTCACAAATAATTGAATGTGCTATTCTACATTTTTGAAAAATAAAAGTTGAAGGTTTCGGCAAAAGTCGTATCTTTGCAACCTATAATCCTATAGGATGGTGGGCGGTCCCCAATCGTCCTATTCGCTATTACAACTTTGATATTCAATAAATTAAACATCGATATGAAGATAGATATTCTGCTTGGATTGCAGTGGGGTGATGAAGGAAAAGGAAAGATTGTAGATGTCGTCACTCCCGATTATGATGTCGTGGCCCGTTTCCAAGGTGGCCCCAACGCCGGACACTCGTTGGAATTCAACGGCATCCGCCATGTATTGCATATCATCCCATCGGGCATATTCCATAAAGAGAAGACCAACATCATCGGCAACGGTGTCGTCATCGACCCGATCACCTTTGAGGAGGAAATTGTAGCATTGGAGAAGATGGGACTGGAGCCCGTGAAGAACCTGCTCATCTCCAAGAAGGCGCATCTCATCATGCCGACCCACCGCCTGCTGGACGCCGCACAGGAGGCCAAGAAGGGCGCCGGCAAGATCGGCTCCACCCTCAAGGGCATCGGACCGACCTATACCGACAAGACCGCCCGCTCCGGCCTGCGCGTCTGCGACCTCTACTCCGACCGTTTCGAGGAGAAATACCAGAAGCTGCTCGCCCAGCACAAGGAGATGCTGACGCAATATCACTACGACTTCAGCGAGACGCTGCCCGAGTTGGAGGCGCGCTGGCTGAAGGCGCTGGACACGCTGCGGCGGTTCCAGGCCATCGACAGTGAATATGTGCTGTACGAGTACCTGCAAGAAGGTCGCCGCGTGCTGGCGGAAGGCGCTCAAGGCACGCTCCTCGACCTGGAGTTCGGCGCCTACCCGTTCGTCACCTCCTCCAACACCATCGCCGCCGGCTGTTTCACCGGCCTGGGCCTCGACCCGCACTTCGCCGGCAAGGTCATCGGCATCGTGAAGGCCTACTGCACCCGCGTGGGCAGCGGCCCCTTCCCGACCGAGCTCTTTGACGAGACCGGCGAGAAGCTGCGCACCATCGGCAACGAGTTCGGCGCCACCACGGGACGCCCGCGCCGCTGCGGCTGGCTAGACCTCATCGCCCTCAAATACGCCCTCATGATCAACGGCGTCACCGACATCGCCCTCACCAAGGCAGACGTGATGTCCGACTTCGACACCATCCACGTGTGCACCGCCTACAAGGTCAACGGCGAACTGACCAACCGCATGCCCACCGAGACAGACGTGGCCATCGAGCCCGTCTATACCGCCCTCCCCGGCTGGAAGGAGGACATCAGCCATTGCCAAAGCTATGATGAGCTGCCCCAGACCTTCCAAGACTATATCCGCTACATCGAGGAGTTCACCGGTGTCAAAGTGTCCATCGTTTCCGTCGGTCCTGACCGCAACGCCACCATTTTCAGAGACTAACTCCCATGAAAGCGCTCCATCCTCTGCTGCTGGCAGCCCTGTGCTGTATCCTGTCCTTCGCCACCGGATATGGCCAGTCTGCGCCGGAAGATGACGCCCTGCTTCAGATCATGTTGCGGGAAGCCGAAAACCATTCCGGCATCGTGACCGAGAAGGCCTACCCCATCACCGCTGTCACCTATCGGATAGAAGAAGTTCAGGAGTATAACCTCAGAGTGTCATTCGGCAGTGTCTGTGATAAAACATCCACCGTCAAACGTGCAGGTACTTCCTTCGTCGAAATCTCGCAAGTCGGCAACCCCATGTCCATCACAGCCTACCACATGTTCGCTCTCCCGACAACCAACGATGAGAGCACCCTGAATCGCCTTTTCCAATTCAACACCCAACGGGCCTACAATCACAGCATCCAATACTATCTTGCCAAAGCAAACGGTTTCCTCTCCTCCAGCTATGATGAGGAGGCACCCTTTGAGCCCGGCTATGAGCCTCTCCCCACCCAGACATCCTTCAACGAGCAGGTGCTGATCGATAAACTCCAAAAAAGTACCGCCATTTTTGAGCACGTCCCTTATGTGGTCAATTGCTCCGCCTCCATTTCCTACGAGATCTATCGCAAATGGACTGTGCAGGAAAAAGACTATTCGGCCCATAACGACATCAAAACCAGACTCAACCTTGTCGTAGAACGGCAAACTGACGAGGGAAAGTTGGAGCGCCATTGGGAATCTTTTACTTTTGAAAACCCTGACGACATTTTCCTGATTGAGGAGATCCAAGAGCAGTTGTGGAAGCTCTACAACAGCATCGATTCCAACGATGTTCACGATGCCCCCATCACTCGCGGAGACTCTTTGATATTGAATGATTGGTGGTTGACATTGGATTCCAGCACCCACGAACAGACCTCGATCTTGGATGTCTTGCAGGAGATGACCCGTCAAGGCAGAGACTCCCTCCACCTTGGGGATCACCCTTCACCCTATTTCCTCAGCTATCTGCTCACGGATGCACATGTGGCTGACATCACCGCCATTCTGGGATTTGCATCTGACGCAGAAGAGCTCAACCGTCGTTATCTGAGAACTATCGTGGAGGTTGGCAGCGATGTACGCAACAGTAGCCATTTCAATACCGCTGGACCCTATCTCGACGATGATGATCATATTTTTTACTTTGACTTTGTGGATATTCCTTTTGATAATCATAAAAACAACCTGAAGCGGCAACTATGGTGGAGTGCAGCTCGATGTTATCCTTATGTGGCTCAACTGTTTAAGATGAAAGAGTGTGCCTTGCAATCCATGCAAGAAGAGGCTTACAAAGTCTTACCAGACCGATCGGAAGCCATCACCCAAAACGTTTTGGCAGAACGCACCCTCCAACAAGAGTGTCTGCCGCAACTGCAAAACTTTGCATGCGAGTTCTCTCAGATCTTAGGCCGCACCAGAATAGAGTCCTGGGTGCGAATCACCTCTTATCAAGCCAATGCCTACTATGCTGATGCCACAGGGCTCTATTATGCACAGCCCCTCTCTTATGTTCACATCATGATTGCTGACGATCAGGAAAATTTCTATAAAGCGTTCTGTTTCAAAGAGATTGACGAGTTGGAAGCGCACCATGACTCCCTCGTGGCAGCCATAGAAGGCATCCGCGAGATGTTGGATGCACGCGCCAAAGCCCCCACGATGGATGAGATTTACGATGGGCCCGTCCTAATGGTCGGAGATGCGGCAGTCGAATGCTTTGCCACCGCCTTCTTGCAAGGCAAAGAGAGTCTGATCGCGCAACGGGAGCCGCTGAAGATGGTGACAGGGATCAAACCATGGTTGCCCTCGCGCTCGCCCATGTCATGGCTGATTGACAAGCGCATCATACACCCCGGCATTTCCATCACCGCCGAAGACCCTCTCGACACCTATAACGGCATGCCGCTGATTGGCAGCTATCAGGTGGATGCCGAGGGTGTGCCGGTAGAACAGAAACTGGAACTCGTCAATCACGGTGAGCTGGTGACCTTGCTCTCCAACCGGACTCCGACAGCGGGTGTCGCATACAGCAATGGACACCAGCGTTTCGCCATCAACATATTTAATAACGAGCTGACGCGCCACTGTGGCCCTGGAGTGCTGACCATGCAATGCAAGAGCACCCTTTCCTACCCGAAACTGCTGAAACGCCTTCGAGAAAAAGCCCGCGCCGCCGGCTATGACCACGCCTATCTCGTTACCCACATTGACTTCCAACAAAGAACTGTCATCCTCTACCGCATCAACACCTTCAATGGGAAGAAGACCCTGATACGCAATGCCGTATTGCCTGCTGTCACCTATCGCAATTTCCAGCAGATGTCGTGCGCCGACAGCGACACGCGTGCCCATAACATCCTCCTGAAAATAACTTTTGGAGAAGCTATCCCATGCAGCGTCATCATGCCCCACGCACTGCTCTTCGAACGCCTCGAACTGACCCCAGCCCGTTAAAAACATCTATATTAAAACCACATTGAAAAAAAACACTAAAAAATTACCAATATGAAACGTATCACCTTCTTATTCGCCTTTATCCTACTCACCTCCACTGCGTGGTGTCAAGGAGGCCCAACCATCAAATCTTTCTCATGGCGTGGATTGTCCATAAAATATCCTGACGACTATTCCATCTCTGACCAAGAGTACAACAAGAAAGACAAAACCTTCTCCTTCTTTTGCAGCCTTCCAGAAGATGATGATGAACTATCCCTGGTCTATTTCGGTTTATTGGGAAAGATGAGCGGACACTCCTCAAAAAGCGATTGTGATGCTATGTTAGAAGAACTTATGCCCCCTTTGATTGAAGAGCTTGGTAATTCCTTTCAAAATGTTAAAGCTGGCGAAGTCAAAGAATTCCCTATCGCCTATCCCAACTCTTCGGTTGACTTTACCGGCACATCAAGCAAAACTGATATCCAGGGAACGATGTTAGTTTTTATAGAGAAGGGAAAAATTTTCTTCTGCCTCCTGGCCGCAGACTCCGACCCACACTTGCAAGAACTCAACAGAATTGTCAAAAGCATTACCGTTAAGTAGGAATTTCATAGAAACATGAATATTATGCCATGAATAAATTAATCTATTTCCATGGTTTCGGCTCATCGGGAGCCGGCAGTACCGTAAATACATTACGAGAGTTGTTGTCTGATTGGACAGTGTTAGCACCCGACATCCCCGTTGACCCCGCTGAAGCATTGCCCTTCCTGAAAGAATTATGCAAAAACGAACATCCAGACATAGTGGTTGGTACCAGTATGGGCGGTATGTATGCTCAACAAATGTTCGGTTTCAAACGCATCTGTATCAATCCCGCATTCGACATATCAACGCACGATGACATCCTAAAGGTGGGGACTTTCGAATTCTTCAACCCTCGAAAGAATGGCGAAAAGACGTTTTCCATCACGTCAGACATTATTCAGCATTTCTCCGAGATGGAGATGCACCAGTTCGACGGCATCACGGATTATGACAAGAAATACGTCTTCGGTCTCTTTGCCGACAACGATACAACTGTCAACTGCGAGGACATCTTCCGCCAGCATTACAAGAATGTTGTCCACTTCCACGGTGGACACAGGCTTGATCGTCAGACAATCCAGCAGGTTATCGTACCTTTGGTTTTGGAACTTGTTTGACGTGAATATTGTTGGGAAGAAAAGGGTCTATCATAAACGATTATGAGAAAAAAACTAACACTTTTCATATTATTCCTTGTCGTCACCGTGACCGTCTCCGCACAGAGCGAATCACAGGCCAAGTTGCTGAAAGAGGCCTATCAATCGCGATCAACAGAGTTGTTGTACAAATTTTTCGACAACTGGTCGGAAGAGGTGAAATCCAACGAAAAGAAGGCAAAGAATCCCTATGTAAAAGAGGCACACAAAGTGTTTACCGCCTTCTACCAACCGATGCAGACAATTCGTCGTGGAACACGTTGTTCCATATATGATGACAAGCCCTATTTCATCGTTCAGGGTTCCCTTGGGAAAATCTGTACGGCAGACTTTATTCTTTACAAACCGGAGGAAATAGATTCCTTTATGATAGCACGCATCCTACCTTTCTATGCAGACGACACGAATTATCAAAAAAAATGGCTAGCTAATCTTCAACCTGGATACTGGTCTTACTTAACTTTTAATTATGCAGGTAGAAATGGCCATGGAGGGTATTCTTTAAGTGAATTTAATATCCCCGTAAGTGAAGTGGTTTCAGACATAAGATTCAGACCTCCTGTGAGTTTTATTGATAAGAAGGTGGTATATCTTACGGATGGTTACAAAAAATTATTGGATTCTTTTTTGGGTGATGACCATGTTGAATTGGGTGACGAAAATATCATGCAACCCGCTACAGCCTCGGATATCAGCAAACAAAAAAAAGAATTCCTCGATAGTGCCGCTCGCATTTTCTACGGTCATTGGGGTGGTTACTGGCAATATGAAACCTATCCCGAGGCGAGTCAAATCATTTTCAATCCTGAAATGAACCGCGCAGTCGTACTGTTCCGGTTTGTATATGAAGGCGGCCAGGCAGTATTGGAAAAGCAGGACGGGGAATGGAAGGTGGTGGATGTCCGTTTCACGTGGATAGAGTAACGGATGCCCGCACACCTATGGCCTGCGAAACAATTAGACATAGACTTTTAACCCTTAACCTTTTAACTTTCTATCAGGATGCGAAAAAGGAGAATGGTTACAAAATAATTGTGTATGTTTGCAGCTGAATATTAATTGATCATTATGAGAAAACATCACATCCTGTTTTTCTTGTGTCTTTGTATGATAGCGATGTGCCCGGCATTCGCACAAACCCTCAAACGGCTGGAACCGGTGACAATCACTTCCATGACTGAGGTGAAACGAGATACGATAGAACAATATGACCGCGAGGGTCGGCTGATTTTTCGGGGATTACCGGAAGATATTTTCTATCAATGCTTTAATGGAGAAGACACTGTAGGGTATTTGATTCAACCAGCTGATACAGCATCGCGTTTTTTTCAAGAATTATCAAAAAACGGACATCCTGTGAAAGTCGGTTTGCGGGAACTGAATCTCGCTGAAGCAATATTTGCGAATTCGTTGGATAATATGGTCGATTCTGCGCACCAAGTTCCGAGGTGCTTCACGTCTTTACGATTCTACGACTACCAGCGGCAATACGTTTTTTATCAAGATGATTTTGGTGACACTTGTGTGTATATCAATTGCTATATCCTTCCTAGTGATGATTGGCATCCAGAACAACATTTCATCGCCGTGTCGGACGGGGGCGACTACTTTTGGTATGCTCGTCTCAATCTGTCAAAAGGAAAATTGACAAGTTATGAAGTGAATGAAGGTTATGACGAAGGTACTTGGGGCCGGAAAAGTCGGGCTTCTTGTGGTAGAACAGAGGTGTCTGTTTTTGATGGATTTCCCACCTATCCAGAGATTCCGTACAATTCTTTACCTAAGACAGTCCGGAAACTTGTGATAAAAAAAGAGGTGTCGCAAATCGAATCCATAACAACTCCGTCTCAAACTTTTTATAGAATTAGGTTCCATGACGGTTCAGTCAAAGGTTACGATGCCAACGGAGAATGTCTGTTCGTTAGGTTCGATCAAAAGGTGAGTTCTCGAATGATTTATCACGATGTGGTCCCCAATTTTGACAGTATGTTGGATGCGATAGACGCGGATATGGCTGCTCATGGGTACGATTTTCTTCGCGACGGGATGGTGCGAAGGGTGAACACCATAGATGGATATTGGAGAATTACCGTGGACATGTGGAAAAGTGGGAAACAATTGATGGTGATGTACACAATTAACTCCACTGGGCAGATTATCGGACGATATATCTGCTTCTTTTAATGCCGTGCAATTATCAATTTTCCATTATCCATTAAATTTTGTATCTTTGCAGGTTTTTTGGAAAAACCTATTTATCGATGAAATATACTGAATACAAAGGTCTTAATCTTCCGAAATTAGGGGAAGAGATGCGCAAGTATTGGGAAGAACACGACGTTTTTTCCAAGAGTTTATCCACCCGCGAAGGGCACGAACGGTTCGTTTTCTTTGAGGGACCGCCGTCTGCAAACGGTATGCCCGGCATCCACCACGTGATGGCCCGCACCATCAAGGACATCGTCTGCCGTTACCAAACCCTCACCGGCAAGTATGTCGGCAGAAAGGGCGGTTGGGACACGCACGGTCTGCCCGTGGAACTCGGCGTGGAGAAGACCCTCGGCATCACGAAAGAGGACATCGGCAAGAAAATCTCCGTGGAGGACTACAACAA
>JAFZZT010000002.1 GCA_017615595.1 Bacteroidales bacterium
ATGACCGATATGAAGATAACCGTTAGGCTCCGGAGGAAAACGGGTATGTACCTTAGCATCGTTTTTACCTTGTCGGATGTCCTCTTCGATAATTTGCTCAATAAAATTCATGGGTATAGATTTTGGATTAAAAAACAAGCCGCAAAAATACAAAAAAAACAATAGCCGTTAGCTATTGGTCATAGGCTTTTAGCTAACGGCTATCAGATACTAGCAAATGGCTACTTCAGGAGTCTGAAGAACTCGATCAGGAGATCCCAGCACATCTGAACAGTCTTGATCTCCAGTTTCTCATCGGGAGAGTGGACGCCGCGGAGGGTCGGTCCGATGGAGACCATGTCAAGGTCCGGATACTTCTCGGAGAAGAGGCCGCACTCGAGACCAGCGTGGATAGCCAGCACTTGCGGATCTTTCTTGAAGAGGTTCTTGTAGGCATCCACAAGGACGTGCAGCACTTGGGAATCAGGATTCGGGTTCCAGCCCGGATAGCCGTCGCCGGAGACGACCTCGGCACCGATCATCCAGAAGGCGGTGGATACTTTGTCAACCACAGCCTCCTTGCGAGACTCTACAGAGCTGCGCTGACTGGTGGTAATGACAATCTTGTCGTCGATCTTCTTCACAGATGCCAGGTTGGTGGAAGTCTCCACGAAGCCGGGGATATCCTGCGACATAGCCTGCACGCCGTGCGGGCAAACCATCAACGCATTCAACAGATCTATCTGCAAGAACTCAAAGAGCACCTTTTCCGTGGCAGGAGCAGCCTCGAGGGTCACCTCAACATCAGGATCCGTGGTGTGGAATTCGTCTTTGTAGATCTTATTCATCGCTTGGCAGTAGAGCTCCCATTCGGCACATTTGTCGGCGGGGACAGCCACCACGGCGAAGCCTTCGCGGGCGATGGCGTTGCGCAGATTGCCAGCCTGGATGTCGGCAATACGAAGGTTGTAGTCGCAATAGCCGTTGTACAGCAGACGGGTGAGGAGTTTCACAGCGTTGCCGCGGCCCTTGTTGATGTCGTCACCGGAGTGACCTCCCTGCAGGCCCTTCACCATCACTTTGTAGAACTTGACATCCGGGTTCTCCAGCTCTTTCACATCCTCATACTCGCACTCAACAGTGGCGACTGTATCTTTGCCACCGGCGCATCCGATGAAGAATTGGCCCTCGTCTTCAGAGTCGAGGTTGATGAGCATCTTGCCGGTCATAAATCCAGCCTCCAGGGCCTTGGCGCCCGAGAGGCCCGTTTCCTCATCCACGGTGAAGAGGCACTCGATAGGACCATGCTCCAGCTCTTCATCATCGAGGATAGCCAGCGCCATGGCCATGCCGATGCCGTCGTCGGCGCCCAGCGTGGTGCCTTTGGCCTTGAGCCACTCGCCATCGATGTAGGTCTGGATGGCATCCTTGGAGAAGTCGAAGTCGGTATCATTGTTCTTCTCGCACACCATGTCCATGTGGGCTTGGAAGATGACGGGAGTCACATTCTCCTTGCCCGGTGTGGCGGGTTTGGCGATGAGCACGTTGCCGGCTTTGTCGCGCTTGGTAGGGAGACCCAGGGCCTTGCCGGTCTTCTCCAGCCATTCGGATATGAGCGTCTCCTGCTTCGAGGGGCGCGGGATCTTGGTAATCTCATTGAAATAGTAGAAAACCTTTGCAGGTTTCAAAGACAAAATTTCTTCATTCATATTGATACAATTTAAAGGTTATACTTAGGGACCGCGAACCATAAAATTCGCAGCCGCAAAGATACTCAAAAAATGTGGACAATGGAATAAAAAAATAATGTCTGGCTCTCGGCACTATCCCCTACTCTTCCCGGGCGATGCGGATGAAATCGGCATCCACGCCAAGGAGCTCGGCGATGGTCAGGGCCTCCTTCGGCACCTCGTCATCGGTGGTCTCCACGAGCGAATAGTCCATGTAGTTGCTGATGTTGCGCGCCGTGACACTCTGCTGGCCGTCAAGGCGCAGGCCGCGCACGCGCAGACGGCGGCAGTCGGTATGGATGCCGCTGTAGTGAGTCGTCACCACGGCCGTCACCGCGAGCGTCTGTGCCATACGGATAAAGCCATTCACCAGACGCTTGCCCTCTTCAGGATTGGTGGTGCGGGCCAGCTCGTCCACGAGCGCCAACACCCGCACACCCTGCTTGGCCGTCTTGATGATACGGTCGATGGTCAGGATCTCCACCGCAAAGGAGGAGAGGCCGCTGTACTCCGACTGGTTGTCGCCTATGCTGGTGATGACCTCATCCACGAGGGCCATCTCTGCCTGTTCTGCCGGGATGAAGAAACCGAACTGCAAGAGATACTGCGCCAAGGAGAGCGTTTTCAGCAGCACGGACTTGCCAGCCATATTGGCGCCCGTAACCAACACTGTTTCTTGTCCGTACGCGATGTCTATCGGCTGGAATTGCCGCCCCTGCGACTGCAGAATCTCATCCACCTCGGGGTTGCGAAGCTGCGACAGCCGGGTCTTGGCAGTGACGGTCGGGCGGCAAGCGCGCCACGCTATCGCCAACTGCGCCTTGGCCATCGTCACGTCAAGATGTGCCAGAGTCTCCAAATTCCGCATAAGAGCTTTCTGGAAAACACCTATCTGCTCCGTCAGTTTTGCTCTGACAGCATCCTCCTCCCCTTCTGCCTGGAAGCGCAGACGCTCCTTCTCATCGACATCCTCACACGCACGCATCTGCTCGCGCAACGCACGCAAGGTCTCGCTGTAAGCCGAATAGACATAGAAATGCGGAATGCCTGTGCGCTCCGGGTCCAGAATATCGATCAAGGCGGACATCTCTTCCAACTGGAAATCTGCACACGACAATCGGGCAAGCATCAGGCTGACACGATTGGCGATGATCGCCGTCTTCTTGATCTCAAAGAGCTGGATGTCATCAAAAACGACACCCCCATTCATCAAGGCCACAGTCGGACGGATATCATTCAACTGGCAAAACTGCTCATGGATGGTTCTGAAGAGATCCTTATGTTCCTCATCCACTAGAAGATTCCTCATCCGCTGCACCAATTCCAACTCCTCCTCCAGCAATGCCTCATCCGTCATAAAAGGGGTGTTCATCAACCAAGAACGGCCCAGTGCAGAAGTGATCTGCAGGTGATCCACCACATACTGCATGGAGGAATATTCGCTGAATACATTTTTAAAGACCATAAGACATTGTTGCTTTAAGGATTAACGTGACAAATAAGCCAGATAAAACAATTTGTAGGAGTCCAAAAGACGGAGGGAGGGTGTCAATTTCAAGGATTTCTCCAGCGCTTGGTGGAGTATTTTGTAGTATGTGCTGCAGATGGGCAAGAAGCCTTTCCGCTGGAAGTTGTCGTATGTGCGCAACAGACGGCTGTCAAACATAAAGTCTTCCGGCAGGCGATTTTCCTGCATCAGGTGATAGAGATTCTCCACCGCCTGGCGGGTCTTGCGCAGAAAGTCCTCATTGGTGTCCAGGCCATCGTGATAGAGCGGGTTGTCGATGTGCACCATCGGTATCTGTTTCTCCTTCAGCTGATAGCCCCAAAGCGTATCTTCGTAACCGTAGGTGGTCAACGACTCGTCAAATCCATTATCCACAAAGGTCTCCTTGGTGGTGAGGATGTTGAACGGGGTGAAGGAGCGATACGGATGTTGATTGCGCTCTTCGGCGGACCGCACCTCCCTCTCCACGCCATATTTCCAGCGCAGCATGCGTTCTTGCGAGGGCTTCTCCGCACGATAGCACAAGCCTCCGGATATCACATGCCGGGAAGGGAGCTCCGGATGATCCTTGAGGTAGGTCATATAGTTGGAGAGATACTGGTCGCTGGCCACTCCCGCATCGCAGTCCATCAGCAGCAGATGGTCGTACCTGGCATTCTCCACCAGCAGATTCCGGATCTTTGATCTTCCCTGATTCTCCTCTTGTTGGATATACCGCACCTCCTCTTCTTGAGAAAGCTGCTGATTATGCGCACGGACAGCCATATCTGTCGAGGCATCATCCATGATCACCACCTCGAATGGAAGTGACAGTCCCCTGGCCTGGTCCAAGAGACGCCCGACCAGCTCGGTCACATTGACATTGAAAGAGGGAATGAGAATCGACAGCATCACAATCCGGTATCCGTCAATTTCCCGTCCCTAATCATGATCGTCCTGGAGGGGAATTCATCAATCATCGGAAAGTTATGCGTGGCCATCAGGATGGTGGTTCCAGACTTGTTGATATTGCTGAAGACTTGGAAGATCTCTTTGGCTGTTTCTGGATCGAGATTGCCTGTCGGTTCATCAGCCAGCAGAATATCGGGGTGGTTCAGCAGGGCGCGGGCAATACAGACACGCTGTTGCTCACCGCCAGAAAGTTGAGCGGGGAGCTTGAAGTCTTTGGTGGCCAGGCCTACAATCTCCAACACCTCTTGACAACGATCCAACATAGCCTGTTTGTCTTTCCATTGGGTAGCCCGCAGCACGAACATCAAGTTTTCCAAGACGGTCTTGTTATCCAACAGTTGATAATCCTGGAAGATCATGCCGATTTTCTTGCGCAGCTCTGGGATTTGCTTGTTTTTAAGGTGCAACAAATCGTAGCCCAGCATGGTAGCCTCCGTGCCTTCCGGCTTCAGCTCAGCGATCAATGTCTTCAAGATGGACGACTTGCCGCAGCCCGTCTTTCCGATAAGATAGACAAACTCACCTTGACGGATAGTGAATGAGATATCCGTCAGGACGCGTATCTTCTTATGGGACACGTTGACATTTTTAAGAGAGATTACCACCTCCTTAACCTGAGAGCCCTCCTCTTCGGGAGTCGGTTCTAGAGACACCGGCTCTTCCTGTACAGGCATTTCCGGTGCGGTTTCTTCCTGGGCAGGCGTGACGGTCTGTTCTTGTTCTACTTGCGGAGTCTCAGTGGCAGGTTCTTGCGGGATGGCGGCCTGTTGCTCAAGATCTTTGTCGGTATTCTGGTCCATAATGGTGTTATGTTTTTGTTGATACTATCTTATGCGTCAATGTTGGCGTATGTGGCATTCTGCTCGATGAATTCGCGGCGCGGGGGCACCTCGTCACCCATCAGCATGGAGAAGACGCGGTCGGCCTCGGCGGCGTTCTCGATGGTGATCTGGCGCAGGGTGCGGAACTCCGGATCCATGGTGGTGCTCCAGAGCTGCTCCTCGTTCATCTCACCAAGACCTTTGTAGCGTTGCACGGTGACACCGCTCTCGTTGCCATTCTTGGAGGCCGCAGCCACCAAGGCAAGGCGTTCTTCCTCCGACCAGGCATACTTCTGGTCTTTGCCCTTCTTGACGAGATACAACGGCGGAGTGGCGATATAGACGTGTCCCTGCTCGATGAGCTCGCGCATATAGCGGAAGAAGAAGGTCAGGATCAGGGCGGCGATATGGCTACCGTCCACATCGGCATCGGTCATGATGATAACCTTGTGGTAACGGAGCTTGGATATGTTGAGGGCTTTGCTGTCCTCCTCCGTGCCGATGGTCACGCCCAGGGCGGTGTAGATATTCTTGATCTCCTCGCTCTCGAAGATACGGTGTTGCATGGCTTTCTCCACGTTCAGGATCTTACCGCGCAACGGCAGGATAGCCTGGAAGTGGGCGTCACGGCCCTGCTTGGCGGTGCCGCCTGCAGAGTCACCCTCCACGAGGAAGAGTTCGCACTTGGAAGCGTCTTTGGAGGAGCAGTCGGACAGCTTGCCGGGCAGGCCGGAGCCGCCGAAAGCGGTCTTGCGCTGCACGTTCTCGCGAGCCTTGCGGGCGGCATGACGCGCCTGCGCGGCCAAGACGACCTTGTTGACGATCTCCTTCGCATCTCTCGGGTTCTCCTCCAGATAGTTGGTCAGCATCTCGCCCACCATCTGATCCACGATGCCGGCCACCTCGTTGTTGCCCAACTTGGTCTTGGTCTGGCCCTCGAACTGCGGCTCTGCCACCTTCACGGAGATGATGGCGGTGATACCTTCGCGGAAGTCCTCACCCGAGATCTCGATCTTGTCCTTCGCCAGCTTGTCCAACATCTTGTTGTCGTCCGCGTACTTCTTCAAGGTACGGGTCAGGGCGCGGCG
The DNA here is from genome assembly GCA_017615595.1 of Bacteroidales bacterium. Classification (GTDB taxonomy): domain Bacteria; phylum Bacteroidota; class Bacteroidia; order Bacteroidales; family WCHB1-69; genus F23-D06. Next base: position 6,077 of record JAFZZT010000002.1, read on the forward strand.
GAAGCCAGCCAGGTGCGTACCACCCTCTATCGTGTTGATATTGTTGACGTAAGAATGGATGACCTCGTTGAAGGAGTTGTTATATTGCATGGCCACCTCCACGGGAACGCCCTGCTTCTCACCCTCAATGTAGATGGGTTTGGCGGTGATCTTCGTTTTGCCCTCATCGAGGTAGGCGATATAGTCGCGGAGACCGTTCTCGGAGTGATAGACCTGCTGGAGCGGGTTGCCCTGCGCGTCAAGGGAACGCATATCCTTAATGGTCAAGGTGATGCCCTTATTCAGATAGGCCAACTCCTTCAATCGGTCGGAGAGCACATGATAATCATAGACCGTCTCATAGAAGATGGTGTCATCGGGGGTGAAGGTCACCTTGGTGCCACGGTAGTCGCTCTCGCCGACCACTTTCACCGGATAGAGAGGCTTGCCGTATGCGTACTCCTGCATGAAATGCTTGCCATCGCGGAACACCTCGGCGGTGAGGTGCTTGGAGAGGGCGTTGACGCAGGAGACGCCGACACCGTGCAGACCGCCGGACACCTTGTAGGAGTCCTTGTTGAATTTGCCGCCGGCGTGCAGGACGGTCATGACGACCTCCAAGGCAGAACGGTGCTCCTTCTCGTGCATGTCGGTGGGAATACCACGACCGTTGTCGAGCACGGATATGGAATTGTCTTCCAAGATGGTCACCTCTATGTTGTTACAGAATCCGGCAAGAGCCTCATCGATGGAGTTGTCCACCACTTCGCTCACCAGATGGTGCAGACCGCGCTTGCTCACATCACCGATATACATGGCGGGGCGCTTGCGGACGGCCTCTAATCCTTCGAGTACTTGAATATTACTTGCGCTGTAGGTTTCTTCAATAGGTTTTTGGTTTTCTATCTCACTCATTTTCAATTACATTAGTTAACTTAAAAAAACATGCAAATATAGGATTTTTTTTTGAGATTTCCTACTGAAAAATGAGGAAAAAAACACGATTCTCAGACGCCCGAAATATGGGTTGAAAAGTGGGGTTCGGGCACAAAAAAGCCCCGGCGATTGCCGGGGCTCAGCTCTCCATGGAGACCTGCCGGGATTAGGCGATTTCGATGGAACGGGACAGCTTGGTGTCAGCCTTCTGCATCTTGGGCAGGGTGACGGTCAGGATGCCGTCCTCCACCTTCGCGGCGATATGCTCTTTGTCCACATCGTCAGGCAGGGCGTAGCTCTGCTCGTAGTTGGAATAAGAGAACTCGCGACGCAGATAGTGATGCTTTTTGTCTGTCTCTTTGTGCTCCATCTTGTTCTCGATGGCCACATCCAGATTACCTTCATCGTTAATGGACACTCTGCAGAATTCCTTGCGGATACCGGGCGCAGCGACTTCCATCACATAAGATTTTTCATCTTCCCGCACATTGACGGCCGGTGCTGTAGTATTGGCACGAGGCATAAAGTCATTGTTCAAGAAATCTTCAAACACGGTAGGAAACCAATTGTTTTTAAACATAACAGGTAACATAATACACCTCCATTTTTTTAATTGTTAAACATACATTGTTGTTCGGCTGCTCACATTTTCATCTCGCAGCCGGTTTTATATATGCAACGGGTGTGCCAAAACAAAAAACCATGACATTTTGGCACAAAATCGGACAAAATGACCATTTTTCAATGCCAAACAGACATTTTCATCATTTCAGATGGCCTCATTGAAAAATGTTGTACATTTGCCGCTCGTTTTTAGCCTATCATCCAGACAATTATGACACTGAAAGAAAGATACCAATTTATCGTGGACTATTTCGAGGAGCACCAACCTGATGTCGCTTCCGAGTTGCATTACGACAACGCCTATCAGCTGTTGGTCGCGACCATGCTGGCGGCCCAGTGTACCGACAAGCGGGTCAACATGGTGACCCCTGCGCTGTTTGCCGCCTACCCCACCCCTGAAGCCATGTCCAAGGCGGAGGCCAGCGACATCCTGCCGTTCATCTCCTCCGTGTCATACCCCAACAGCAAAGCCGACCATCTGGCGAAGATGAGTCGCATCTTGGTAGAGAAATTCGGCGGCGAGGTGCCCTCCACCATGGAGGAGCTCACCCAGCTGACCGGCGTGGGGCGCAAGACCGCCAACGTGGTGCTAGCCTTCGCCTTCGACCAAGCCGCCATGCCAGTGGACACACACGTCTTCCGCGTGGCCAATCGCCTCGGACTGGTCAAGAACGCTCCCACCCCGGAAGCGGTCGAGAAACAGCTGGTGGCCCACTTCCCTAAGGAGTTCATCTCCAAGGCACACCACTGGCTACTGCTCCACGGCAGATACATCTGCATGGCGCGCAAACCGAAATGCACGGAATGCCCGCTGACAGGAATTTGCAAAGAATACAGGAAAAATGGCTGTTAGCTGTTGGCCATTAGCGATCAGCTGTTGGCTATTGGCTAGAGCACGAGCAGGGCGCCCCGATACACGATCGGCTTGCCCGCTATAGTCGTGCAGTGGATGACCCACATATAAACCTCGTTCACAGGCAGCTTGCCTTTCACATAGCCGTCCCAGCGGAAGTCCTTGTTTTGGGAGACATAGACCTGCTCGCCCCAGCGGTCGTAAATGGCAATCTCAAACGTCTCCCAGTCGCCGGTCATGATTTCCGGAATATAGAAAAAGTCGTTCAGGCCGTCCTCATTGCTGGGTGTGATGGCATTGGGCAGCCGCAACGGATACTCGCAGTAGTCGATTCTGATAGAGGCATCCTTCTCGCATCCGTATCCGGAAGCCGTCACCGTGTAAACGCCGGCATTCTCTATATGGATGACGGGATCCGTCTCGCCTGTGCTCCACAAGAAATTGGGCAGGGAGCTCTGCACCATGAGGTCGGCCGCATTGTTTTCGCAGAAAGGATCTTCGGACGACTGCACGATGGTGGCATAGACTGGCGACACTGTCAGGAAAAGCTCCACGATACTATCACAACCGTTCTGGGTGGTCAGCTCCTGGGTCTGATGCAGCAAAGTGACATCCAAGGTGGCGGAGGGAGAGACCGTGAATCCATATTGGTTGTAGCCCTGCCCTTCACAGACCGTATCCTGGATGGTGGTGATGTAGGCCGAGAGCACATGGACCACAATGGCGGCGGTATCGGGGAAGGCGTTGCGCGTGCGGATGACGTACCACACCGTGTCCATGCCGGAGTAACCGGGCGCCGCCGTGTAGGAGACCATGGAGCCTCCCAGTGTGGCCTCGCCATGAGCCGGCTGCCCCACTAGATCAATGGTGACCCCAAAGTTGTCCGACAAGAGACGCTCATCTATGGAATCATTGAAGGTAGGATTGATGGAGAAGGAGCCGTCCTGGCAGATCTCCTGGAAATCATCGTATGCAGTGGCGGGCGGGACGACCTCCACATGAATGGTTTTAGGACAATCAATCATCGGGGAGAACCAAATATCGTCCAAGCCGAAGTCGTTGCCGGAGGCCACCGTATTCAAGTTGATGATCTTGATCGTGACCGTATGGTCATTGTAACCACTTTCCCAGTCGAATCCAGCAACATTCCACACACCCGGCTGTTGGGAGGCATAGAACTCCGTACCCATCTGATTATTGACAATAAACTGCAAGTGCGCCACCTTGTCAAGGGTCTGTGTGGAGCCATTGACGGTCATCACATAAGAAGAGAAACGATATTTCGTGCTGGGATTGATATTAATGATCTCTTGCCATACCGCGACATTGGCAACCGGATTGCCGTTGACGATCATATAATGGCCAGAACTGTTATTGTAAGTATGGTCATAGCAGGTCGTGCAGAAGTCCGGGTGTACATTATGCGCCACAGAACTGATGGAATAGACGCCTTCAGCATAGACAGAAGACGCATTATAGGAGTAGTAGCTGGTGAAACCCGTGTTTCCCATTTCAAAGCCACTGTTGGTGGTCATTGTGCTGTCAGACTCGTAATACTTGCCCAGCACCGTGTAATCGGTGGAGACGGTAGGGGCGACTTTCTGCCATGTGCGAGCATAGGTGTTCCCCCACATATTGTTGGGCGTCCATTCATACTCCTCCATGCCTGACAGTTGTATCAAGACCGTGTCACCCGGAAGGATCAGCGTATCTTCCGAAGTGGCATGGAAATCGCCGCAAGAGTTCTGGGCAAAGCCTGTCACACAAGCCAGCGCCACGCACAGGGCGCACAAGAAATATCGAAATCGTGTCAACATAAATCCATTTCTTCAAACGTGGCAAAAATACGATTTATTTTCAATTAACAAAACGATATACAAATAATTAATTCAACCAACACCTTTAAACAAAAAAACAAGCCGCAGCAGCGAACTGCCACGGCTTGAATAAAAAAAAAAAAAAAAATGAAAAGTGATTAACTGATATTAGTAAATCTGATGACCAATAAGTTTCATAGAGACCTTCTGTTGGTTGTCATAGACCCAAATCAGACCTACGTTCTCGGCATAGAAGAAGTGATAGACATCCGTGCCGATTTCGTAGTCGAATTTGTGAACATTCGGATAGGTGACTCCATTCACATCGTAGGAAGCGAGTTTCTCATAGTTGGTCCACTCCTCGCATTTTCCCTCGGGATCCATGTTGAGGGAGAGTGTGCCCACATGAGGAACATTGACCTGGACATAAGCTGTGTTGTCTTCCGTGCAGGAGGTGGAATAGACCGTGCAGTTCTCGCCACCCAGTTTGTAGGTGATAGCTTGGGAATAGACCTTGCGCTCGTTGCAGGTGTTGACAAAATCGCTATAGTCAGTGACCTTAACGGTGAAGGTAGGTTCGGCTGTGGAGCGAGCGTCCGCATATTCATAATAAGTATCATTGCCACCAGGGGCGAAAATACTGATTGCCAACGGGTTAATCGGAGTAGTATATTCCTCCTTACAAGCAGTGCAAAGCACAACTAATGCTAAAACAGCAAAATAAAATACTTTTTTCATACTAGTTTTATTATTAAGTGAATAATCAAATTTGGACTGCAAAGATAATAAAAATCTCAATAAAAGACGAAAGATATAGATAAAAATTACAGTGCAGTTAAAATTATTCTCTTTTTGAGCACAAATCGACTATTAGAAATGGAAGCCCAGTTTGAAAGCCCAGACACCCGTCTTCATTTGGTAATCGGTGATGCCGCCCAAGAAGGCGTTGTCTTGCACCATCACATTGTGCGTGCCCAGCCAATAGTAGTGAGCGCCCAAGGAGATTGTGCGGACCAACAGGATACCGGCGCCAACCTGAGCAGCGAACTCGGCATTCATTTTGTATTTGGTAAGGGCATTCTCTGTTCCTTCTGGTGTCTTGAAGAAGAGGTCTGCGCCAATGCCACCCTCAGCCCAGATACCGATCACATCGCTGAATTGGGTTGTATAATTAAGACCCACTATGATTGGCACATTCACATACATGGGTTTGGTGACACGGAGATTGTCGTACATGTCGCGCAAATTCTTGTTCATCGGGTTCCACATACCGTCAGCGGCGATGAAGATACCGAGACCGCTATGTTCCATCTTGGTATTCTGGAAAGAGTAGGTGTATTTCACGCCAAAGGAAGCGCCGAACATAGCGCCGCCATTCTGTCCGAAGGTGTTCAGGCCAGGGACGATCACGCCGGCCACGCCAGTCGGTTGGGCATGAAATTCAGTGGAAGGAAGGATGCCGCCCAGCTGGAAGGAAAGACCAGCCTTGGTAGTTTGTCCAAAGGACGAAAGACTCAAGCAGAACAATGCTGCCGAAATAATGCTAATTCGTTTCATAACTGTATAGTTTTAAATGACACTAAATTTAAAAAGGCAAAAGTATGTTTATTCAGAGATCATGAAACGATGAAACAAAAAAGATGTCAACAGGGCAAATTTAACAGCATTTGCCGGGAACGGTCTCCTGGAGAACGTCAGCGAGTCCTCTGGCATCCACTTCCCGGGCATCCAGTTCCTGATACTCTTTCCGAAACCAGATCAATTGTTTCTTGGCATAGCGCCGGGTGTGTGTCTTGATATTCTCCACGGCCTTCTCAAGAGAGCACTTGCCATCGAAATAGTCGAACAGTTCCTTATAGCCGACTGTGTTCAGTGCGTTGAGTTCCCGGTAAGGATAGAGCGCACGGGCCTCCGCTTCCAGTCCCGCCTCCATCATCTTGTCCACCCTGAGGCCGATGCGGGCGAACAGCTCCTCCCGCGGCCGGTTCAGGTAGTACCGGCAGATGGTGAAGTCGCGCTCTTTTTCCTGGTGATGCATCAGGGAAGAATAGGGCCGGCCTGTCTGGAGGCTGACCTCAATGGCTCTAATCATCCGTTTGTGGTTGTTTTTGTCCACGGTGGCGTAGAAGTCAGGATCAAGAGTTTGGAGTTGCGCCCTCAACGCCTCGATGCCGTTGTTTTGGAACATTCTGTTGACATAATCCCGGATTTGCGGATCCGCATCGGGGGTCTCGTCCACCCCATGGCATACGGCCGCGATATACTGGGGGCTCCCGCCCTCCATCAGCACGAAGGGATATTGCTCAAACAGGCGGTCCAGCAACTGGAGCACCGCCTGTTCGTACATATATATATTATAGTAGTCGTGTATGGAGAGCATCCCGACCAGGTAACGCTGGGCTCTTGCCAGCTCCTCGTCTGTGGGATACGCCGTTCCGATCTTCATCTCCCGAAAGAACTGTCGAGAGTCGGCAGAGATGATGGGAACGTGGTACTGTTCGGCCAAAGAGACCACCGCGGAAGTCTTGCCCACCGCCGTTGGCCCTGAGATGACCAACAGGGTTCTATACAATGTCGTCAAATTCATTCAATCCGCTGAAGTCATCCTCGTCATAGCCATCGTTGAACTCGTTGCGGATATCTTCATCCTCAAATTCGAACTCGTCATCCTCCATAAGTTCCGGCTTCTTGACGGTCACTGGCATTTCCTTGCATTTGTAGGTGCAGCGCGGGAACAGAGACGCGTCCTCCTCGGTCTTCAACACTTTCTGCAGTTCGATGTAGAAAACCTTGGGGTCCATAAAGTCATACTCGTAGATGATATGCTGATGAGGATCCGAGATGAAATCCTTCAGCAGGGAATCCTTCATGACGAAATTCGGGAGGTTGGACTTGGTGCTGAAGACATCTTCCTCTTCATATTCCGGTTCTGCATTGTCGGGTTCAGCATCCTCGTCGCTCATATCCACCAAGGTGATCTCCTTCTGTTTGTTCCATTTGGGATCACAGATAGAGAAGCAAGCCATCTCATTTCCTTTCAATCCGATACAATCATAAAGAAGATGGTGGAATGATTCGAAGTTGTCGTTGGCGAGGAGTTCCACATCTCGCACGAAATCATCTACTTCGTCGTAATAGACTTTGAACTTATAATAATACATGGCTAATGGGTTTTGGGATGGCAAAGTTGTATTATTCCTCCGGTTCTTCCGGCTCGACCATGTTGTGATAGACGTTGGTCACGTCTTCATCTTCATTGATTTTGTCGAGCAGAAGGTTCACCTCGGCGCGTTGTTCATCGGTAAGAGTCTTCATCTCCTTCGGGATTCTCTCGAACTTGAAGCTCTTGATTTCATATTTGTTATCCTCGAGGAATTTCTGGATAGGGCCAAAAGCCTGGAACTCGGCCATGATGATGATCTCCTCGTCATCGGCATCGATTTCGGCGTCGAAGTCCATCATGCTGAGCTCAAACTCTTCGATGTCGATTTCCGGGGTGCGGGCCACCGTGAAGATGCTCTTGTGGTCGAAGAGGAAGTCAAGCATGCCGGAAGTGCCGAGGGAGCCGCCGTACTTGTTGAAGTAGCTGCGGATATTGGCCACCGTACGCTGGTTGTTGTCGGTGGCAGCCTCGATCATGATGGCGATGCCGTGAGGTCCGCGGCCTTCATAGACCATCTCCTTATAGTCAGACTGATCTTTTTCAAAGGCACGTTTGATGGCGCGGTCGATGTTGTCCTTCGGCATATTCTCGTTTCTGGCCGTCTGGATGAGCAGACGAAGCTTGGAGTTCTGATCGGGATCTGGACCGCCAGCCTTAGCGGCCATCGTGATTTCCTTGCCAATACGCGTGAAGGTGCGTGCCAGATATGCGTTACGTTTAAAAATTCTTGCCTTGCGATATTCAAAAGCTCTTCCCATAGTATAACTGTTCTTGTATGTTTAACTTAAATACTTCAAATCTTCTGTTTTTTCGCATGCGTAACCATTTTCAACGGTTGCATGAAAACAGCGCGGCAAAGATACAAAAAAATCCTATTTTTGCACCCTGTTTGAATATGAATATTTTTAGAAGGAAACCGGAGGAATACAGGGCCACCTCTTTGAGCGAGCTGACATGGAAGCGCTTCAAGAAGGAAAAGGAGGGCATGATATCATTAGGATTCATCATCTTGGTGATTGTCATCTCTGTCTTGGGCTATCTGATAACTCCCGACCCGACCCCCTATTGCAACCGCCAGCAGTTGGAGATTGCGTTGCGCAGTCCGGGCTTCAAGGTGCAGATGTTGCAGGTGCGTCCCTCTCAGGAGGTGCCGCGCCACAACGTGTTCTACCGCATGCTTTTCGGGCAACCCGACCAATACCGCAGCATCCCCATCTCCCGTTATGAAGACCTGGGCGACTCACTGCGGGTCACGCTCTTCGAGCAACAGATCTCCAGCACCTACGCCAAGACATCGCTGGCTCCCAAGCCGGTTGTCAACAGACGTTTCCTGCTGGGCACCGACCGCTATGGCCGTGACGTGCTGAGCCAGCTGATGATCGGTTCGCGCGTGAGTCTGGCCGTGGGGTTCCTCTCCATCTTCATCGCCCTCGTCATCGGCATCACGATAGGCGCCATCGCGGGCTACTATCGCGGCAAGGTCGATGACGTGCTCACCTTCATCATCAACGTGGTGTGGTCCATCCCCACCCTGCTGCTGGTCATCGCCATCAGCTTCGCGTTGGGCAAGGGCTTCTGGCAGATCTTCATCGCCATCGGCCTGACCATGTGGGTCGATATCGCGCGTGTGGTGCGCGGACAGGTCATCAGCCTCCGCGAGCAGGACTTTGTGGAGTCGGGCCGCGCGCTGGGCTACAGCAACGCCCGCATCATCTTCAAGCATATCCTGCCCAACATCACGGGCACCATCATCGTCATCTCGGCCTCCAACTTCTCCTCCGCCATCCTCAACGAGGCAGGTTTGAGCTTCTTAGGACTTGGCGTGCAGCCCCCGACACCCTCCTGGGGCATGATGATGAAAGAGAACTACGCCTATATCGTGCTGCACAAGGCATACCTCTCCATCGCCCCCGGCCTGGCCATCATGCTGCTCGTGCTCGCCTTCATGCTAGTCGGCAACGCACTGCGCAACGCGATGGATATCAGGAGTAAATGACACTTTTGAGTTGTCAGTTGTCAGTTATCAGTTGTCAGTTAGAAGTTAGAAGTTTTTTTGTTTACCGTTTACAGTTTACCGTTTAAAGGAGATTTGAGGTTGTCAAGCGATTTCAGGAAAACACACAGTGATCAGTTTACAGTTGCGCCAATCTCTTAATCTCCTCTTCGCTCCTCCTTGCTCCTCTTTGCTCCACTCCTCTAATCGCATAATCGGTTGTCTCATCGGTAAACGGCAAACTGTAAACTTTCAACCCTTTAACCTCTAACCTTTTAACCTCTCATCGCCTCATCGGCAAACGGCAAACCGTAAACTGTAAACCGTAAACCCATAAACCATCCACCAATCACCATTCACGCCACTTCGTGTGCAAGTTTTTATTATCTTTGCGCTTTCAAAAAAAGACCCTTATGCGATACGAACCTTTATCTTCCGATTTCTATGTACAGAACCGCCGCAATGTGGTTGCCGCCTTGGAGCCCGGCTCCATCGCCATCCTGACTTCTCACGATGAATACCCCCGTTGTGGCGACACCACCCACCCGTTCCGTCAGAACTCCGACCTGCTCTACCTTTGTGGCATCGACCAGGAGGAGACCTTCCTGACGTTGGCGCCATGGCATCCCAACCCCGACTATCGGGAGATTCTGTTCATCAAGAACCCCTCACCGGAGAAGATCGTCTGGTTCGGCCATCGCCTGAGCAAAGAGCAGGCCACCGCCCTCTCGGGTGTCCAAACGGTGATGTTCACCGATGCTTTCGAGGGTGTCCTCAACGACCTGATGATGCACGCACAGCATGTCTATCTGCACATCCCCGAGGACCCGCGCATCAAGCCGACCTTTCCGACCCAAGAGGTCCGTTTCGCCAAGCAGCTCAAGGAGGACTATCCCTTGCACGACTTCCGGCGGCTGGCCCCCATCCTCTACCCGCTGCGCTGCCGCAAGCAGCCTGAGGAGCTGAAGGCCTTGCACCGTGCCTGCCAGATCACCCGCAGAGCCTTCGAGCGCGCCCTCACCGCCATCCAGCCCGGCAAGTACGAATACGAGATCGAAGCGGAGATGACCTACGAGATGATCCGCAACGGCGCCTCCGGGCACTCCTTCGCCCCCATCATGGCTTCCGGCCCCGACACCTGCATCCTCCACTACATCAAAAACGACAAGCAGATGCAGGACGGCGACCTGCTGCTTATGGACTTCGGCGCGGAGTACGCCAACTACGCCGGCGACTGCTCCCGCACCGTGCCCGTCAACGGCAAGTTCACCCCTCGCCAACGCCAAGTCTATGAGGCCGTGCTTGCCATCTATAAGGAGACCATCCCGAAGTTCAAACCCGGCATGACCATCCACAAGATCAACGACTTCGTCTTCCAAAGGATGGACGAGGAGCTGATCAAGCTGGGCTTATATACCGAAGAGGACGTGCGCAACCAAGACCCCGCCATGCCCTGCTTCAAGAAATACTACATGCACAACACGAGCCACTTCATCGGACTGGACGTGCACGACGTGGGGCAGCGCGACTGGGTCTTTGAGCCCGGCAACGTGCTCAGCTGCGAGCCCGGCATCTACATCGCGGAAGAGGGCATCGGCGTGCGCATCGAAACCGACGTCGTGGTGGGCGAACAACCTATAGACCTCCTCGCCGGCACCCCCGTAGATCCAGACGAAATCGAACGACTGATGAAACGGTGAACATCGGCTATTAGCTCTCAACTCCTAACTCCCAACTCCTAACTTCTAACTCCTAACTTCTAACTTCAAACTTCTAACTCCTAACTCCTAACTCCTAACTGTTAACTGACAACTTATTTTGTCCCTCATCTCAAACATATTACCCTTTCGCAGCTTGTCCATCGTGGGCATGGCCAAGAACACCGGCAAGACGGTGTGTCTCAACTATGTGCTGGAGCAGCTACAGAAGACCGGCAAGGTGCTGGCCGTGACCTCCATTGGCATTGACGGGGAGCAGAAAGACCAGGTCACCCAGACCGAAAAACCTGAGGTGACGCTCTACGAGGGCTCTTTCTTTGTCACGACAGAATACCACTACCGTCAGCGGAGGCTGCTGTCGGAGATCTATGATGTCTCCGAGGAGATGACCTCCATGGGCCGGCTGGTCATCGCCAGGGTGTTGCAGACGGGCAAGGCCATCATCGCGGGGCCCGCCTCGTCCGTCAGGATGAAAGCCCTCATCGACCGCATGGCGGAGCTAGGGGTCGATATGACCATCGTGGACGGCGCCCTCTCACGCAGAAGTCCCGCGGCGCCCTCCATCACAGACGGGCTCATCCTCTCCACCGGCGCAGCCATCGCCCCCGACATCCCCACCATCGTGGACAAGACCAAGTTCGTCTATCGGATGACCCAGCTGCCGGCCTTTGAGACATCCCACCGCGAGGAGCTGATCCGTGCCGACTCCGGCATCTACGCGTTGGAGAACAACGAGGTGTTCCAGCTGCCCATCGCCTCACCACTGCTCTTCGCCAAGAGCAAGGACGTGCTCTTCCAGCACGGCTCCACCCTCTTCATCAGCGGCATCATCACCGACTCCATCCTCGAATATCTGAAAGCACAGCCCGAAATCAAACAGACCGTGCTCATCGTGAAAGACTTTACCAAAATATTTGTCACCCCGTTCGTGCTCAACAGCTACCTTCAGAAGGGCGGCTCTCTCTTCGTGTTGCAGAAGCCCAATCTGACCGCCATCTGCATCAACCCGACCTCTCCCCTGGGCGCACGACTCGACTCCCAAGCCCTTCAGACCGCCCTGAAAAAAGTGGTGGAAGTGCCGGTGTATGATATCCAGATGTTGGAATCTTGATTATTCCGTTTCCCGCTTCGTATTGAAAATGTAAGGGTCGGAAGAAATCTTGCGACCATCTTTGGTCATGACCACAAAGCGACAATTGACAATCCTGCCTTCGGGTATATCCCTCAAGGTCACCCAATAGTGTCCCTCTTTGCGCCGTGTCGGGTCAACGATGGTCGGCACCGGGTCCTTGTCGGTCATGAAGACAAACTGCCCGTATTTGACATCCGCGCCGTCCACTTTTGCCACACCATGAAGGACCACCTTGGGGAAGAGTCCTCCCATGGGCGTCCAGCGATGCGTGATGATGATCTCCTCCAAACCGACAGCAGCCTTATTCAGCGTGTCTGTTTGAACCGTGAAATGGTACTCATAAGTCTCCTTGCGCTGTTGTGAGATGCGCAGCACTCCTAATATCAGTGCCACGACCACAGCGGCCAGTAGCACCCATAGCCAGGCGCGCGAAGGCTTACGTGCAGGCGCTGGCGCGTTGGTAGAAACCGTTGATTTATCTATATCTTCTCCCATTAGTATCCTGTTTGTGAGTACATTTCCAGCCGCCAATGGCGACCTTCTTCCTCAAATTCAATAATCAATTCATTCTTGGTCAGCTTACGGATCTCAGAGAGGATAACATAATGCCGTCCTAACAGCGTGTAGTCCAACGACAGTGTCTTCTCCCGTTTGTCGAGGATCCAGGTGCTGAAGGTCGATTGACGGATCTGGCCATGATAGGAGCAGATCACATTCATCACATGGTCCGCGTAGATATAATACAAGGTGTTGGGCATATAGGCCTGATAGTAGATGTCATCCATGTTAAAGGAGGTGGTATCGACCTCCACATCGTCGCAATAGGCATGGGCCAGTCGCCATACATTGATGATCCGGTACTCGGGATTCACCAGGCCGCCACCGCCTTCCGGGAAGCAGGCGGCGCAAGAGAAACCGACAGCGGATATCAAGAGCAGCAGGGCTATTTTGTAAGCTTTCATAGGAGATGATTATTGGGTTAACGCGTCAAAGAGCTTTCTCATGCCCACAGTGGCCTTCTCCTTGATGAAGTGCACATGGCGGGAGATCGGCTGGACATCCTTCGGGTCGATGACATAGATCTCTGCATTGCTGGGGGCATAATAGAGCAAGCCTGCGGCGGGATAGACGTTTAGGGAGGTGCCGACAATGATGACGATATCCGCCGTCTCAATCTCGCGCACGGCCGCATCCATCATGGGCACCGCCTCGCCGAACCAGACGATGAAGGGGCGGAGGCGGCCGCCATCGGGAGCCTTCTCGTCATTGGCAATAGGACGATAGCCGATGTCTTGGACGAATTTTTTGCCATTCTCGCTGCACGCTTTGGTAGCCTCGCCGTGCAGGTGGATGATATGATGGGAGCCGCCACGCTCGTGCAGGTCGTCAATGTTCTGTGTCACAACGACCACGTTGAAATACTCTTCGAGGGCTGCCACCAGTTTGTGCGCCTCATTGGGCTGGGTGTGTTCCAGCTGGGCCCGGCGCTCGTTGTAGAACTTCGTCATGAGATCAGGATTCCGGTACCAGCCGTCTATGGAGGCCACCTCCTGGACATCATAGTTCTCCCACAGGCCATCGCTGTCGCGGAAGGTGCTGATGCCGCTCTCGGCGCTGATGCCTGCGCCCGACAATACCACTATTTTCTTTTTCATATCATGTTGATTTTTATATACTTGTAAAAAAACCTTAATCTTCGTCTCCGAAGCAGATGCCGATTCCTTTGGCCGCGTGCACGAGGTAATCCTTGTCGGGCTGCACCAGATGCGGGCTGCGGATGGCCTCCTCAATGGGGACGTAGGTGATGTCGGGGTGGCGATAGACCACCAAATTGCCGTACTTTTTCTCCTTGACGAGTTCAAAGGCCTTGACGCCGAACTCGGTGGCGAGGATACGGTCGTAAGCCACGGGCGTGCCGCCGCGCTGGAGGTGACCCAGCACCGTCACGCGGATGTCGTGTTCCACGCCCAGGTCTTTGAGCTCCTGGCGCAGCACGTCTCCCACGCCGCCCAGCTTGATATGTTCGTCTCCCACAGCGGTGGGGGCCGCACCCGTCACCTTGCCATCGGCCTTCTTGGCGCCCTCGGCGATGACGATATTGCAGAAGCCCATGCCGTTGAGGTAGCGGGTCTCTATCTTCTTGGCTATGTTGACGGGATCGTAGGGGATCTCGGGGATGATGCAGACGTCTGCACCGCCGGCCAAGGCCGTATGCAGGGCAATCCAGCCGGCATCACGGCCCATCACCTCCATGATGAAGACGCGGTTGTGGCTGTCGGCGGTCGTCACCAACTTGTCCAAAGCCTCAGTCGCAATCTGCACAGCCGTCTGGAAACCGAAGGTGAAGTCGGTGGACGACAGGTCGTTGTCGATGGTCTTGGGCACGCCCACTACGTTGATGCCGATATTGGCCAGCTGCATGGAGATGCCTTGGGAGCCGTCACCGCCGATGTTGATGACCGCCTCGAAGCCCATCTCCTCCAGTCGCTGCTTCATCAGCTGGGAGCGATCTTCTGTCTTCCAGGTGCCATCGGGCTGGCGCACCGGAAAGCGGAAGGGGCCGCCCTTGTTGGTCGTCTTGATGATGGTGTCGCCCTGGACGTGCAGTCCGGAGACACGGCGCTCCGTCAGGCGCATCAGCTCGACCTCGTCATGCAAGATGCCGTTGAAAGACTCAATACAGCCATAGATCTCCCACTCTTCGGGTTCCATCATGGCTCTCTTCACGATGCCGCGGATGACGGCATTCAGGCCCGGGCAGTCACCACCGCCAGTGGCCACTAATATTTTTCGACTCATAAGCTACATTTTTGAAGTGCAATCCTGAGATTTGCAACCGCAAAAATAAACAAAAAATCAACATCCCAAGCAGTCCGGAGAAAGAAAGACCGGAAATCCCGCCTTAGAAACCACCACCTTGTTGACCGCCACCTTGGGCTTGTGCCTGGGCACCCTCCAACTCCATCTTGCCGAACTTGAAGGTGATACCACCCCGGATGCTGCGGCCCATCCAGCTGTTCCAAGCGGTGCTGGTGGATGAATAGTAGGGATTGTTGACATCCGTGCCCCATTTATTCCAGTTGAAGATGTCGGAGACATCCAGGAAGATGGAGATACGGCGTTTCCAGAACTCGGCACGCAGGCCGGCATCGATGCTGTAGCGCGGACGTGTGATCGTGAACATATCCACGCTCTTGGAACGATAGTTGGCGGAAGCGTTGATCTCCAAGAAATTCCACACCTTGGCCCAGAAGTTCAGGCGGAAGCTGTAGCCCAGATTGTCCACCACATGAGGTTCTTCCTGATCACGGAACTGGAAAGAGGATTTCATATAATAGATGTTGGCATAGAAGCGGATGTTCATGAAGGCCTTGAGGCGGTACATCACATTGAGCTCCGCGCCCGTGTTGAGCGACTTGCCCGCATTGATCGGCATGGAGAAAGCGACTATACGCCCGAAATAATAACTGTAGGCCACATCCTGCTGCTGACTAAACTCGTCTTTGCTGTTCTTGAAGTAGGCGTTGATACCCACATTGCCGAACTTGTTGATGTACTTGGTCCAGCCAGCCTCAATGGAGTTGGTGAAAGTCTGGCGCAGGTCCGGATTGCCCACGCTGTACGAATCCTCGGCATATTCGACAAAGGTCGTGAGGTACTCGCCACTGGGATTGTTCACGCGGCGCGTATAGCTGAGCTTGAAGTTGTGCATGTTCTTGGTACGATAGCTCAGGTGGAGGGATGGATAGAGCCCCCAGTAGGTCTTAAACACATTATCGACAGGCGAGTTACGGACTAGCAGATGATAGATCTCATACTCGGAGCGGAGGCCTCCCTTGATGGTGAAGTTGCCAAAACGGTGCTGGATGGTGACGTATGCATCGAAGCTGCCTTCTCTGTTCCGCACATCCTTGAAGCGCAACTTGTCCAGCACATATTCACCCGTGGAGAAGACCAACGTATCGTATCGGTCGTATTCCATCTGAGGATCAAATTCCCCGGATATGCCCAGCTCGATTTCTCCATTCTTATGATACGGAATAGTGTAATCCAGCGAGGCATCCGAGCCCAGACGACCCCATCGGAATTCATATTGCTGATCTTTATCCAGATGGTCCATGAATAGATAATCCCGCGTCCTGACACCCGTGTACTTGTTCCGATAGGTCCAGAAACTCGCATCAACGCTGATCTTGTGTCCTTTGCTGTTGAACTTGTGCTCATACCAGAGACCGCCATAGCCACCGCCAGCAATACCACGGGAAGACTGTCGGTGGAGGTAGGAACGGTCTCCGGGATTGTAGATATACTCCCGGTGAATGGTGGAGTCATAGACGACCGCATTGCCGACACTGGGATAGCAGCCCGCCCAGAAGTAGATGCTGTTCATCGTGTCCGGGGTATAGGAACCGTTGATGTAAAGTCCGAAAGCGTGTTCCAGATTGCGATAATCCATAACACTTTGGACCACCGAAGAGGTGTCTCCCATGTCATTCATCATGATACTGGATGATTCGCTATACTGCTTGATGGTGCGATAGGAGTAGTTCAGATAGGTGCTGATAGAGAACTTCTCGTTGGCATAGACGTATGAGACAAACGGTGTGATGTCGGGGGTGGAGGAACCGCGCACGCCGAAGCTGAGGAAGCTGTTCTTCTTGATCTTGGAGGTTGTCACGATGTTGATGATGCCGCCGGAGCCCTGGGCGCTGTAGCGAGCGGAGGGGTTGGTGATGACCTCGATCTTCTCGATACTGCCAGCAGGCATCTGCTGGATGAAGTTCTTGAGGGCTTCCGCATTCATATTGGACGGTTTGTTGTTGATCCAGATCTCCACGGAAGATACTCCGCGCAAGGTCACGTTGCCTTCCACGTCCACCTCCACGCCGGGTGCATTCTGCAAAGCGTCCGCCGCCGTGCCCGACTGCACCGTGGGGTCCTCGGCCACATTGTAGAGCGTCTTCTCGCCATCCACCATATATATTGGCTTCTCCCCGATAATCTGCACCTCCTCCAGGTCGGTGCTGGTCTTCTTCATCTGGATATTGCCCATATCGATCGTGCGCTTATCGCCACCTATCGTGATGGGCATGTCGAGCATCTCGTAGCCAATCAGGGTGGCCACAAAACGATACTCACCGGCAGGGACATTCGACATCTGGAAAACACCTGTGGCATCCGACAGGGAATGCCCCACCATCTGGGCAGTGGAGTCCGGTGTCAGCAGACCTACCGTGACAAACATGACTTTCTCGTTGTTGAGAGAGTCCACCATGGTGCCGGTGACCGTATAACGGCCCTGGGCCAGAAGGGCGGAAAAACAACCGAGAAGGAGGACCAGAAGGAACAATCGTTTCATAACATGATGAATTACAAGATTAAAAAAAAGATGCAACAATCAATGTATCAACAGCATAAAAAAACAACACCCGCCATTGGACTTGTCTATACATCAAAGACGCAAAAATAGAAAAAAGTGCCAAAATAATTGTATTTTTGCCCCAATTATTTATCCGCTCATACCTCTTTACATGACGAGAAAAAACGCACAATATTTCACCACCCGAATATTGGCCATCCTTTTTGGAGGAACGGCGGCTTTTATCATGATCGTCAACTTGCTAAAGTCCAGGTTCATCAATGTGTTGGTCAACTTTCACCACTTGGACACCCTACTTCCCAACCCCGTGATGATGTTGCTTGGGGTTGTTGTCATTGTTGTCCTTTATCTTTTACTTCGAAATACAGGACAACGAACACAACGACGATTATCAGAACGTGGCATCCTACTTCTAGCAGGGGGATTGTTCTTCTGCATCCAGATGTATCTCATTTATAACTATTGTTTTAAAAGCGGATGGGATGTTCAAATAGTGTTCGATACAGCACAAAGGATAGCCGATGGCAAGAAGGTGTTCCCAAGCACTTGGTACTTCAGCACCCATCCCAACAATCTGTTTCTGACCCACATCTTCGCCTTTATCCTCTGGATTACCAAGCCCTTGCATCTAGGCTCTTTCGACTTTCTGGCCATCGTGGCAGTGCAGAGCATGCTCTGTGTCCTGACCGGCTGGATGGTCTATCAGATAATAGTCGGTCAGTTTCATCGCAGAGGGCTTGCCTGGGTCGGCATGACGTTGTATCTGCTTTTGGTGGGCCTGTCGCCATGGACCTCCATCCCCTACTCCGATGCGTGGGCATTGTGCTTCACCACCGCTGTTCTTTGGACCGCGACCTGTTCACCTTTGAAAGAGAAACCGTTTCTGCGTTGGTTTTTGACTGCCACCCTGGCCTATCTTGGCTTCAAGATCAAGCCGCAGGTCATCTTTGTGTTCGCCAGTGTGGTATTAACTGATGTGTTACGTTTCATATTGCGGAAAGAGCGGCAGCCGATGGATCGCAAATTCTGGCTGGGCAGTCCGCTGGGCACCTGTTTGGGGCTGGTGGCCGCCTTTTCTCTCGTCTTGATCATTACCTGCACCTCGCCGGTCAAAATCAGGCACAATCCCCGGTATGGGGCGGCCCACTACCTGATGATGGGAATGAGCCAGCTCAGCATAGGCGGTTATTGCCTGGACGATGTCGTCTTCTCACATCAGTTCAAGACACCCCGCGAACGCAACAAAGCAAATCGGCAAGAGGCAAAGCGCCGTATTCACGAGATGGGCCCGCGAATGTTCGGATACCTGATCTGCGAAAAAACACTCATCAACTATTTCGACGGCACCTTCAACTGGGGCAAGGAGGGAGAATTCTACAAGACCCTCTTCCCCGAACGCAACCGGCATCTCTCCCCTTTCCTGCGCAACCTCTATTACAACCATGACATTCAAGGGGCCTATCACCCCTACTGGTGTACGGCCGCCACCACCATCTGGCTCGGCGTGCTGGCCCTGATGCTCTTCGCCGCCTTCGGCCAACAGAACCGCTTCACCGCCATCCTGATGATGACGGTTCTGCTCCTGACACTCTTTGAGATGCTATTCGAAGCCCGATCCCGCTATCTCTACCCCTTTATCCCCTTCTATATCCTTCTGGCCATAAAAGGTTTACAAGAACTAGAACTGATAGTCACATTCCTCAGACAGAAGATGCGTAAATCCGCCTGACCATCCAGCCAGTATCGTTTCACCATCATTCAAGATAGGATAAACCACCTTCGAGACAGGCCGCTTCCCTTATTTCCCGTTGATTTTCCCTTTGACGATCTCGACACTCTCCTTGATGTATATCGTGTCGGGATGATCCTCCCCGTATGCGGCCTCCAGTATCGTCAGCGACTTTTGGAGACACTCCAGAGCCTTCGCATATTCTCCTTGGTAATAATAGACATTGCCGATGTTGTTATAGCTGGCAGCCACCTCCACATGATTATCTCCATAAAATGACTTTCTGATAGTCAACGCCTTGCCATAGTACTCCAGCGCTTGGGCATAATCGCCTTGTATCTTGTACATGCCGCCGATGTTGTTGTAGCTGATCGCCACATCGGGATGTTCCTCCCCATAAAACGACTTGTATATGGCCAAAGCCTTCTGGAATGACTCCAGTGCCTGACCATATTCCTCCTGAAGATAGTTCACCATCCCAATATTGTTGTAACTGGTGGCCACGTCAGGATGATTTTCGCCAAAGACAGACTTGCTGATAGACAATGACTTCAGATAGTATTCCTTGGCCTGGGGATAATTCCCCTGGGCATAATACACAACCCCCATGTTATTGTAGCTGGTGGCCACATCGGGATGGTTCTCCCCATACACCAACTTTCTAATATCCAAAGACTTTTGATAATAATCCATCGCCTCGGCATAATCCCCTTGTGAATAGTAGGAAAGGCCTATGTTGTTATAGCAGGTGGCCACATCGGGATGGTTCTCTCCGTAGATAGATTTATAGATTGTCAAGGCTTTCTGGAAGAACTCCATCGCCTGTGCATGATCGCCCTCACTATAGAACAATCCACCTATGTTATTGAAGCTGGTAGCCACATCCAGGTGTTGCTCGCCGAAGATGGTCGCGCGAATCTCCAATGATTGCGCATAATAGGACATCGCCCTGTCATTTTCCCCCAGAGTTTTCAGCACATATCCAACATTATTGTATAGGGTGGCCACATCGGGATGGTTCCTTCCGTATAATGAAGACAGGATATTCAGGGATTTAACATAGTAATCGTAGGCTTGACGATATTCCCCTTGCCCCAGGCAGGCGCTTCCGAGGTCGTTGTAACAGGTGGCCACCAAGGGGTGTTGCGCCCCGTTCTGCGCTATCGCTTGTCGCAGCGCGCGTTGATAATAGTTGACCGCCTTGTGTTCGTCTGCCAGGTAGTCCTCCACGAAACTGCCGGCCTCCAGCTGCCATTCCACCTTTGTCGTGTCCAGTTCTGCCCGCAGCTCCAGGTAATAGGCAGCGGAGTCGTTCTGGAACTGGGCGGAGAAGCGCTCGAAATAGCCCTTGCATCGGCGGGCGAGCTCCTCATTGTCGGCGGCGAACACCGCCTCGGCACGGCGCAGCTGTTTTTTCCGATCCTGCAGCGCCTGGGCTTTCTGCTGCTGCTCCTTCACGGCCTGTCGCACATCGCCACGGGAAGCCAGGAGCGAGTCGGCCTTCAGCAGGTCCCCATTCTCGATGCAGAACGACACCTGCCGGTAGAACTCGTCCAGCAGGTCGTAGTCAAGCTCCGCAGAGCGTCTGGCCATATCGGAGATGAGCCGCTCATTGTTCTCCTGCTCGGCATAGAGCTGTTGCAGGGCCTGGCGGTACTCTTCTTCCGAAATCTTGTTATGCTCCTTGAGGGAGTCGATCTCCTGTTCCCGCTGTTGCAGCTTCGCCTGAAGCTGGCGCCGGAGCTTGCGTTCTGCCGCCAGCTGGTCGTCCGCCTGTTTGTCGGGCGTCTCCATCGTGATCACCAGCGGGTTGGCAGAGCAGACATACTGTTTCTTCAGCACATCGGGATCGGTAAGCACATAGCCCTGCTTCTTGACATCGGCCAGGTAGAACTTCTTATCGGGCACTGTCAGCGTGAAGTTGCCGTTGGCGTCACACACGGTGGAATGTCCGCCTGCAAGCTGGATGGCTGCGCTGGCAATGCGCTTGCCGGGGATCAGCTGTCCTTTGCTGTCCAGACGCCCTTTGGTCTTCACATAGCCCTTCTGGGTGGTCTGTGCAGAGGCCAGAGAGATGACGGCGATGGTCAACAGGATGGTATATATAATTCGTTTTATCATAATCGCAACCAATGATATGTCGGCAAGTTATTGTCTGAAAATACAATAGGTGTCGCCGCAGGGCAGATAGAGACTGTCCTCGTGCAGCGGGACTGAGGCCATGATGGGATAGGTCTTCTTCTGTGCTGCCAAGGGGATAGTCAGTGTGACAAGCCCCGTCTCATCCGACCACACCGTCTGGCCCTCTATCAGCACCTCCACGCCCGACAGGTATTGTTCCGTTTGTGGGTCATAGATCCGAAAACGGATGTCGCCATAGACGGCCGGGTCGCGGGCGACATTCACCTTCACGAGTTCTGTCAGCATCACCGTGGTGTCGGTGGTCAGGAAGTCGCGGCAGGAGACGGTCACCTGCACAGGCTTGTTGAGATACTTGTGGGGGATGTTGCGGAAGAGCACATGTCCATCCATAGCGCGGAGGGTGTCCGTCTCGGTCTTGTTGGGGAGGGAGAGTGTCACCACGGCATCCTGCATCTCCGGCAGGTAGTCATTGTGCACCGAGGTCTCGTTCACCCGCAGGACCACGTCCATCGGCAGGCCCTGGCGCCAGAGGCCGACCAGTGCCGCGAGCACAAGGAGGGTCCCGAACACCCAGGCAATGGCCTTACGGATAAGCTGACGGCGATGGCGTTTCCAGATGGCATCGAACTCCACATCCAACAGCTTGGAGACCAGCTGCACATAGGCGCGTTCCCGGTTCAGCCAGGGAAACCAGTGTATCTGCTCGTTGATGTTCGCGCCGAGGATCTCCGGCAGTCCCAGCGTCTCCACCACGGGATTGAAGCACTCTTTGTCAGGGTCCTCGCTATGCGGTTCGCCATCCACGATGAAGAAGTGGATGTTCTGCGTTCGTCCCAACTCATGGAAGAAGGCAATCTCGCGCCCCACCCACTCCGACTTGGCCGAATGGGGAGAGCAGATCACCACAAGGTTGCGGGAAGCCTTCAGCCGCTCCTGGAGCTCGAGAGAGAGGCCGCCCGGCTGGATGTCCGTGGGAGCAAAGAAGACCGGCTTGATGGGGGCACGCTCCCACCCACGCTCACTGCACAGCGTGGCGGGCATCCGGTAGTGCTCCAGCTTCTTCTGCAGCCGCTTCCCCCACTTCACATCGTGGGAGTTGTAGCTGATAAAGGCGAAATATTTATACTGTTGCTCCATGGAGATGATGATCAGATGGTGGTTTTATCCTTGCTGGTAATTTCAAAGCCGTTGAGGACAATGAACTTCAGCGTCTCGATGCTGGTGTTGCGGTCATAGACCTTCTCCTCTTCTGGCAGTTCGTCGTAGGGCACCAGACAGGGATGCTTCTTGTCGGCATCGTTGCGCGCCGGGCCATACGTCCAGCCCTGGGCCATCCGCATGGCAGACCACACCTCATGGACGTTCCGGGCCATCATCTCGGCCAGGCCCATCAGTTCGGACGACAGCTCCACACGGGAAGTGTCTGTAGGAGTAGGATTATAGTTGTCAGTATTCATTTCTTACAGTGTTTCTTAAGACGTCATACGCAGAAGCCATGGTATGTACTTGACGATTTCGCGGTCCAGCTGCTGCGAGACTGCCGGCAACTTTTCAAACGGACGGATATCGTAATGTATATACAGTTCCTTATTGTGTTTAAGTTCTTGGTCATACTGTTCATGCTCATATCTGTCTTCCGACCGCCGAGGTTTCCGGAATCCCATGAGCAGCTTCTCGACATTCCAGCGGTTATGTTCCATACACGCCAACGTCTCGATCTCCTCGCCATTCAACGGGGAAAGGTCCTGGGAGGCATCGCCAGAAGCCATGTTGCGCATAGCCCGCAAGGTGGACAGCTTGCAGGAGAGGTTGAAAGCACAATAGAGATTCGACCACTTTTTGGCGACTGTCAGGGCGCGCCAATAATGGTCGGCCTCAGCCCATATATCCTGGGCTGGCATGGCCGCAAGCTCCTCCAAGCTCTTATACTGCGCATGGTCATAGTCGGCCGTTTCATAGAGGTAGTTCAGCAACTTGGCTTGCTTCAAGGGAGTCTCGTCAGAACGGTAGGCCATGTCATCCATGCCGAAAGGATAGATGTGGGCATAGCGGTGTTTGCGCTTCTCCCGCGCCAGCTTGTCGTCTTTCACCTGACAGTAGTTGTATTCCTTATCATCCGCTGCCCGCAGGTTGGTGACAAAGTCATCGGCCCGATCCTGACGGATGAAGACCGGCACCTCATTGTCATACACCTCATCGGGCATGTTCATCCCCGTCATGAAATTATGGCGTTGATCGGATCTGGTGACAAAGATAGAGAGATACTCGTGATCCTTATCCTGCGCCCATTTCTTGATAAGATCCTGGATCCCATCGGCATAGACATCGCCTTTGATAAATTCGAACTCGGTGTCCAGAAAGTCCGTGTCGGGCAACTCCGGGGAGACACGCTGATCGATTTTCACAGGAAGATACGCCGCGTCATCCTTTGACATATCGCAATAGTAGAAGGGCTGAACCTCAAAATAATGCCGGTTGCGGGTGGCGAACAAGCGCATCTCCTCATCGGCATTCTTCTCGATGAACGTGATGCGGGTCCGCAGCGCCTTGTCGCGGTTGAAGTTAGGAAAATGAAGGAGATGGGCCGCCTGCATAGCCATGGAGACCGAGAAGTTGGTGACGCCCACAAAGAGCAGATGCACCCTTCTCGGGTCCTCATAGAGGATGCCGTCCCCATAGACGGAAGGATACGGAATCTCCTCAGCCACATTGTTTTTCTCTTTGTACGAGCGGCGCACAAACACTTGGGTGGCCCAGTCATCATAGAAGTTGTAGGGCACGAACTCGACACCCAGATCTCCTATCTGGGAGAATATCTCGGTGGTCTTGAAGGCAGCATAGGTGTCGAAGTCTTCAAAGACGCAGATAATGCGTTTGGGTCTCTGTTTGAAATCGTGTTCCGACAGATACATATAGATATTGTCCACGCACTCCACGTTGATCGCGTCGTGTTCCGGGCGGGTGCGGTTACCCACTATGTAGATGCCCTCGGCAGCTTCCAGATGGATATCCTGGTAGTAATCCTTCACCATCCGGTGGCCATAAACGACGAATATCTGGTCCATCTTGTCGCGGGCCACGGAGCGGAGGAGTTTCTCATGCACCTGTTTGGCATCCAGGGCCGAGAGCAGCACCACGTCAGCCTGAGGTGCTTTGGCGAAGATCTCGGTGATGATGGAGGGCACCATATCGTCGTAGCCCATGATGATGTAGTGGCCGCTCTTGACGTAGTGCAGCAGGCCGTCACGGTGCGCATCCACGCGGTTGTCGATGGCGTTGGTGATGAGACCGATCATGATGCCGTTGAAGATGATGAGGCCGAAGAGGTAGGAGATGCCGCTGGCCACCAGCAGCCATCCATGGGTCCCTTCGCCGAAATAGACGTAGCTATAGGCGCTGGTATCGACTAGCAGGAACAGCGGCAACGACCAGACAGGGATTCCTTTGTATGCGCAATAGGCTCTCCAGTCGGAACCGGAGAAAGAGAGCAGCAGGTACGATATCAGCAGGAGGACGACAAACAGCACCAGCAGAATGAGGATCTGCCGACTGAAACTGCGCGACATCGCCCTGTCGAGGAATAGTTTGACATTACTTCTCTTCTTAGCCATAAACCATCATTTAGATTTCTATTGTACGCACACCAGCGGCAAAAGTAACAATTTTTCATAACACAGGATAAAAAAAACGGAGGATAGCGTCTTTCTTTTTTGTATTTTTGCAGGCTGAAATCAACCATTAATCATCCGATTATAATGAGAATAAAATCCAAACTTATCCTGTGGATCCTTTTGTGGGCGCTCTTGCCGGCATGCAGCCATTTTGACATCTCCCGCTATAGAGAAGGTGACATTTTCGTCTCCAAACATGGCGAAAAAACGTTGGTCGTGGTATTGGACCACATCGCCGGAGACACGCTTGCCGGTCGTCTTTACCAAAACGACACCCCTATCGCGGCTCCGCACCCCTTCACCCTTATTGTGCATGGAAAGTCCGCCAAACTCTCTATTGCCAGTCCTTCCAAGGAGATCCGCATGACGCTCAAAAGTATTCAACATGAGATCCAATGCCGTTACCGGGATGGGAAGGACAAAGAATCCATGCTTCTCAAGCCACTCCCAGCCCCAGACACCGTCACCTACAGAAACCAGTATATTGACCCGCTGTTTCGCACCAAGGTGACCAAAAACATCATATATGCCCGCGCGGAAGGTTATTGGACCAGCTATCCGGATGAAGACAAGAAATTTGTGGAAATCTACACGAAACGCTTGTCGGAATTGACCTCCATGAAAGAGCAGAAGTTAGCCCTGGACCTTTACGAACCGATTGATGGCTCTGAAAACGCACGTCCCCTGATCGTGATGATTCACGGCGGGGCCTTCTACAATGGTGACAAGCAGGACGAGCCATACAAGGAGTGGTGCCAACACTTCGCCTCCATCGGCTATGTGGCCGTGTCCGTCAACTACCGGATGGGGTTCCTGCCCCACAAAGAAGCCATTGACAAGGCAGGATACCGCGCCGTCCAAGACGTCAATGCCGCCATCCGCTATCTGCTTCACCATGCAGACAAATATCGCATCGACCCCAACCGCATCTTCCTGTGGGGAACGAGCGCCGGCGCCATCACCGCGCTGAATGTGACGTTCATGCAGAACAAAGACCGGCCAAACAGCGTGATTGAGGAAGGCCTTATCTCCAAACACATCCCGGAATGCAAGGAGACGTTCCACGTCAAGGCAGTGGCCAACATGTGGGGTGCAGTCCACGACACGACCATCCTCGCCAACAGCCCCAACACCTCCATCATCTCCTTCCACGCCAACGAAGACCCCATCGTGCCCTACGGGTATGGAATTCCTTTCAAGGACATGCTCGACCTAAGCGATAGATTGGACATCTCCAAACACCTTCCTCAGTTCCTCCAGAGGGACGACAAGACTTCGAGTCAAAAGAAATCGAAGCAGATGGTCAATCGTTTCACAGACCCTTTATGGGACTTCATCTTCTCGCCCATGTACGGTTCCGCCTGTATCCATGATTATTGCAAGAAACACGGCAGGCGTAGCAAGTTGTTCACCGCCAAGGTTGCCATACACAGTCTCCATGTGGATTCGCACCGGAATATCGTTCCCTATTTCTACACCATTCAAGATTCTGTGGCGCGGTTTTTCTATACTGAACTATACACCCACCCTGCCGTCCTACGACAAGACAAACAGGATCTCACATTGTACACCTTGGACGATCATTCCGTGGCCGAGGTCCACTGGCTGGTGGATGGAGGGGTTGTATTGGAATCTTCCAACGACCATGCATATATTCTTTTCTTCTCCGACAAAAAGAGACATGCCGTACGCGTGTCGGGAAAATACAAGGACGGAGCCGAATTCTCCTCCACCCGTATTGTCCCGTAGAGCCTGACCGTCACGAACCAAGCACTTATAAGATGAAAAGCTACAACATCGCATATAAATCAGAAAAAGGAAGGAAGAAAGAGCATTACGAGCGCAATGGGGACTATTGTGCCTATTTGGAAACCGACTCTTGCGTGATCGTGGCGCTCGCCGACGGTGTCGGCCGTTGCTTAAATGACGCGGAAGCCTCAGAGACCGCCTGCAGAGTGTTCATTGAAAAATGTCGGGACCACCTGGAGCGGCATCTTCTGGACGAAGACACTCTGCGGAGATTTTGCGAAGAGATCGACCCCGTATTGAGTGCCAAAAGGCTGATGAGCTGTTTCAGTGCTGTCGCATGGCAACCCAAGGAAAACAGCGCCATCTGGATTCATGTCGGCGACACGCGCATCTACCATTACAGTTTCGGAAAAGGGCTGCGGCAGATCACCACTGACGACCATGGGAAACCGGTCATCCAGAGAGTCAATGGGAAGGTGCACACCGACCACGGGTCCGTGATCACCGCCACCCCCATCAGCAGCGCAATCGGAGATACCGGACTATGTTTCCACACTGGGAAAATCGACTTTGCGCCGGGCGAATGCTTGGTCCTATGTTCTGATGGCATGTACGGCTCCGCCGGTTTTGCCCTGGACATGGAAACGGTGATCGGGAGCGACAATCTCCCCGTGGCGACGAGCAGAATCCCCCACACCGATGACGATGACGCTTCCGTCCTGATTTTGAGACGCACAGACGGCTACGGGCGAAAGAGCTCCCTCCAATCCTTGACTGCCGAGATCAACGGCGTGGAGAAACATCTCCCCCGGCACATTTTGCTCCGCGAGATAAGGACCAGCATGTCCCAAGGCATCACGCAAGAAGGTAGTGAGGAGGCGCTGGCCACATTCATCAAATTATGCAGCGAGCGACACCTCCACATAGCATACGAAGCCGCCACGGGCATCCTCGAGACAGCCAGAAAGCGCTACTACGACACACCCTCCAGCGCCCCGCACAAAAAAGATATTGAGCGAATGGTCATCGCATTACAGAACTATGTGGCGGAAGTGAGAAGGTTTGGGGGATCAAAATAATAATTGTATTTTTGCACCCTGCGCCTTTGTGCAACAAAAAACACAAACTTAAACGACAATAAACGATTCAATTTGGGACAGTTCATCGTCAACGGCATCATCACAGGCATCCTCTATTCCCTTCTGGCAATAGGGTTTGCGCTGGTCTATAACACCACCAAGCTGTTCCATATCGTGGCGGCAGCCATCTACGTCTTCGCCGCGTTCATGTTCTACCTCTTTGCCGTAATCTTCGGACTGCCCGTCATGGTCGCCGCGCTCGTCTCCATTCTGCTGACCATGGGCTTGAGCTTGCTGACGGACGTTTCGGTCTATCGTCCGCTGAAAAAACGGAAGAGCTCCAACAATGTGGCCATGATCGCCTCCATCGGCATGATGACCGTCATCATCAACTTGATCGCCATGTTGTTCGGCAATGAGACAAAGGTCATTGACAACACCATCCACCGCACTTTTGCTTTGGGCGGTCTCATCATCACCACCCCGCAAATGTGGCAGTTGGTGGCCGGCTCAGTGGTGCTGGTGCTGTTCCTGCTCTTCATCGGCCTCAGCAGCTGGGGCGCCCGTCTACGCTCGTTGAGCGCCGACAGCGTGCTTGACGAGACTTTAGGCGATAGCACCTCCAGCACTCGCTCCATGGTGTTCCTGATGAGCGGCGCCTTCATCGCCATCGCCAGTTGCCTGACCGTTTACGATATAGGGCTGGATCCGAGCATGGGCATGAATATGCTCTTCAACGCGATGGTGGCCATGATCATCGGCGGCGTGGGGCGCTTCGGCACCTGCGTCCTCGGCGGCATCACGCTGGGCGTGCTGCAAGCCCTGACCGCCTGGCAGTTCTCTTCCAACTGGCAGAACGCCGTCACTTTTGTACTCCTCCTGCTACTACTCTTTTTGAGGCCGCAAGGTATTGCGGGATACAAACAACGAACTGTATAAATGGGTTAAAAGGTTAATATGGACAATAACATAATGGTTGAAAAATAAATGGAATACTTACTGCACATAGGAATCATGCTCAGCATCTACGTCATCTTGGTGCTCAGTACCAACCTCACAGTGGGTATGGCCAACCTTTTGACGTTGTGTCAAGCCGCGTTCTACGGCATCGGCGCCTATATTGGCACCTTCTTCCTGATGCAGTTCAACCTGCCCTTTGTCCTCATCGCCTTGATTGTGATGGTGGCAACGGGTCTCACAAGTATCCTGATATCTTATGCCTCGGTGAAACTGAAAGGGGACTACTTTATCCTAGCCACTTTGGGATTCCAGATGGTGGTCTATACCATCTTGTACAACTGGATTGATGTGACCAGAGGGCCCTACGGCATCCCCGGCATTCCCAGCATCAAGCTGTTCGGAATATGGAGTTTAAGCAGCATATACGCGTACTTCATCCTCGCCGTGGTAGTGGCCGTCTTAGTGGCATGGCTCTTCAGCCGGATGCAGCGTTCCCCCTACGGCCGCATCTTGAAAGCTATCCGCACGGACGAGCTGTCGGCGCAGTCGTTGGGGCGCAACACCAACAAGCTGAAACGCTGGGCCTTCTTCCTGTCCGCCGCTTTTGCGGGTGTGGCGGGTTTGATCTACGCCTCGTATGTGAGCTATATCGACCCCACCAGTTTCACGCTGGACGAGAGCATCTTCATCATCACGGCCTTGTTCATCGGCGGCATTGGCAGCCGCGTGTGGGGCCCGATCGTGGGCGCTGTGGTAGTGGTTCTCCTGCCCGAGTTGTTGCGTTTCGTCGGTCTGCCCGATGCCATCGCAGCCAACCTGCGTCAGGTGATCTACGGATTAGTATTGATAGTATTAATGTTCGTCCGCCCGCAAGGTCTGCTGGGCGACGCTAAGATTTGATGTTTAAGGAATTCTTTTCTTCTTTTTTGGAAAAATAATCGTATTTTTGCAGCATCAATAGAATTCCTTCTTAGCGCAGGTCAAATGGGTTCTGACTGCACTAAGAAGGTAAGTGAAAAACTTTCAGAACCCGTTATTCTATCCAAGCCCTCACTATGAAAAACAACATCTTTTCCAACCTATCTCTTGTCTTCCTCGGCATCATGCTCGCCATGTCCCTGACTGGATGCTTCCAGAAGGAAAAACCGGCCGGAACTGGCACCGACACACAACTTGTCGTGGTGGAAACCCAACAAGCCGAGCTGACATCGCATGACAAATATCACTACTCTTTCGACATCCTGGTGGATGTGCCCGTATGCGGTCCCCAAAGACTGATGGACTCGCTCAAGGTATTCCTGAACAAGTACATCTACGATGCCTTTGACGCCATCACAAAAGAATATGACAACTCCACATCGTATCTGTCTGAAGAAAAAGTGTTCCATGAAGACCTGACAAATATCCTGTCCTATTATGAATCCCAATACAAACCCTGTGAAAAGAAAATAGACAGCTACCTGTCTGTCAAGCTGTTCCTGCTCGCCCAAACGGCGTCTTTTATCACCTACGGGCTGGAATACTACCATTGCGGTGCAAGTTGCGCATCCGAATTCGCCTGCTTCACCTTCGACAAGAAGGACGGACACTTGGTCAAGGATATCATCAGCATTAAAAAATTGTGCAACTTTGTCAAGAAACACCCGGATTACAAGCCACCTTATCTTGACATGTGGAACGTGGACAACAACACAATCTTGGAAAATGCTGTAGGTCTTTTGGATGACAGAATTGTCATCGTGGACTATGGAAGCAAACATTATTCAACTGTACAGATAGATTATGATGAAATTGAATCATCTCTCTCCAAAGAAGCCCAAAAACTCATCGCCTCTTCCGACAAGGACAACCCGTCTTATTATGTAGAAAACTGGCATCTGGGACGCAGAATCGGCACTATGACCGACAAAAATGGCAAAAAAATCTTTTTATCAGAACGTTTCCTCTCTAATTTTGACGGTGATTGCGGATATGACCTATATAAAGAAACTCAATCAGAAGCATCCAGCCATGTCTTGACGGCCTTTTCATCGGCAAACGGGACCATCCAAGAGGAAAATGTTTTTCCAAAAGGGAATGGTGAGTATGTCTCAAAGATAGAACCCAATTGGGACGAACTCATCTCTTCATTTCCAGACGATCACAGCTTTGCCTTCAATCCCGACGGCAACACCTTGTACATACCCCTGGCCGAGAACTTCCACATGGGATATCATCCAGCGTGCGATAGATATGATGTGTATCAAATCAAAGGGGAACACTTTTCCTACAAAGGCGAGGATGGCGGTTTCTGGCTGCACCCCAGCATACGGAATTTTGGAAGACTTTGTCTTATTGGAAAAACCGACATGTACCTCGTTCGGGTTGATGAAATGAGGCTCTATGACACCCGTTACGACGATCAAGCTGCCGCCGAACGCCGTGACACCCACCGCTACCGCTATGTTGCTTGGGAATACCCTAAAACCATGATGGACGAGCCGGACCTGGTCATCAATGGAGGATACATGGAGGAAGGCAGCTACCTCTTCGAAAACAATGGATACACCTATATGGTTTATCCCGAGATGGGAAGGTTATATGTTCATCATGGTGACAAGCAAATTTTGGAAGAGCCATTGTATGATATTAAATCTTTTTCAGAATAATCAATTGTAACCCATGAGCAGTAAAGACAAACTCCGCAAACGAATGCTTTGGATTTTCGTCATAGCGATGTGTGCGGTCCTCGCCGTGGTGTTATGGTGCCAGCTGGCAGTGGTCTTCGCGGCAAAAGGGCGTATGTATTCCGACACAGACAAGATACCACATCGGGAAGTTGGGCTATTGTTGGGCACCAATCCCACAGGACGCACGGGGCGCCCGAACCAGTTCTTTCTGCGCCGTATAGACGCAACGGTAGATCTGTACAAGAGCGGCAAAATCGACCGGCTCATCCTCAGCGGTGCCAAACGCGGCCCAGACATCGACGAGCCAGAAGCGATGAGAAACGAACTGATCAGCAGAGGGGTCCCCGACAGCATCCTCACCCTGGACGGGCGGGGATACCGCACCATCAACTCCATATTAAACGCCAAGAAGGTGTACGGGGTGGACTCCTGCACCATCATCTCCCAACGGTTCCATAACCAGCGCACGCTGTACCTGACAAGCCACTTGGGAGTGGATGCCATCGCCTACAACGCAGCCCACACCTCCAGCCGCAGGTGGAAACTCCTGATGATGGGTCGAGAATGTTTCGCCCGGGTGAAAGCGGTGTTTGAAATGAAAAAACATAAAAAATGACAACCGTGTATTTTTTGGTAGGCCTTCCTGGTGCAGGGAAATCCACTTGGTGCAAGACGGAACATCCCGATTTGCCTATTGTTTCAAGGGACATCTTGAGAAGTACAGGAATCGGGTATGAATTCCAGGAATATTGTCTTGGACTCACATCCGACTCGGAGGAAAAAGCAATTTTTCCTCTTGAAACGGAAATTCTGGTAACAGAAAAGGAATATGAACTGATTCGTCACATAGCATCTCACGACCAAGATTTCATTATTGATGACACAAACTTAAAAAAGATATACCGAGAGCCATTATTAGAAGTCTTGCGTGAATTGAAAGTCCACATTGTGGGTGTTCAATTCACCACCCCCTTGGAAGATTGCATTTTACGTCGCCAAGACCAAATTGATGCAGAATCAATGAGAAGAACGTATGAAACCATGGACGTTCTTGAAGAACAAGAGGTTGACGAGATTATTACAATATGACAACAATTTCGGATAGTCCCTATATTATCTTTTGGTTACGGTTTGACAATTTTCACCCCTTCAGGAACACCTGTGCCTTCAAGCAGTGAAGGGTCACTGATGACGATGGATGTCAATCCCGAACAGCCCTCAAAAGCGTCTTCACCAATCTCAGTCACGGAATCGGGGATGACAATGGAGGTTAATGCATCACAATTATAAAAAGCATTATCTCCAATCTCAGTCACGGAATCGGGGATGACAATGGAGGTCAATCCTGAGCAGCATGCAAAAGCACTTTCATCAATTTTGGTCACGGAATCGGGAATAACGGTGGTGGAACAGCCTGCGATAAGGGTGTTTGTATCAGATTCGATGATAGCGTTGCACCCCTCTCGGGAGTCATAGTGTCGGTTCTCTTTGTCAACAATAATGGAGGTCAATTTCGTACAACACCAAAAAACCGATTTTCCAATTTTGGTGACGGAATGAGGAATGATGATGGAGGTCAATGCCTCACAATTATGAAATGCGAAATCTCCAATCTCCATCACGGAATCGGAAATGATGATGGAGTTCAATCCCGAGCAGTTCCCAAAAGCATAGTCACCAATCTCCGTCACAGAATTGGGAATGACGATGGAGGTCAATCCCGTACAAACATGAAAAGCGAAGTTGCCAATCTCAGTCACGGAATCGGGAATGACAATGGTGGTCAATTCCGAACAGCCCTCAAAAGCGTGGCCTCCAATCTCAGTCACGGAATCTGGAATGACGATGGAGGTCAATCCCGAACTACCACTAAAAGCCGAGTCTCCAATCTTGGTCACGGCAATATGGATAATGGTGGTGGAGCAACCTGCGACAAGGGTGTTTGTATCAGATTCGATGATAGCGTTGCATCCCTCGCGGGAGTCATAGTGTCGGTTCTCTTTGTCAACGATAATGGAGGTCAATCCTGAGCAGCCACAAAAAGCACCGCTTACAATCTTGGTCACGGAATCAGGAATGACGATGGAGGTCAATCCTGAGCAGTCCCCAAAAGCATAGTATCCAATTTCAGTGACGGAATCAGGAATGACGATGGAGGTCAATCCCGTACAGCCATAAAAAGCGTAGTCTCCAATTGCGATTATGGGATAAATCTTTCCTTCAAAGCAATATTCGGAAGGAATGGCCAATTCACCTTGAAAATCTTTGCCGCCAGTGACGACAAGGCCGTTTCTGTTATCGTTTACCGTGTATTCTAATTCCATATGTAAATAGTAAGGCATAATTACACCAAATTGTAATCCAAAAGTAGACCACTTTGGAGACTGCAAAAATACAAAAAGTGTTTTTTCTGCGACTATGATACAAAATTTTTCAACTACCTGTTTGTCAAATCATTATTTTGTTTTTGATAATTTCGGACAGACCCTATCTTAACAAGTTAACAAAGTTGCATAAATGAGTTGAATTTAGGAACATAAATGTCAAACAATCTTGAAAAGTCTTCATCCTTGTTTTTGTGGAATTTTTGAGCAAGACGAACGACATGTCTGGTTTCAAAATAATTCTTTAACTTTTCTCTTGGTAGAAAAGTTACAAAAGATCAAGCCGACATGAATGCCGCGTGCGCGGGACGGAACTCGCGGCGCGGGGTTCCCCCCGCCACGACGCTCGTGGAGTCTTTGCAGTGTAAAAACAAACAAACAACTAACCGTCTTAATCCTTGTTTTTGTGGAATTTTTGTGCAATCCGAACGCCGCCGTGTATGCACGGATGGCTGAGGCGCAGCCAAAAATCAGCGCAGCTAAGATGCTCGTGGAGATCGGAGTACCAACCTGGCAAGTGGTCCGCGAGGGTTGGTCTTAATCCTTGTTTTTGTGGAAGATGCTCGTGGAGTATCGAGGCTTTAAACAATTGGTTTTCAGATAAATAGTCTTAATCCTTGTTTTTGTGGAACGCACTGAGTTTTTCAAGCATTTATTAACCTTTCAACAACTTGTCAAAGAACCTAATTCATAGAGTCCCATCCCTGTTGCCCACTCGCTCAAGAATGGAGCAAACTTCTTAGTACATGACAAATTTTCAAGTGTCTTCAAGTATTTGGTTAGCAACAGTTAAGAAGTCGAAAATCGGGATGTTGTATTCATTCCTTCCCCTGGTGAGAAACTCGGTAACGATGTCCAGACCGTAGCGGAAGGTACTTTTGGACTTCCTGCCGTGTTTGAGGATGCGGATGGGGTTGAACTTATGGTGCACAAGTTCGATCCTCTCCCTCGTGTTGGAGGTGCTTTCTTGGGCAGCATGCTGAACAGCAGCGGGTAGGCCACACCGTCGTACACCACGGCGAGCATGAAGATGTTGATGTCGGTGCTGCCGAACCGCCAGTTGGTCCTGTCGATGGCCCGGCAGAGCGGGCCTTTCACCGGCAGCAGGCGGAATATGACGCGGGCGACAAGGTCCCTGTCGAGGTCGAATTCGGCGAAAAACCGCTGGATTCTCAGCAAACAGGACGCAAACTTCACGGACGAGTCAAAAACGGTCGACAGGAGGCTGAAGCACACCGTTTTAGCCTTGCACAGGGCCGCGATAAACAGCGATATGAGCTTGATGTGTGCCAGATTGATGTTTTTTCTCAAAAAAAGCTCAACGTGTCGGATAATTCATTATTTTTGCGGTCGTGATTGATTTTCATAGCAGCAGGATTGTGGTGGTTGTTTTTCTAAATTGCTGAAAATCAATCACTTTATCAAGAACAAAACAAAAAAGCTACCAACGAAATTTGTTGATAACTATATAAATATAAACAAGTTAGACTAAAATTTCATTTTTTTTGTCATATGCTAAAAAACAAACTCTAAAACCTCATGAGATTAGCTAGAATTTGCCGTGATTTTCATGTTGGAATGGAAACAATTGTTGATTTTCTTAGAAAACACAATGTCCAAGTTGAGACTAGTCCGAATGCAATAATAGATGATAGTCATTATGCTCTTATTCAAAGCGCATTTGGTAGTAATGTAAGTAAGAATATGGACGATTCTAAAAAGGCAACTAAAAAATCGCGATTGACAAATAATGAATTGAACCCATTGAGTTGGGTTAATGTAAACGCAGACGTTTCGTCTATAGCTACAGAGCCACAAAGGGGGAGGGAGATTTCTTATAGCTCACTATTAGATCAAGATGGGAATCCCGTTTTCCTCTTAGAGAAAGATATGATAGGAAGCGGTGGAGAAGCTCAGGTTTTTAAATATAGGAAGAATTATGCTGCTAAGATATTTAGAAAATTCGACGAGGAACGAGAAGCAAAGCTCAAAATACTACTTGAAAAGCAACTAGATAAAGCTTTCTGTTTGCCAAAAAGACTGCTATACGATAAAGAGGGGCACATTGTTGGATACCTAATGCCATTTATTAAAGGGAACACTCTTGGTGAATCTATTTTTCAGCCGATGGAGTTCAAACATCTGTTCCCACGATGGACTAGAGTGGAACTTACCCAATTGGCTTTGATATGTTTAAAAGCTATTGACAATCTTCATCAAAACGGTATTCTTATAGGCGATTTAAATGCCTCAAACATTATCGTTAAAAGTCCTACTGATGTTTCTTTCATTGATGTAGACAGCTATCAAATAGACAAATATATGTGCAAAGTTGGTACTCGGTCTGCTTTTACCTCTCCACGTTTACAAGGAATGGACTTTCAAAAAGTACCAAGATTGTTTGAAGACGATTATTTTGCCACTACGACTTTGTTGTTTATGATATTTCTTCTTGGCAAACCTCCATATCGGAACGAAGGTAATAATCTTAGTGAGAATATCAGACTTAAGAATTTCACTTTCCCTTTTGAAGAAGATGACCAGGCATTTGTCGAGGCTCCTGCAGGAATGTGGGAAAACATCTGGAACGCTCTTCCCTATGAACTGCGTAGAACCTTTTATCAAGCATTTAAATTTGGAAGCGTGATATCTCCCTCTGAATGGATTACTCTTCTAGAACGATATTTGCAGGATCTTGTGAATAACAATTACTCAAGAGAAATTTTTCCCAAAGGTAAGCAGTTGATTAAGCGTTCTGTAAATATGAACAGAAAAGACATCACTGACAATGAGCCTGCGTTACGTAACGCTTTAACGATAATAGATTCGAAAGGAAATGGTAAAATTGGCGTTCTTGAATTGTCCACTAAAGCAGTTAAACTACTTGTTGGGATAGATGAAGAAGCTATTCGAAATGCACGTACTTTTGATTTTGATAATTTTTGGAGAAAAACCGAAAAAACAAATACGGGAAGAGGTCTTGATAAAAAGAACAAGATGGATATGTCGTTTTTCTCTATAAATGTTATGCCTTCCATTATTCGTAGATTGTCCGAAGCCGAAGAACTTGGAGTTTGCAGATTGTATACTGTAGCAACTGCTGCGTATCGAAATGCGGATAACAGAACTGAAATCATTGAATACATTAGGGAAAAGACGGGAATTAATGTAAAAATTCTAAAGAAAAGCGAAGAAGCTGCTGCAACTATTATGGCTTTCCAGTTCAGCACAAAATATAAAGAGAGTCTTCAACATTCATCCTCCGTCCTTATGATTGACCAAGGAGGCGGAAGTACAGAAATGTCTTTATACAAAGACATGCATTTGGTCGGAAGTTATAGTATTAATTTAGGCACTGAAATTTTACGTAATTATTTATTTCAGCATAATGCAGGTAATATAAATCTCCATCAAGCATTAACAGACACAGACAGACTTATTGTTGAACGACTTAAGACTTTTTACAAAAGCGATGTTGGCATCTGGCTTCAAGAGCATCAAGAGGGGACTTATTGTGTTGCTGTCGGTACAGCAATAACAAAAGCAACTGGGAAATCTTCCAATGCGAAACAACATGATAGCGTTATGACAGTACAAAAAATCGATTCTATAATTGACACGATACACAGCCAGCTCATTGATAAATACCCAGATGTCGAGAGTCTTTTCAACGATGTAGACAGCCAAAGAAAAGGACACAAAGATTATGTGGATGCCAAACTTACGATGAGATTAGGCCTAAAAATGTTTCAACTTATAATGATGCATTATAACATCCCCTCTGTTACGGTAAGCGGGACAGGACTTTGGTATGGGATTTACTTTCAAGAGTTATTGGGGTTATCTTAAAGAATAGAATAAACAATAAAATAAAAAAACCAATAATTATGTCACTCAAAAAATTACCTTCAATGATTGCTTCTGAGAGGTTTTCTCAGATAATTTCGATTACAAGTTCTGATTTGTCCCTATTTGATAAGCTCACTAAAGAACCTGATCGTGATAATCTAAATGCAACAAGTAGTATAAGGAGCACCTTATTTGGACTAGTATTAGATGTTTTGAAGAATTCTGATGATTATCAGAAAGGAGCAAAACCTCGAGATTTACTGATGTATGTAATAGATAATGCCCCATTCCAATTAGGAGAGACTCTTTATAATGATATACAAACAGTGTGGAATACTTTGAATACCATCAAAAGGAGCCATCAAGATGTGTCTCCAGAGGATTATATTCATATAATAAAGATTGTATCTGAATTCATTGCCGTTTTGTCGGGCCTTCCAATACCTTCTGAGTTAAACGACTATATTTCAGGAGCAAAACCCATAGAAACCGCGAAAGAGAAAGAAGAGAAAATAGATATAGATACTGATGTTACAGAGGATGATCTGGAGGGTAATCCTACAACTAGAGTTCCTGTCGTTTTGTGCTTAGACGTAAGTGCCTCCATGGGGATAAAAGACAAAAATGATGTTTCTAAAATGGATTTACTTAATACAGCTGTGCAAGAGTTTTTCCGTTCTGTAACCGAAGACAAGATAGCAAAGTGGGCCGCTGAAATATGTATCGTGACATTTGGTAGCAAAGCAATAAAACTAGTTGATTTCAATTATGCAAACAAGCAAAAGGAAGCGTTTAATGCTTTAAAGCTAGTTGCTAAGGGCAATACCGCCATGGGTGAAGCGGTCAAATTATCGCTATCCATACTTGATCAGAGAAAATTAAAATACAGAAAGTACGACATTGATTATTGGCAGCCATGGTTGGTATTAATGACGGATGGACAGGCCACCGATGACATTGACGAGGCAGCCGCCGAATGCAGAAAACATGTGGAGGAGGGGAAACTTGTTGTGTTCCCAATTGCATTGGGAAAAGGTGCTAATCTTGAAGACTTGAGAGCTTTTTCCCCTAAGCGAGACCCTCTTCAACTAAACCAATACAAACTTTCTGAGTTTTTCAGTTGGCTTAGCCAGAGTGTTAGGACAACATCCCAGTCGACTCCTGGTGCTGAAGTTAAACTTCCAGATATTTCAACATGGGCAGTATTATAATGGAAAAAAAACTATTAATACCTCTACCTAGCGCAAATCAATATTATGATTTGCTTTTGCAGAACGAAAAAACCAAAGGTACCAACGAACAAAAAATGTTAGTACTTAGGCGAAGGTTTGATCGCATATTACGTGACATTTGGGGAGGGCGTTTCCCAGCTTCGCAAAGTTTCTATAAAGATAGCATGGAGGCCATTAAAAGTGAATTAGGGGTATCCGATACAGATTGGAAAGAATATGGAAGAATGATGCACGCTTTTAATTACTTGATGCATCGTGATGTTGAAATTACCAAAAAGAGATATTTGCTGAGTCTTCAAAGAATGGCAAAATTTGTTAGTTTATTGACAAAAGTTGAGATCCCATTGGAACTATGTAGTATTATCGAGAAAAAGAAAGTAATTGCGACAAAAGGGAAGATTCCTGTATTTTGCTGCATTTCGAGTGCTTCTATTATTGAAAAAGAGAATCGAGACCAGTTTAATAACGCTGCATTAAAGTTCCGCAACGAACTGCTTTCGGATAGCCGCATCAAAGACAGAATAAGATTTACCTTTTTGGTAACGACCAATGAAGGTTTTGTTGTGCGAGATATGTCTGATAGACCTGTAGGCAACCCTACCCCAACGAAAACACCAAGAGAGCACGCTTTATTATTTGCAGCGCAAGAATTGTCAAACCAAAATGATGGGATGATGATACTCCTCTACGGAGGCAAGAAGTTGCAATTGTCAGATAATATTGTAAGTACAATAAAACAGCTGAATTCTTCCATTCAAGTATATCCTATATCACTGGATCAAGAGAATTTGACATTTGAAGGCTTCCCATTTGAAGGTCAATTCTATCAGATGATACCAGGATGTTATGAAGAGTTTTTTTACTGGTTATACGACACTCTTGTTTTACTATATCAATAAAAAATATGGGTAACTGGAAAATTA
Organism: Bacteroidales bacterium; assembly: GCA_017615595.1. Lineage (GTDB taxonomy): Bacteria > Bacteroidota > Bacteroidia > Bacteroidales > WCHB1-69 > F23-D06. The sequence goes on from JAFZZT010000002.1 coordinate 46,059, forward strand.
TATCACATACAATGATTGGAACCTCACATCTTGAGCAAGGCAAAGGATGTGAAGATGTCATTAAAGTTATCACAACTGAAGACACTGCGGCCATAGCCTTGGCAGATGGAGCAGGTTCTTTCTCGAAAGCGTTTGAGGGCGCAACAATAGCAACTGAGAAATGTTCAAAATGGTTGCAGAAAAATTTTGACTGGGCATATAATGCAAATACATCAGACATTAAACATAAGTTAATAAATGTAATTAGAAGAAGTCTAAGAATTCAAGCCCAAAAGGAAAAGACGAAGTTTATGGAATATAGTTCGACACTCCTATTTGTAGCAGTAAACAATAATAGATATATAGCAGGGCATGTAGGAGATGGAGTTATTGGCGTTATCACGACAGATGAGGAGAGCGTTGTCCTTTCCGAACCTGAGCGTGGTGAGTTTGCTAATAACACTTATTTTACAACTTCTTCTCAGATATCTAAACATTTTAGATTGCATCGAGGAACTATCACCCATATAAGTTCTTTTTTCTTAATGAGTGACGGCTCGGCTGATTGCTTATATAATCAAAAGGACAAAACATTCGCTCCTGCAGTTAATAAGTTTGCTATTTCTTTAGCAAAAGCTTCTTACGAAGAAATCGCACAAGTAAACAGTGCATTGACAAATGTCATGGAACGGTTTTTTAGTTCTAGGACTAACGATGATTGTAGTTTTATTATGTTACAATGGACTAAGTAGTATAAAAATATATTATGGATAAAAACCAATTTATAGGATATGCACACAAAGCATATGAAGATGTTTACAATAACTCTGAAGATTTTATTGTGAGAGAAGCCATTTCAAGGTATTCTGATAGTGAAGATGTGACTGATTATGTCGAGTCATATATGAAAATTTTCAAAGAAGGATGGGTTAATTATGTGGCTTTTAGAGGTGCTCTAAAAACACACCTTGATGATAACGATAATTTGGCTTATTATGACCTGGACGAACTGCTCGCTGATGATTTCCAAATAGCTCAAATAACCAACGACAAAATAGGAACTACATACAAATATCTTCGTCCGAAAAAAGGGCATGAGGGAGATGATATTCCGTCTGAACCAATTCAAGTGAAAACTTTCCCGGAACTAAGTGAACAGGAGAAAAAGAGAATTGTAAATGAAATTAGAAAATCGGCAAGTTCATTCGATGGTCATTGGATTTCCATGGTTGATTTAGGCGCATCTTTAAAGACAGCGCAAATTGATTATAAGACTATGGGGTTTCCAAAACTACGAATTTTACTCGATCAATTATCTGATTATATTGAGTTACGCGTTGAATCTCCTGTAAAAATATATGTGCATGTCATTGGTGATGACGCAACTGTTTCATTAGGTGAAAAAACAGTTGTTAATTCTATCTCATCAGATGTTGAAAAATGGGTTGTTGATGCCATCAAATTTCTTGTTAATGACGGGAAAACATATGGTGAAGGATGGGTAAACTCTGTTTTATTAGCACCCGTAATTAAAAATGCAGGAGTAGATTATAAAGCATTAGGATTCGAAAAATTCAAGCTTTTTCTTGAATCTTTTTCTTTTTTGCAACTGAACCAGATATCTCAAACGGAATTGCATATTAGGATTAATCCCAATCCTAAGATTGTATTTCCTCCTAAAGAAAATGTAAGTAAATCTGAAAATTTATCGCCCTATCAGAGGATTGTTAGATACGCTTATTTCCCTTCCAAAGATAAAGAGACAAACGGTTTTACATCAATGCTTCAAGAGTTAGAAGCAAAAGCAAAGAAAGAAACTTGGGAATATGGTAATCAGAAAATTCTACAAAACTATTTGTTATACACATTCGAACGAATACAATATGAAGATTCCCGGATAAAAAGTGTGAAAGAAGAGCCTAAAAGGAAATTGCGTGAAGGCTCAGAGTATGCCGTTTTTAATACGGGTTTAGTTAATAGTTTCTTTTCCCCTATTTATGGGCTATTTCGTCGCAATCCGCAAAAGGGAAAACAGAAATGGCTGTTTAGTGGTTTTCATGTTGAGAGCGAGAAAGCTATCAGCAACGCTAAAAAAGAAGAGAATTGGGATGATTTGCCAAAGGCGGCAAGGTTTTATGAGACACCTGATGATTTGATTTTTGATGTTGAGTCGAAAATTGACGCAATCAATTGGGAACATATTATTATTGATAATGTGGATAGGATTCCATTTAAATATATAGAAATGTATAAGCCGTTAGGTTTAGATTTGGAAAAAGAGCCCAATGAGCCTATGATTTATTATCAGAATCTTAGGTATGCTATTCGTAACGACCAATTTACATACAGAAAACTTGTAGATTTGTTCCGCAACGCAATGGATAGAGCTGTACTTCATGCAACTTGGAATTTCCATTATGCATTGCCGATGTACTATCCACGATACAGAAAGGTTAGTATGTTATTGCCTTTAGTTTTGGAAGACAATCGAGATAGTATTGTGGAATTAGCATTGGTATTAGATCGTGATAATAAGCACAAATCGTATACCGCAACAACAATTATGACCTTGGAACAAATATATTGCAATATCCGTTTAATTTCCCAACCGGATGAAGATACTTATTGGCTACACTCTTAGCACATGACATTTTTTTCAAGTGTCTGCAAGTATTTAGTTTGCAATAGTTAGGTAGTGTTTCATCCAGTGTGTCTGGGTTGGGTTTCGTGTCTGAGGATGCGGATAGGTTTGAACTTACAGTGCACGAGTTCGCCGATGTTGTAGCACCAGACGAAGGCCTCCATCACAAGCAACAGGAGTTCAGCAATCCTCTTCAAGTCAGTGAGATGATCAAGATATTGATGTTTTTTTACGAAGGTGCTCAACGTGTCGGAACATCTAATGTATAGCTTCTCATAAATTCTTCAGGCACATGCTGCAGTTGTTTCACATTGAAAGTATTGTCGGCACCTACCAAAATGCGGGAGCGATTTAGCTGTGGACAGCCCAAATGAGGGGGATTCAATTTTTTGACTTCCACAAGCAGCTGCTTTGATTTTCGAGAAAAAATTTTTCAATCAAATTAATGTTGGATAGTATTGAAAAAAAATGTATTTTTGCAGCACCATATTTTCAGTTCTTGTTCAAAGGACTTCGCAAGTTCTGGAAGTATCGCATGAAAACAATATTAATAAGAAGTCCCCTATCATGTATGAAAAACAAATTACTATTACTCTTTTTATCAGTACTATTGCTTAGCAGCATAGTCGCATCGGGTCAGACATATCCATATGTATCCAACCCTCCCGAGGGCTCTTACACCACATGCGGATCCGGCACTCGAACAGACGTTGCCTTCACCAGCGGCTGCACGTTTACGACCCCCACCGTGTCATACGACTGTTCCAACGTGAAGGTTGGCTATTGGGGCTATGACGAAGCCAACAACAGGCATGTGTTCAGGATCAAAAAATGCAGCGGCTACTTCAACAACAACAGCTCCGGCCGAATCGTCATACGGACCACCTTGGACGAGATGCAGTGCACCAACTACCACATCTACAACTCCACCACTCCATACGTGGAGGCCTACTTCGACGGGCAATTCTACGGCACATGCACCTTCCTGGCCTACCTGACCACCACCAACTACCAGGCCTATGCCGGCAGCGTGACCGTGACGCTCCAGCACGGTGCCCCATTGGCATATACATCCCCAGCCTACAACATCACGGAAAACTCGGCGACGCTGAGGGGGGCTGTAACCCCAAACGGCTTGACAACCCACTATTATTTCGAGTACGGGACAACAAGCAGCTATGGCAGCTCCACCTCCACCTCCTCGCTCTCTGCCTCATACTCTGTCAACAATGTGACAAAGTCGATTTACGGCTTGAATCCGGGAACAACGTATCACTACCGCCTGGTCGCCTACAATTCTGACGGCACTGATTACGGGCAAGACCGGACATTCACCACCGCGCAGAACACAGACGCGCCTGTCGCCACCACCCTGGACGCCACAAACGTCACCGAGAACAGCGCCACCCTGCAGGGCTACATAAATCCAAACGGACTTTCAACCGACTACACGTTTCAATACGGACCGACAACCGACTATGGCTCCACGTCATCTCTCGGGACAGTATCCGGCTCAAGCTCCACAACAGCCGTGTCGAAAAACGTCACAGGCCTGTCGCCCAACACGACCTACCATTTCCGGCTGATAGCGGGGAACAGTCTCGGTACTGACCACGGGGCAGACAGGACTTTCACAACCTCGTCCGTCAACTGCACATGGACCGACTGCACCTCCGGGTCCTGCGGAAGCACCCAATACCTGACCGCCAGCCAGAAAATGGAGGCCGCGCAGTACCTGTGCCAGCACAACATCATCGACAACGGCACAGGTTCCTTCCCGCTGCGGCCTGACGACTATATCACACGCGCAGAACTGGCCAAGATCGCCTTCTTCGGCCTCTACGACGGCGAGCCCAACCAGCCGAGCCTGCTGGTGTCCGACTACATACCCAGCCCGTACACCGACCTTCAGGACCCCGGCTCGTTCTACTACCGCGCCGCCAAAGCCCTTCTGTACCTGCAGTACCATGACGACGCCACAGGCACCACCCCATTCGACAGGGACAGGGCCTATTTCGACCCTAACGGCACAATCACCCGCAGACTGATGCTCAAGGTCTTGATGGAGACATTCGACCTTGAGCCTTACAACGGATCCTCCACCTATTCTCCTTTCTCAGACTTCAGCGCAAACGATAGTTTTTGGCGATATGCAAAGGCAGCCTACGATCTGGGCATCACCAACGCCTCCCAATTCCGCCCCTACGACGACTGCACCCGCGCGGAGGCCTTCGTCTTCCTCTACCGCATCCTGACAAGCCCGAACATAACCATCCCGACACCCGCCTCCGCCGACTTCTTCATCCCCAACAACCTCAGCCCGAAAGCCCTGGCTGCCATCGGCGGCATCGAATACGGGAATTTCAAGTACTACTCGAAGGACTGTTTCAAGAACCCCGGCTGGATGGACATGGACTTCGGATTCTGCTACAACTCCTACCTCACCGAGATGCCCGCGGACTTCTACCCCGTCACCCCCCTGGGGGACAAGGCCTGGTCCCACACATACAACATCTACATGAACGTCATCTCCGACGCCTATTCCGGACACGACTTCCTGCTCTTCCACCTTGGCGAAGGGGAAATCCTGATGTATGAAAAGAACGGAGGCTCCATCTCCAGTCTCTCGGAAGGAAACTACAACACCTTGTCGTCAAGCGGGACCGGCACCTACACCCTCACCGCCACCGACCAGACCGTGTTCACCTTCGAGAAACTGGTCAGCTCCACCCCTGTCTATTACCTGACTTCCATCCAGAACAGGTTCGGGGACGGAATCGAGATCAACTACCAGCCGAGCTCGGCCACAGGCTACCGCCGAATCTCCTCGGTGACAAGCGGAACCGGCGACGGCGTGCGGACCCTCCTTTTCCTGTACTCTTCCGGATCCGACAACATCATCAGGGTCGTGGATCCCCAGAACAGGGAGATCCAGTTCAGCTACACGGACGGCAGCCTCCACCAGTTCACCGACGCCAAGAACCAGACAACCACATACATCTACGGCACCCTCGAAACCGAGACCGGCCTGCTGAAGTCCGTCCGGATGCCGAGCGGCGACACCATCCACAACGACTACAGCCAGCGCAAGCTCACAAGCACCCGCACCAACTCCAACACCGCCACCTCCATCCTGCAAAGCGTCAGCAACTCCAACAACGTCACCACCTACAACTCGACCGTCACCGAGCCCGTATCCTCCAGCACAAACCAGAACATCGTCACACACTACACCATGAACGACGTCGGCAGGGTGACAAGAGTCTATGACGACTGCAACGTGGACATGACCTACAATTACACCAACTCCACCCACAAGGCGCTGCCGTCAAGCATCGTCAACAACAAAACCGGCGTCTCCTCCTCATACTCCTACACGGACAAAGGGCTTGTACACCAGCGCATCACCTCCTCCTCCGGAATGTCGCAGGTGGAGACATGGGACTACAACAACCTCAACGACCTCACCCAGTACACTGACGCCAACAGCCATTCCACCCACTACACATACACATCGTCGGGGGCGCTTCAAGAAATAAGGGATCCCCTCAACCACACCACCACCTTCGTCAACAACAGCCACGGACGGCCCACCTCCGCCCAGACACCGACCGGGACAACCTACCTCTACGACTATACAAGCCGCGGCCTGCTCAGGCAGATCTCCGTGTCGGGAACCGGACTCTCGCAGTCTTACACCTACGACGTCCTGGGCAGGACGACCAACGCCACCGACCACAACGGGAACACCACCCACTATGCCTATGACGACAACGACAACCTGACGCAGATAACCGATGCCCTCGGCCACACAACCTCGCTGGACTACGACGCAAACGACAACCTGACGCAGATAACAAACGCCAACGGGCACGTCACCTATCTCACCTACAACGAGGACGACCTGTGCACCTCGCAGAGCTTCTGCGGCCGCACCAAGCACTTCTCCTACAACCCGGACGGCTCCCTGCACTCCTACGTTTCCCCGAACGGCCAGACCTGCACATTCACCTACAACAACTCGGGTGAAGTCACCGGAAACGGGTATGCCACATACAACTACACGAGCAACGGCCGCCTGGGCAGCGTCTCCAAGGACAACATGGCCGTCACCTACTCCTACGACCCGCTGGGCCGCGTGACAAGCGTGGCCTACGACGGCAAAACGGTCGGCTACACATACGACAACGCGGGCAACATCCTCACCATTGTCTATCCAGGGAACAAAACCGTCACATACACCTACGATGCCGCCAACCGGATGACTTCCGTCAAGGACTGGAACAACCACACCACCACCTACAGCTACCGGGACGACAACCAGCTCGACTATGTGCAGTACCCCAACTATGTGCGCACCGCCTACAGCTACGACAACGCGGGACGCCGCACGGGCCAGACCACGAATCGCAACAGCGGCAGCGGCACCACCATCGCGCAATACTCATACAACCTGGACGACAACGGCAACCACGAATACGAGAGTGTCATAGAGCCCTACACCTCCATACCCAACATGACCAGCCAGAACCTCACCTACCATTACGGGACTGACAACCGGCTCCAATATGTTGGGAATACCACATTTTCTTATGACAACAACGGGAACACCGTCTCCAAGACAGGACGGACCCTCGGCTACGACATCTGCGACAACCTGACCTCCGTGAGCGGCGACTTCAACGCCTCCTACTCCTACGACGGCCTGGGCAACCGCCGCTCCGCAACCCGCAACGGCGTGACAACGAAATACATCCTGGACATCCTGCGGGAGAACGCCAACGTCTTGATGGAGACCAACAATAGCGGCACCCCGCTGAACTACTACATCTACGGAGCGGACGGCTTGGTGTCGCGTATTGGGGCGGACGGGACCACTACGCATTACTATGTCTCCGACCACCGCGGCAGCATTGTGGCGATGGTCAACTCCTCCTCTTCCGCCACTGTCACCCACCGGTACCAGTACGACGACTTCGGCAACGTGCTGCAATCGGAGGAGGCAGACAGCAACCCCTTCCGGTATGTGGGCAAATACGGTCTGATGTACGAAACCGAGGACCTCTACTTTGTCAGGGCACGCTACTACGACCCGAGCATAGGCCGCTTCCTCAGCGAGGACCCTGTCTGGGCAACAAACCTCTATCCGTATGCGGAAAACAATCCCATAACTAACATTGACATAAACGGTAAAATCATAATGCGTAGTTCCTATGATTTTAATTCCACAACAAATTGGAAACCTACAGTTCAAAAAAATCTAGAAAAATCAGGCAAGGATATGGACATTATTGGCAACGAAATAGTAAAACACACCACCAGAGGAGCTATAGTTGGAGCTATAATTGGTGGCGGATTAGGTGCCTTGACCACATGTCCTATTGTAATTGTTGCAGGTGCCTATGTGGGAGTTGCTGTCGGAGGAACAGTGGGATTCATCTACGGCACACTTAAAGGAGCAAACAAAGCAGTTGTCGGAGACAATAACAACAAAAAGATAAAAAATAAAAACAAATATAATAATAGCAAATATTATTTATAATTTAGCTGCGATCAACAAGTTCAAATTATTAATTTTAAACATTCAAATTTTTATCGTCCAAATTTTTAGTGGACATTATTGTTTCGTCAACAACTTTCAACCAACAACAACAACCAACATCCAGCATGAGCTCATATAACCCGGAATTTTTCGATTTCCAGTCACTCATCCGCGAACTGCGTCACAAGTATGCTGAAGAGAACAAACAATACATCTACGACAACCTGAACAATTAAAATCTTTCTCCCAAATCCTCCACCCAGATGTCAGATAACCCGACAACAATTCACATACCCAACACCTCCGGCCCAAAGGGATACAAGATCTTCAACTTGCTGGATGTCCGCCAAGCCATCTGCGACAGACTCCGAAAGGAAGGAAGATGCTCGGGGAAATATTACTCCTACATCTTCCATCTGCCAGACAATACCACCATCGAAGATTTTCCCATCTATCGGGACTACCTTTCTCAATTCTCCCTCACCCCCACACTCGAGGGAAAACACTTCCCGTCAGCCGACGACAGCCTCTCCGAAACAGATTACGATCTGCTCTTCAAGTTGATTTGCGGCTCGTTTTCCAGCTCATACGACCTGACATGCAACGAACAACAAAACACGCTGGAAATCACCCTACATGTGCAAACCGACAAGGGAACCATCTCTAAAAGAATCAGCGAACTGGAGAAATCCCAGATTCAAGATCTGTTTGTCATATTCCTGGACGAACAACTGTGGCTTGCATTTGTTCAACCGAAAGATGGACCCAGCCAGCATTATCTTGCACGAAAAGAACAAAGACGCAAGATATTCGAGCAAAAGACACGAGCACTGGAGGACAGGAACTATCTGACAATCAACTAGGACAAGCCGCCCCACAGCTAAGCGGTCAACAACTATCCAATATTCACTCATAGTGCATAATAATCTTGTAATTTTCTATTTTTAAAAAATAAATGATCATCCATGTTGCATAAAACGAACCTTACCTTTGCCGAGCCGTTAGTACCCCGGACTACCACCCAGTACATCATCCTGCACCACTCTGAGATGTCGTCGCCGCACACTGTCGAGGACATCCATCAATGGCATCTCGACAAAGGCTGGGCGGGCATCGGCTACCACTACTTCATCGCCAAGGATGGCGAGGTGTATGAGGGAAGGCCAAGGAACACCGTAGGGGCCCATACCCTAGATCATAACTCCGACTCGATAGGCATCTGCTTTGAAGGCAATTTTGACGAGGAGGAAATGACCGAAAAACAACACCAAGTCGCTGTCAAACTGCTGGCCATCATGCTGCTGGCCTATCCAGACGCCGAGATCCGCCGCCATTGCGACTTCACGGACCAAAAGAGCTGCCCTGGCAAGAACTTTCCCTTCACTGAATTGCGCGTCCATGTGATCCAGCTTCTCCGCGAACGCCTGCTCGCCCCTCACACAATCCAACCCATCCATCACCCCAGCAGCGACAAATACCATCTTTTCGACCTCCCAAAAATCATCCAAAAGCTTCGGAATAATCCTAAAAAGAAGAGACTCATCGACATCTACGAAATATTCTACGGTCCCATCACCGAAGATACGGTCCTCGAGGACTTTTCTTTCTATCAAGATTATCTCCTGCAATTCGACCTGGAGCACGAGCTGAAAGGGCTCACCCTGCGCCAGGACCCCATTCAGGACCCGGACGATCGAATCGATGGCAACGCCAACACATCCGAAGAGTCCACCCCCACCCCAGCCGACTGGGAGCTACTGCAGCGCTTCTTGTTCGGTTCATTCTCTTCCGACTATCACTTCAGCCGCTCCGACAAACCCAACACTTACGAGTTGTCTTTATCCACCCAAAACGAAACTCAGTCTGTAGAAAAGAAAATCCACACCATCTACACGGCCCAGATGGAAAGGCTCCTTGAGATTTTCTTCTCCGAGAACCTCGAAACGGAGGCTATCATCTTAGAAGGGGAACTGGCAAAGAGGGAAAAGACACCAGAGGAGGCAGAGCAGGACGTGTCAGAAGCCAAGGAGGTGATCATAAGACGAGCAGAGCTCCTTTCCTTGTTCCAGACGAAAGCCCGGGAATTCATCTCCGATCTGGAGAGCGACCAGATCATATCCGATATTGACGATTTGCTGACGCAATAACGACCTACTACCATGAGACACATCGCATTTGTCATTGTCTTTATCAATCTATTGGTTGTCGGTACCATACAGGCACAGCCCGTTCAAATACTACAGCCCACCGTGGAGTTCCAGGACGGCTCGCAGCCATTGGCCACCAGTCAGCCACGCTTCAGCTGGAAATACGATGCCGCCCCGCAGCTTCAGAACGTGCGGCAGACCTCCTACCAAATCATCGTGGCCTCTACGGAAGAGAATGCGCACCACAACAACGGCGACCTCTGGGACAGCAAGACCATCTTTTCCGACCGCATGCTGCTCATCCCCTACGAAGGCAAACTGCTGCACAGCCGCGACCATGCGTACTGGAAGGTAATCGCCACCCTAACCTACGACAATGCCACCGAAAAGCAGCTGAAAACACAGGTCGAAAGCGCTATCAACTATTTTGAGATCAGCCTTCTGGATGCCGATGACTGGTATGCACAATGGATCGGCTTCAACTTCCAAGACGACAGTCTGGTACAGAAAACCCGTCTCGCGGCGCGGTATCTGCGCAAGGAATTCCCCCTGCGTGATGAGATTCGGGAGGCACGCCTATACATCAGCGGGTTAGGACAGTACAGCGCCTATCTCAACGGCAAGGAGGTTGCGCCAGAAGAGATCCTCAAGCCCGCCCTCTCCGACTACCACAAGCGCGTCTATTTCAACGCATACGATGTGACCCCGCTTCTCCAGAAGGGTGACAACGCGATAGGCGTCATGTTGGCAGGCGGACGGTACATGACTATTCGCTACGACGCCAACGAGACAGACTGGGGTGGACTGTCCCACGCCATACACTATGGTACACCCAGGCTGATTTTGCAGTTAGAGGTCACCTATCAAGACGGCACTTCCGAGCGTATTGTCAGCAACGAGAGCTGGTCAATCACCAATCTAGGGCCCATAAGGACGGCCAACGAGTTTGACGGGGAGACCTACGACGAACGGATGGACCTGGGCCCGTGGACTACCGCCGGTTACTCCGACTACCGCTGGCAAAGGGCATCTTCGGCCTACCCTCCCGAAGGAAAGATGATGCCGCAACCCAACCCCAACATCTGCGTGCAAGACACTGTCACGCCGCGCGCCCTCTTCCGCAAAGGGGACAGCTGGATCTTGGACATGGGACAGAACATGGTGGGTTACTTAGAGATGTCGGCCGTCGGACTGCGGGAAGGCGACACCGTCACCTTGCGATTTGCTGAAACGCTCAACCCCGACAGCAGTCTGTTCACTGACAACCTCCGCACTGCTGAGGCTACCGACCGTCTTATCGGAGGTCCATCCGATGCCCACTCCAAGATGGAAAGATACAAGGACGCTGTCATCACCTGGCATCCGACCTTTGTCTATCATGGTTTCCGATATGTGGAGATCACAGGATTGCGCACCGAACCGAGGCTCCGTGACTTCCGAGGGCTCGTATTCTACGACCAGATGGCCACCACCGGCACTTTTGAGACCTCGGACGAGATTCTCAATGCGGTGCATCGAAACGCCTACTGGGGCATCCGCGGCAACTATCGCAGTATGCCCACCGACTGTCCGCAGCGAGACGAGCGCATGGGCTGGACAGGAGACCGCACCACGGGCAACTATGGCGAGTCGTATATCTTCGGCAACCAGCGACTCTACAGCAAGTGGCTGACCGACATTGAAGACAGTCAATGGGCCAACGGCTCCCTACCAGATGTGTGTCCGGCCTACTGGCGGCGCTACACCGACAATATGACCTGGCCGGGTGCGTTCATCACCGTGGCAGACATGCTTCACACCCGTTACGGTGACGAGCAGCCCTTCCGAGTACACTACCCTGCCATGAAGCACTGGATGATGCACATGAAACAGCATTATATGGTGAACGGCATCATGACCCGCGACTGCTACGGGGACTGGTGCATGCCTCCCGAATCTCCTGAACTCGTGCACTCCCAAGACCCATCCCGGATCACCCGTGCCGCAGTCATCTCCACCCCATTTTACTGCTACTTGGCAGGCAAGATGGCCCAATTCGCCGACTTGTTGGGACTGCCTGATGACGCAACCTTCTTCCGCAGCGAGATCCAGACGGTGACCCGGGCCTATAACGAGCAATATTTAGACATGAGCACTGGCCGGTACGACAACAACACAGTGACAGCCAACATCTTGCCATTAGCCTTCGGGATGGTGCCGAAGACTATAGAAGACAAGGTATTCTCCAATATCGTGGACAAGACGGTGAACGACTGCAGCGGACACGTATCCACCGGCGTGGTGGGCATCCAGCAGCTGATGCGTACGCTTACGGAGTATGGCCGCGGCGACCTGGCCTTGAAGATCGCCACCAACGACACCTACCCCAGCTGGGGCTACATGGTGCGCAACGGCGCCACCACCATCTGGGAGCTCTGGAACGGCAACACCGCCGAACCATCCATGAACTCGGGCAACCATGTCATGCTCCTCGGCGACCTTATCCTCTGGGATTACGAATACCTCGGCGGCATCCGCGCTTTAGAGCCAGGCTATCGCAAGATCATGCTAAAGCCCTATCCCGTAGGCAATCTGCAATCTGCCCGATGCACTTACGAATCTGTCTCGGGACGTATCGAGAGCTCATGGAGACGGGAGGGCGACACCTTCTTATGGGACATCGTTATTCCCGCCAACACGGAAGCCGACGTCTATGTCCCCACCAAGGAAGGCTATGAAGTGCAGACCTTCGGCAGCGGCCGCTACCAGATCATCGGCCACAATTAGGGAGTTTCCCTCCTGCCAAATGACCTTTTTTGAAGATTGATACGATGACGTTGGACTCTGGTCGGGTGGTGAAATCCGAATGGTCGCCGTCCGCCTTCGAAGAATAAAGATTAGGATGAAACGCTTTCCACTATTCCTACTGTAATACCCGCTTCTCGTATGCCAGACGCTCCCCATCGCGCACCTGCACGATGCCACAGAAGGTGAACCCGAAATTGCGAATGAGGTTGCGCATGGGTATGTTGTCGTGGTGCGTGTCGATACGGAACCACTTGACGCCAGTGACGCGGGCCCGTTTCTCCGCATATTTGAACACATGTCGGGCCATGTCAAGGCCAAGGATTATATCCTGGACAGCGAGACGATGCACTGTCATGTATGGCTCACCACTACTAAGCCACTGTCCATCTATCTTTTCGTAGTACGGATCTTCGTCAAACACGATGGCTGCATAAACGGAACCCAGACAGAATTTACGAAAAACGTGACCTTGGTGTCGCTTCAAATCATTCCAGATGGCCGCCTCATCCGGGTAGCCGTCCTGCCATTGGTCAATGCCCTGTTCCCTCATCCTTCTTTTAGCCTGTTCCATAATTTTCATAATTTCCGGCACGTCATATCTACGTGCAAGAATATGAAACGAGTGATTGGAACTCAGGATTTTCTTAGCAGAAAATTTATAATTCTTCAAGGCATAGATCAGCTCCTTCCGACTCCTAAAACGTTTCTCCTCCGCTATTTTGTAAACAGGCTTGAAAGCTATCTGCTTGCCATAGAGTCTGGGAGTGGCGTCGATGACGTGGATTTCGTAGGTGAGCTCCTGCAGGTTCAGGGTCGGGCGCGTGCCCACATAGAGCATTCCCTTGTGCCGTTTTCCTTCGTATCTCACCCACGCGGCGTAGGCGCCCTTCTCCAGAGAGACAGGTTTGTCGGGCTGCACGTTGGCAGTTGGGAAACCAAATTTCCGTCCGTTTCCCAGTCCTTGGATGACCGTTCCGGTAATGTAATCGGTGATGTACATAGTGGGGTAAAGGGTATAGGGTATAGGGTATAGGGTAGTAGTTAGTTAGTAGTTAGTAGTTAGTAGTTGATAGTTGGTAGTTATAGTGATTGTCATAGTTATGGGCTTCTCGCAAGCCAACAGCTAATAGCTGACAGCCATTATCCAACGCTTCCCGACAACGTGATACTCAACAGTTTCTGGGCCTCGACTGCGAACTCCATAGGCAGTTTGCTGAGCACATCTTTGGCGTATCCGTTGACGATCAAGCCAATGGCGGTCTCTTTGTCGATGCCGCGTTGCTGGCAGTAGAAGAGCTGGTCGTCGGAGATCTTGGAGGTGGTGGCCTCATGTTCCATCACGGAGGAGGCGTTGGCGCATTGGATGTCGGGCCAGGTGTGCGCACCGCACTTGTCGCCCATCAGCAGCGAGTCGCACTGCGAGAAGTTGCGGGCGTTCTGCGCATCCTTACCCACACGCACGAGGCCCCGGTAGCTGTTCTGGCTGTGTCCGGCGGAGATGCCCTTGGAGACGATGAGGCTGCGGGTGTTGCGGCCCAGGTGGATCATCTTCGTGCCCGTGTCGGCCTGTTGGTAGTTGTTGGTGACGGCCACGGAATAGAACTCGCCCACGGAGTTGTCGCCCTTGAGCACACAGCCGGGATACTTCCAGGTGATGGCAGAGCCCGTCTCCACCTGCGTCCACGAGATCTTGGAGTTGGCCCCCTTGCAAAGACCGCGCTTGGTGACGAGGTTGTAGATGCCGCCGTTGCCGTTCTTGTCGCCCGGGTACCAGTTCTGCACCGTGGAGTATTTGATCTCGGCATCCTTCATGGCGATGAGCTCGACTACGGCCGCGTGCAGCTGGTTTTCGTCTCGTTGCGGGGCGGTGCATCCCTCCATGTAACTCACATAGGCACCCTCATCGGCGATGAGCAGCGTGCGCTCAAACTGTCCGGTCTTGGCCGCGTTGATGCGGAAGTAGGTGGACAGTTCTATCGGGCAGCGCACGCCCTTGGGGATATAACAGAAAGAGCCCTCGCTGAAAACAGCGGAGTTGAGGGCCGCGTAGAAATTGTCGGTATAAGGCACCACAGAGCCGATGTACTGACGCACCAGGTCGGGGTACTGCTGTATCGCCTCGCCAAAGGAGCAGAAGATGATGCCCTCTTTCTTCAACGTTTCCGAGAAAGTGGTCTTCACGGAGACGGAGTCCATGACGGCATCCACGGCCACGCCGGCCAGCACCTTCTGTTCTTCCAGGTTGATGCCCAGCCTGTTGAAGGTATCGACCAGCTCGGGATCCACCTCGTCCATACTGGCGAGTTGCTTTTTCTTCTTCGGAATAGCCAGATAGGTGATGTCCTGATAGTCGGGGCGCGGGAAATCAAGGTGACCCCACTGGGGCTCCTCGAGGGTGAGCCAGTGGCGGTAGGCCTTGAGACGGAACTCCAGCAGCCACTCGGGCTCGTTCTTGCGGGCGGAGATCATCCGCACAATGTCCTCGCTAAGACCTTTGGGAAACTCCTCCACATCAATATCCGACACGAAGCCGTATTTGTAGTCTTGCTCGGTAATTTCTTCTAATATGTCCTTTTTCTCGGGTTCTTCTTTCATTGTGGTTAGTGAACAGTGATCAGGAAATAAATCGGCGGCAAAAGTACGATTTTTTTGCGCTCAGCACTATAATTTCCGGCCGGCCTTCTTGAGAAAGCGCATCACCTTGCGGCCTCGCTTGCTCAGCCAGGTCTCTATCAACTCATCTTCCAGCTCCAGGAAATCAACAGTCTCGTCTTTGCGCCTTCTTGATTTGGAATATCGGAGGTATGCGCCGATGTGACGTCTCTTCTTTTCGTTGTAGATGGTGTCGAACGGAAGAAGCACAGCGGTATCTTCAATGTTGTGCATCAGGCGGTTGACTGCAGTCCCGAACATCAGCATCTGGGAAGTGATGGAGATATACATCGTCATATTCGGCGGGACATGCACGCCTCTCATCTTAGCTGCCTGTTTCAGCAATTTGTAGTCTTCCGTCAAGTCTTCCTGGTTTACGACCAGATTCATCAACTCGGGGTCGGAGTCTGGCATAACAGACAGGTCATCCCACGGACGGACCAGTTCCTCTTCGTCACCGAAATGCTTCCAGAGGAAATGGTAGATCAAGTCTCGCATGATATGGTCGTAGGAAGGATACAGGGTGATCTTGCCGAAGAAATAGAAGAGGTTCGGATTCTTCATGATAATGGCCACCAAGCCATCCCACAGGTTATCCATGGCAAACAAGGACTTGGCGCCCTTCTTGGAGCTCTGGTATTCCGGCACCACAAAGTTGCGTCCCAATTCCAGCACGTGCGGCAGAAACTCATTGATATACTTCTGGGAGAAGCGGAACTGATGGGCACTGGCCAAGATCGGCTGGCCTTTCTCGTCAAACTCCGCATCCGAGCCATAGAAAAAGCGATAGCCACCGATGATCTTCTCGTTGTCGGGATCCCACACCACCAGTTGCTTGTAGGGTTTTTCCATCTTGTCATACTCGTCCAGGTCTATCTCATTGCCCGTGGAGCCGCCGGCCGCGCGGAACGTCACCTCGCGCAACCGTCCTATCTCCGTCACGACATGGGGAGAGTCGTGCCAGGTGACAATGTAGAGCTCATTGCCCCCTTTGTTGGTATCTTCCAACTTTTTGGACTTGGTGAGTTCTGCTTTCAGCAGCTCAACTGGTACCGGATCAATAATGGTATTCATTGTATTCATATCACAGTGTTTGTCAATCAATATTGGACGGCCAGGGGTTGGACACGATGCCGGCCATCTCAAGCATCGTCTGGTGGGCCACATCCCGCATGCGGGCCGCCTCCTCCTTACGGGATGCGTTGAGGTCTGGAATGATCGGATCCCCCACATGGATGGTGAGCAGCGGTTCCCCTTTGCGGAAGAGCTTGCGCCATCCGGTGCGCGGCCTGAAGGTGATGATCATGGGAATGACAGGAAGTGAATACCTGTAGGCCATGTTAAAAGCACCCACTTTGAAAGGGCGGAGCGGCGCATAGTAGTACCAACTGCAGCTTTCGGGGAATATATGTATCCACTGCTTGCGGGCATGCAGCTCGTCAAATGCCTCGTTGAATTTCCGAAGTCCGCTGAATTTTTCCGGTATGGCGATGCCTCCAATGGTCTTCATCAGGAATCCGTCCTTGCCATTGAAAGCCTGGGCATACATCGGGATCCAGGACTTGCGATAGCGCATCGCCTGCAGCACGCAGATCATATCCCATCGGTGAACGTGGTTGCAGACGGTCATCGCGCCGTTGGCAAAGAGCTTGCGATTCTTCCGTATCTTCTCACGGCCCTCGATTGTAAGACCATAACGGATCCTGTTCAGGGGAAAGGCCAAGAACCAGGTGACACAATAGATGATAAAATGCCAAATCTTGAATTTGAGGGATTTGTCGAGATAAGGATAGGTCTCGTCAAATTGGATGTTCTTGGTTTTTTCACGGATGGGGGTCATTCTCGTGAAGGGATTGTCGCCAGGGAATTCCGCCGAGGGTTCAGGGACATACACGTCTTCCCTGACCTTAAAATCACGATACGCCGGACCAAATGATGAGTAATCCTTTACCATATTATCAAGAAAACCTGTTTACCACTGCCAAGAAGGTGCAAAAATAATAAAAAAGTGTATATGCCGCATGATTTTTTTCAGAATCATGACGATGAAGAGACGTGCCATGGCGCGTCTCTACGGGGTGGCGCATCTTACGCCATCAAGAACCTCGATGCCTCGATGCCGGCGATGGCGCCGGTGCCGGCGGCCACGATGCCTTGGCGGTAGTGGGGGTCTTGGACGTCGCCAGCGGCGAACACGCCGGGCACATTGGTGCGGCAGGTGCCGGGTTGGGTGATGATATAGCCCTGGGCATCCATCTCGAGCTGGCCTTTGAAGAGGTCGCTCTGGGGTGTCACGCCGATGGCCTCAAAGACTCCGTTGACCTCGATGGTCTGCTCCTCGCCCGTCACCACATGGCGGATCTGAAGGCCGGTCACCTTCTTGATAAAGCCCTCCTGCGTGCCCACGATATCCACGGGCACATGGTTCCAGAGGACCTTGATATTCGGGGTGGCCAGGACAGCCTTCTGCAAGGCGGCGGTGCCCCGGAACTGGTCGCGGCGGTGTACGATATAGACCTTGGCGCAGAGTTGCGACAGATAGAGGGCATCCTCGAGGGCAGTGTCGCCGCCACCGATGACGACGGTGGTGCGTTTGCGGAAGAAGTTGCCGTCGCAGGTGGCGCAAGTGGAGACGCCGAAGCCGCGGAACTTCTGCTCGCTGGGCAGTCCCAGCCAGCGGGCCTGTGCGCCGGTGGCCACGATGACGGTGTCGGCCACGATCTCATCCTTGTCATCCACCCAACAGTGGAACGGACGGCTGGAGAAATCGACCTTGGTGACGATGCCGGTGCGCATCTCGACTCCCACATGGAGGGCTTGGTTGCGGATATCCTCCATGATGACGGGACCGGAGGCGCCCTGCGGGTAGCCGGGGAAATTCTCCACCTCGTTGGTGATGGTCAGCTGGCCACCCACCTGAAGACCTTCTATGAGGATCGGTTTGAGGTCGGCGCGGGCAGCGTATATTCCGGCTGTATATCCGGCCGGTCCGGAGCCTATTATCAGGCACTTAACAGATTCTGCCATAACATTCAAATTTAGGCTGCAAAGGTACTATTTATTTTTTTAAATCAAAAAGAGCGGCGTATTGATATTTTTTATATTTTTGCCGCCGATTTCAAACGGGGCGTTAGCTCAGTTGGCTAGAGCGTTTGACTGGCAGTCAAGAGGTCGTGAGTTCGATTCTCATACGCTCCACAAGAAGAAGAGGTTGCAAAAGCGACCTCTTTTTTTATTTTGTTTTTATTTCACAATTTCCTACTTTTGCAGGTTCAAAATATATTACAATGAGAAATTATTACTTTGCTGGAATACAACAAGTAGGCATTGGAACTGAAAACATGCTCGACTCTTGGAAATGGTACGCCGACATGTTCCAAATGGACATCCGGATCCTCGAAGACGACACCGTAGCGGAGTTCATGCTCCCCTACACTGGCAACAAGC
The DNA here is from genome assembly GCA_017615595.1 of Bacteroidales bacterium. Taxonomy (GTDB): domain Bacteria; phylum Bacteroidota; class Bacteroidia; order Bacteroidales; family WCHB1-69; genus F23-D06. The sequence continues at coordinate 65,254 of JAFZZT010000002.1, forward strand.
CCCAAAAGCGCCATGCCTGCATCGCCGCGAACCTCCAAGGCGGCGGCGGATTCGAAATCTGGCAATACTCCGAACGCAAACCCCAGAAGGTCGATTTCCCCATCCAGATCGGAGACCTGGGAATCTTCTTCGCCAAAATCAAGACCCACAACATAGAAGCCTACCATGAGGAGCTGGTCGCAAAATATGACGACATCACCCCCGTCTATACCGACCCGCGCGGACTCCCGACCTTCTATATCCACGACCCCTTCGGCAACACCTTCCAAGTGGTGGAAGACAACTACATCTTCATCGATGAAAACCGCTACTCCGGCGGCATTGTCGGAGCCACCATCGGCGTGACCGACATCGACCGCTCCCTGGAAGTGTATCAGGGCATCCTAGGCTTTGACACTATCCTGTACGACAAAAACGGGGTCTTCTCCGACTGGCAGACGCTCAAAGGCGGCACACAAGCCTACCGGCGCGTCCTGCTGGGCCGCTCCGCCCCACTCTCCGGACCCTTCTCTCAACTCTACGGAACCAGCACCATCGAGCTCGTCCAAGCCCTGGAGCGCACCCCCAAGAAGATCTTCGAAAACAGATTCTGGGGAGATCCCGGCTACATCCAACTCTGCATGGACGTCATCAACATGAGCGCTCTCGAAGAGTACTGCGAAAGCAAAGGATACCGCTTCACCGTAGATAGCTGCAAGCAGAATCCCAACTTCGACATGGGCAAGGCTTCCGGTCATTTCACCTACATCGAAGACCCTGACGGCACCTTGATAGAGTTTGTGGAGACCCACCGCATCCCGATCATCGACAAGCTCAATATCGGCATCAACCTGATGAAGAAAGACCGCACCAAACCAATACCCAAGTTCTTCTTCTTCCTAATGAAACTCAACAGAGTAAAATTCAAATAGTCATGAGCAACCTGATAGAAGACATCCAGAAAGATGTTCGCTTTTCAGAGTCGCTGAAGGCGTGCATGAACTGCGGCATGTGTACGGCAATATGTCCCGCAGCGGAGTTCTACGAGTACGACCCCAGACGGATTTGCGACATCGTGCAGCGGAAAGACGAGGCTGCCATCGAGCAGCTGCTTCGCTCCGACACCATCTGGTTCTGCGGACAGTGCATGTCGTGCAAACCTCGCTGCCCGCGCGGCAACGCCCCCGGCGAGATCATCTCCGTCCTGCGCAACGAATCCCAGAAGTTCGGCTATTTCATGGACAGCGAGATGGGCCGCCAACAGGTGTTCCTGATGAAGACCATCGAAGCCAATATCCTGGAAATCGGCTACTGCGTGCACCCCGACAAGGTGAACCCAGACTATCATCCCGAACAGGGACCCATTTGGGAATGGTTTTACAAGAACATCCAAGACGTGGCTCCCCGACTTGGCGCCAACTACCACGGCGACGGGCCCGGCGCACTGCGCAATATCCCACATGAGGACATGGAAGAGGTACGCAAGATTTTTGAAGTCACCGGCGGCATGGACCTCAAAAAGAAAGTGTTAGAAAAAGATCAATAGCAGACTATGGCAGATTTCGGTTTCAGCATAAAAAAAACTCGCTCCATTCAACTCTCGGAATCCTCTTTGCTCAAATTCCGCCAAACGGTTGAGGCTGTCCCTTCCTACAAAAACTGCATCGGATGCGGCGCATGCACAGCCACCTGCTCGGCGCGACAATATACTGATTTCAATATCCGAAAAGTGCACTTCTCCATCCGGAGAGGACTCTATGACGATGCCGCCCAGGAGCTGCAGAAATGCATGCTTTGCGGCAAATGCACCCTCGTATGCCCTCGCGGGGTAAATCTCCGATCACTCATCATCAACATCCGTCAAATAATCTCCAACGCTAACGAACCTTTTGAAGATGGAAAATTTTAGCCCGTTTGTTTTGCCTTTTGTCCTTGGTGCGTATGCCCTGCTAGGCATCTGCATCTACAAATATGTCCGTTGGATTCTCCAATTCGACAAGGTTCAACAGAAGACCATATTCAAGAACATCTTCAGCGTACGATTCATCCCGGCCATCTGGGAGATGTTCACCGAATGTCTCCTGCACCTGCGCATCACCAAGAAGAACTGGCGATTAGGCTATATGCACCGCAGCATTGCCTTCGGCTGGTTCCTCCTCATCCTTTTCGGCGCCATCGAGAGCCGCATCGGCACCAAAGACCATTTCCACTTCTGGGTGGCCATCTTCTACCGCTACTTCCACCACACCCCGCCCGCCAATGGCACAGAGGTGTTCTTCACCAACTTGATGGACCTGCTGTTGCTCTACGTCCTGTCGGGTGTCTGCCTCGCCTTCTTCAAAAAAATCCACTCCCGCATCGTGGGCATGCAGCGCGCCACCAAGCACTCCCTGATGGACAAGACCATCCGCTACTCCCTGTGGTTCATCTTTCCGCTGCGCCTCCTCAGCGAGTCTGTGACAGCCTGCATCTACGGCAACGGCGGCTTCCTGACACAAAGCATCGGCAACCTCTTCAGCCTGCCGGTTGCACAATTCCTGGAGCTGCCCCTTTGGTCCCTTTATTCCATCGACCTCTGCCTCTTCTTCGTCTTGCTGCCCTTCACCCGCTACATGCACATCTTCACGGAGATCTTCCTCATCTATTTCCGCAGGATGGGCGTTCAAGAGCATACGCGCATGACCGGATTCACCAAGTTCGAGCTGAGTTCCTGCTCCCGCTGCGGCATGTGCATCGACCATTGTCCGCTATATAAAGACCTCGACATTCCCGAGGTGCAATCCGTCTATCTGCTGCGCAACCTCCGCAACCTGGAATATCACAAAGACATTGTCACGGCAGCCAAGAACTGCCTCATGTGCAACCGTTGCGTGGAAGACTGTCCGGTCAACATCGACCTGATGAACATCCGCCGCATCGCGCGTGACAAAGGCAAAATCGACACTCCCGACAGCTATGCCTACCTGAAGAAGATCAAGAGCTTCAACGCCATCGGGCGTGTGGCCTACTTCGGCGGATGCATGTCGCACCTCACCCCCGGCATCACCCAAGCCATGGAGACGATCTTCAAGGCGGCCGGACAAGACTACTGGTACATGGACGAGCAAGGCACCATCTGCTGCGGCCGTCCTCTCCATCAACAAGGCTTCAGCAGCCAAGCCTCGGAGCTCCGGCGCAAAAACACCGAACTCATCCGCCAATCCGGCGCAAAAGCCTTAATCACCTCTTGTCCAATTTGTTATAAATCATTCAAAGACGAATATCAGCTATCTATCCCCGTTTATCATCATACGGAATATCTAAAACTCCTCATCGAAAGCGGCAAACTGAAAGTGCACAAGAGCGACTTGAAGGTCACCTATCATGATCCCTGCGAGCTGGGCCGTGGCCGACACATCTACAAGGAACCTCGCCAAGTGCTGGAGGCTGTGGCCTGTCTGCTGAAGATTTCCGATGAGAAAGAGAACAGCCTCTGTTGCGGCATGAACTTGGGCAACACCGTGCTGACGCTGGAGCAACAGACCACCATCCGGAACAACACCTTGGCTTGTCTTAGCGAACCGAATCCTGATGTCATAGCCACCGCCTGTCCTATGTGCAAAAAGGCTTTTGTACACGGCACGGATGCCAACGTAAAGGATATTGCTGAAATTGTCGCCGATAATCTTGAAAAATAATCTTCAATACATAATTTTAACAACAAACAAAACACAAAGACAATGAATCAAGAATTATTAAAACTCTACCCGCACGATTTGTGGGAGAACTTTGCAAACTTCTGCGACAACCCGCATCCTTCCAAACACGAGACAGCTGTCGTCAACTGGATGAAAAGCTGGGCCAAAGAGCACAATGTGAAGGTCGAACAAGACAAGACCGGCAACCTGCTCTTCACGGTACCCGCCACCAAGGGTATGGAGAAGCTCACGCCCGTCATCCTGCAAGGCCACTGTGACATGGTGCCCCAGGCTGACGATCCCAAGTTCGACTTCCTGAAGAGCCCCATCGAGCCCATCATCGACAATGGTTGGGTGCGTGCCAACCACACCACGCTGGGTGCCGACAACGGTATCGGCGTGTGTGCAGCATTGGCCTGCGTCACCACCAAGGGTGTGGAACACGGTCCATTAGAGATTCTCGCCACCATTGACGAAGAGACCGGCATGACGGGCGCCTTCGGTCTGAAGAAGGGCTTTGTCAAGGGCAAGATCCTCATCAACCTCGACTCCGAGACGGAGGGTGAACTGTATGTGGGTTGTGCCGGCGGTTTGGACGCTAACTTCGAGCGCAGTTACACCACGATGCCCACGCCAGACGACATGAAGGGCTTCCAGGTCTGCGTCAGCGGTCTGCATGGCGGCCACTCCGGCATGGACATCAACCTGGGCCGTGCCAATGCCAACAAGCTGTTGGTACGTTGCATCTCCCATGCTGTGAAGGAGTTTGGCGCCTGTGTAGCCACCCTCAACGGCGGCAGTCTGCGCAACGCCATCCCGCGCGAGGCCATGGCCATCCTCGCCGTGCCCGCCAAGAAAGCCACCGCGTTCAAGAACTACATCAAGAAGTATGATGCCACCGTGAAGGCCGAATTTTCCGCCACCGAGGAGAACCTCGCCGTCAGCGTCAAGGCAGTGGACACCCCGAAGAAGGTCATCCGCACGAAGGCTCAGAACCAGTTCCTCAACATGATCTTCGCCATCCCCAACGGTGTGGTCCGCATGAGCGACTCCATGAAGGATCTGGTGGAGACCTCCAACAACCTCGCCAACATCAAGGCCGAGAATGGCAAGATGAGCGCCTGCTGTCTGCTGCGCAGCTCCGTAGATAGCGCCAAGGACGCCCTCGGTGCCAAGATGACCGCCATCGCCGAGCTCGCCGAGTGCAACATCGAGCTCACCGGCGCCTATCCCGGCTGGAAGCCCAACATGGATTCTCCGATTATGAACACCTGCATGAAGGTCTATAAGAAAAAATTCGGCAACGAGCCGAAGGTCATGGCCATCCACGCCGGCCTCGAGTGCGGTCTGTTCGGCGCCTGCTATCCCGACTGGGACATGGTATCCTTCGGACCGACCATCGAGCACCCGCACTCTCCCGTGGAGCGCGTCAACATCGAATCCGTTGGCAAATTCTTCGATTTCTTGGTAGCCGTACTCAAGAACGTGCCCGCCAAGTAGTCTTTTATATCAGGAAGAGGGTGAGCCATGCCTGGGGCACCCTCTTCCTTTTGCCTAAGGCTATCCATCTGAAGCTTTAGCAAGCCTCTTTCACAACTTCTTAGTTTCTTAACTTCTTAGTTTCTTAACCCCTCCCATGTCCACAACGCACCACATCAACACATTAGAGCCAGAATGGCAGATTTTACTCAACATCAACGCCAATGAGAACACGCTTTTAGAGAAGTGGGTCGGCATTGCGCAACAGCTAAAGGCGGCTGGATTCCGCTATCAGACGCATCACATCACGGCCATTGGCGAGGGAACGGCCACGGCCGCCCGCCTCTGTCGGGAAGGCGCCCGCTATCTTATCGCTGCCGGCGGTGACGGCACCATCAACGAGGTCGTCAACGGCATCTTCACCTCCGGGGTGGAGACGCGAGATGTCTATCTCGCCATCTTGCCTATGGGACGTGGCAACGATATGGTACGCACCCATCTTTACCCAAAGAACACAAGCGAATGTGTTGAAATCCTAAAACAAAGTCGGTTTCTCAAACATGACATCGGCATGGTACGTGTCATGGAAGGGGACGAACTCGTTCGTGAGCGCTATTTCATCAACATAGCCGGCTTCGGCTTCGACGGAGAGGTCATACACAATGTGACCTACCGTCCCAAGAAGCTCCCTGGATTATCCATCTACATGTCCGGCCTTATCACCACGCTGCTGAAGCGCAAAGCGCCCACCGCACAGATCAAATCCGGCGACAAGCGTTTTGACGGCAAGATCTTTATGGCGCTTGCCTGCATCTGCCAATACAATGGAAGCGGCATGCGCGAAGCCAAGATGGCCGACCCGCAAGACGGGGTGATGGACATCATCATCATCCCCAACATCAGTGCTCCTCGTGTGGTTTGGCATCTCAAAGACCTCTCAAAGGGTGACCACGTGGAGAAGATCAAACTCGTACAGCACTGGCAGACCCGTGAGTTGACCATCACCTCCAACGAGCAAGTCTTGGGAGAAGTAGAAGGCGAAGTCCTCCCCTACGGCAACTACCAAATCTCCCTGATCCCCAACGCATTGAATGTGTTGACGAACATAGAATAGCTCCCATTTCCACAAAAACAAATACAATGATGAAAAAGGTTATCAGCACCATTTTATGTTTTCTGCTGTACTCAAGCATACTAGCCCAAGTAGACAACAATGCCGTCACCCTGGTTTCCTTTGAACAAGATGCATTTGACTACGATGGGACACTTGCGCTGAAAAACAACACTCAAGAAGATATTCAAAACGTTACTTTTCAAATCATCTATCTTTAGAAAAAATGCTTCTATTGATAGTCATGGCATACTCACCTTCTTTCTATTAATATGTGTTGGTGGAATTTGGATTGGTTTATATGGATTAGTGGCAATTTTTTATCCATTCCATTTCCTACTGCATCGCCTCCACAATCCACTGTCTGAAAAACGGATCCTCCAGCTCGTAATGATCCGAATAAATCACGTAGCCGTCCTTCTGAAGGCGTTTTAGGGCGCTATAGACTGTGCTCGTCGGGTATTCGCGCGATTGTAGCGGTCTGTTGGAGGCTAAATGCTGCAAAATCCACTTGTTCGTCCGTTTGAAATTCATCCAGAGTCGCTCATAGTCCAGTCCGTGAGCCTTCACAATATGGTCGATGGCCGCCGCAATGGGATCCTCCGTCTCGGGCTGCAGCACTCCCACCTGCCACACATTTGCCGCCAACTGCTGCGAATAGTACGGATGACAGCCCGTATAGTCCAAAATACGGTCCGCCAAGGCATCTTCACACCCTTTGAAACAGCCGACTAAACGCTCCGACAAATAACGGTGGAAATCCTCGCGCGGCAACTTGCTCAACCGCATCAGCTCGCCAAAATGGTAAAATGGGGACTTCTTGTTCTCAAAGATATCCGTCATCATGCTCTCCTGGCTTCCGAGCAGAATATAGTTGATGTGCTTCTGCTCCTGCATGATGGAACGGAGCTGCCGGTCCAGCCTCGGCGCGATTTCAAGAATGTCCTGGAACTCGTCCAGCACGACAATGATTCGGTCCTTCTCAGAATGCGCCCTTTCAATTAGCGTCAACACATCCTCCAGCAGTACTGCACCATCCACTCCGGGCTGGAATGAAACATCCATCGCTCCTGTCACAGGATTCGCGGATACCGTCGGGATGATTCGGAAATGCGTGATGAGATGTCGGACACGCTCCAACGGATGCACTTTGAAGAATTCCTTCAAGAGCTTAGCGGACAAATCTGCCACCGAAGTCACCTGCTGCAAGTTCACCGTGATGTGCTTGCGCCCCGTCTGCTTCACCGCTTTCGCCACAACGCTGCTCTTGCCGAATCGCCTCGGGCTGATCAAAACCAAATGGTTAGCACTCTTCACAAACTGGCAGATATACGCCACTTCCTCCACCCTATCGGTGAAGTACTCTTCTTCCACAATCGTGCCGAACTTAAAGGGGTTCTCCATACTTCGCATTTTTTCGTTACGAAATTTTTCGTAATCGTTTCACGCCGCAAAAATACACAATTATGCGAATCGACAGGTGGGAAATTTGAATTATTATTCCTATAGCCCCTCGATAATCCTGCGCCAGGTGGTGGAGAAGTACACGTTGCCGGGCACTTCATCCTTGCGGAGCTGCTTGCGTTTCGGGAAGCGGCTGTTCGGAGCGGTGGCGCGGTGACTCATGATGTGTTGTCCATTATGGTCAAGTTTGTGGACACAGGTCATCAAGGTGGTACCGCTGACCGGGCTGTTCTTCACGATGCGCGTGTCGACCCCTTAACGATGCAAGTCGGCAGTTATCTTCAGTCCCTGCTCCGACTAGTCGAAATGACCGATGGGATAGGCCTCCACTCCCAGATGAGGCAACATGCACATCACATTGCCACAAGTGTTGCCGACCTCCTCCAAGATGAGCTCGTCCACAAAAGGGTTGCACTTCTTGGCCGTGTCGAATCCTTCTGGATATTGGCGTTGATAGATGATGTCCAGGGCGAAATTGCCCGTGCCGAACACTCGTTTATTTGTTTCCATAATTACCTATATTGTTTTTATACTGTTTTCCACTACAACAAAATGACCGCCCTGACGGTTTATCTCTATGTGCTCTCTCTTGACGATTTGCACGTTGGCGGCGTTGAAGACGGCGCAGTTTTTCAGTCCGTCGGGCTTCGACTGCGCCTGGGGCCACACGTTGCAGAAGACCCCGATGCTGTCCAGAAACTCTGCCGCCGCCTTTTCCGAGGCCACGTCCACCTTCTTGCTTCCCGTCAGCGTCAAGCCGAGCCACTTACGGAACTCCTTGCCTTGGCGGGTTTTCTCCTCCGGGATCGGCTTGCCCAAATTGGCCTTGGCGCGCTGCACGATGGCCGCGGGCACGGGTTTCGCCGAGACGAGATGGTTGTCATCGGTCAGGTCGGGAATCTCCACCGTGTAGAGGTAATGGTCTTTGGTCAAGGGTTGATTGCGGGGTTGCGAATAATGCACCGCACTTGCTTCCGACTCAGTGAGATAAACGCCAAAACCGAATTTGATGCCAGTACCGTCACCGGCTTTGCTTAGGTCGAACTTGTCGAACAACTCGGGAGAACCATGATAAAAAGTGGTCATAATTCAATTATTTAACTTAATGGTTTAATGAATGTTAATGCATCATCAGGCAGCGTGTATTCCAGTTTGCCGTTATCGCGAAGTTTCATCAGCAGGCGGCCTAACAGGTTGGGGCCCACATATTCGTCCCCGCGCAGCACTGCGCCCCAGCTGTCGGCATCGCGGCCTTTCTTGCGGGCTGTCTCATCCTCGACCATAAACTTGCCCCGGCTGCGCTCCAGTTCCTGACGGAAGGTTTCGCTTTGCTCGTACTTCAGTGTGAGACAGAACTTCATCGCATCCACCACCATGCTGGGCCAATGGTCGTGAAACCAGTCGGGATGGCCTTTGTACAGTTTCTTCACATGCATTTTGATTCTCATCCCACCGGGCTGCGCCATCATGTCTCGGAAACCCTCTGGGTTGTCGGAACGGAGCTTCAAGATGTGGAAGAGTCGTTCGGTGCAGTCGAAGGTGACGCCATTGACCACCACGGGTGTCTGGGCGAAATTGCCCAAGATGCCCCATTCGTCCTCCGTCTTACGGATACAGATTGTTTTGGCGGCAGGGTAACTTTCAATGCTGTAATACTCGGGGTAGTTGTCCCGGATCATTTCGTGTAATCTCATCATGAGTAAATAATATGTAACATCTCGTTTTACACCTCATCCACATCCAACATGGGCGGGATGGCGTGCTTGCCGTTCTTGGCGCCGAGGTCGATGAGCTTTTGGGCAGAGTGCACGATGCTTTGGCCCTTGACCGCAAGTTTGCCTTTGCCGTTGTCGTAGGCGCTCTGGGCGTTCTTCAACGCCTTGCCCACGGCCTCATAGTGCTCCACGAACTGCCCCACGCGGTCCACCATCTCGCTGGCTAACTTATATACAGCCTCGTGGTTCTCCGCCTGCTTGATCTGTGTCCAGGTCATGCTGATGATTTTCAACGCAGCATACAGAGATTGCTCATCAGCAATATAGACATTCTTTTCCATAGCCTTGCGCCACAGGTCGGGCTGCTCGTTGAGCGCGGTCCACAACGCACCGGAATGCGGCACAAACATGATGACATAGTCCATCTTGACCTTCGGCGGCTGGATGTAGGAAGAATAGTCCTTCTTCGACAGCTCATCCACATGTTTTTGCAAACTGGCCACATGAGCTTTCAAGCATTGTTGTTTGTCGGATTCTGTTTCCGCGTTCACATAGTCGAGGAAAGCTGTAAGCGACACTTTAGAGTCGATGACAACCTCCCGTTTCTGGTCAAGGTGGAGGATGACATCGGGACGCATAAGGCTACCCCTGTCATTTCGTACAATCTCGCCCTTTTCATCGCGGATGGGAGCCTGTGTGTGGAAATGGACACCCTCCATTAACCCTTGTGAGGTGAGCAGTTCGGCGAGCACGGCCTCGCCCCAATCGCCCTGCACCTTGCTCTGGTGTTTGAAAGCGTTGGTCAACTCCTCCGTGGTGGCTTGGGCCGACTTGCTCTGACGGATCATCTCCTCAAGATTCTCCTTCATGGCACTGTTGATTTCCACTGCCTTTACCGATGATTCTCTCATTTCTTTCTCCATTTTCTCAATGCTCTCTTTCAACGGGTTGACCAGTTGTCCGATACTGGAGGAACTGCTCTCGACAAATTCTTTTTGTCTTGCTTTGAGCAGTTCCTCCGTCGCAGCCTTGTTCTGATCTGCGATTTTGGCCATTGTTTCATCAAAACGTTGCTGTTGCTCCCGTATGGAGGTGTCATAATGCTCCTTGAGAACTTGCATGGCCTCCTCGTTGGCCTTGTCTTGGGAAGCCAAAGCATCCTGATAATGCTTCTGCTCATCAGCCTTCACTTCAGACAAACGTTTCTGGAGGTTAGCCTCCGCTGCCTCCGCGTCGGCTTTTGCCTGATTCTTGACCTCTTCCAGCCGCTGATTGGCATTCTCCAGATTGGTTTTGAGCACATTGGCTTTGTTTCTGAGAATCAAGGCGCAAACGAGCGCGCCCAACAAGATGCCCACCAGGGCTCCGATAATAGTGGTAAGATTGATAATCATACTGTGTTATATTGTTTGAAATGTCCAATTGATTTGATGCGGCAAAGATACACCAAAGGATTTGATTCTGGAAGACTTCTGCTAATAGCAGCAGAAAAAAAAACATTCGGGTCCATAAATCAGCCCGCTTTGTCGGTTGGTGTCATAACCGTTTATTAGACATCATTTATTCACCAAATTAATTCAACATGAGTATCAGCAAAAACACTCCATCCATCACCAACCGTGATTCCAATGCGATTAACCTCTATTTGAAGGACATCAAGAAATACCCCATCCTCTCATTGGAGGAAGAGGAAGAGCTTTCTAGAAAGGCCAGGTCGGGCAACATGGCAGCCCGCGAGAAGCTCATCAACTGCAACCTTCGCTTTGTCATCACCGTCGCCAAAGAGTTTCAAGGACTTGGCATTTTGTTGGAGGACCTGATTGCAGAGGGCAACAAAGGACTCATCACGGCTGTGGACGGTTTTGACGAGACACGCGGTTTCAAGCTCATCAGTTATGGTGTGTACTGGATACGGCAGAACATCAGACAGGCTATCGCCAACCAGTGCCGTATCGTACGCCTGCCCGTCAACAAGTCTGCGGAGCAACACAAAAGAGAGCATGATATACTTCGAAAACTATTCGGCATCCAGACAAAATATTCCATGACCGCAGCTGAGGTCGCTACTGAATTTGGAATATCCAGGGAGCGTGTGGAGCAACTCAAGAAGCGTGGTCTTCAACGCCTAAGAAAAAGCGGCAATCTGGACCATTTACGTTCTCTCTTGGCTGCATAGAGCCAGAACATGATGTCTTCCATAACGGGGAGAGGGGCTGCAATAGCAACCCCTCTCCTCGTTTCTTAGTATTTCTAAAATGCACTAAATCCTATTCCCAGTTTGAACTGCAGCCAGTAGGCGCCTAAAATACGGCCGTTGGCATAGCCTTGGAAGGTCCTCTTGTTGTAATCGGAGAAGCCATCATACTTGGTCGAGATCCCTCTATACCCGCCAAAAGTGGTACCCAAGGAGACGCCCAAGGAGAGCTTCATGAACGAGACTGGCCAGAAGTCGTAGCCATACTCGAACTTAAAACCAAACAGCACTGATTTACCGCTCCGGATTTCGGAAAGCGCGTATGGATGCTCGGGATCATATTGCCCGTCAGGCCAATAATAATAGAGGTGCTGGTTGGGCGGCAAACTGTCAATGGTGTAGTCGGGAATACCGTTCCGCATGTGTACGACGGGCTTGCCCGTCTCCGGGTCGATGACATAATTGCCTTCCGCATCTCTTTCATACTCTGGAGCGCCATCCATCACATACTTCGTGAAGAAGCAGTCCAAGTTGAACTTCAAATAATGGCCTATCGGCGCACCGGCATCTCCCAGATACTGCTTGTAATAGAGATTGACACCATGGGCGGTCACATGTCCGTCATAGATTCCGTAATCCTCATGAACATATTGTTCCGTGACGCTTCCGCGATGATAGAGATGGGCTTGCATTCCCTCAAAGGGAGAGGTGAAGAAGTTATATCCTACTCCAATGGTCCCTTTCTTCCACACCGCAACCTCCACACTGGGGGTGGCGAAGAAATTCATGCTGAGGAATCCGGCGGTCGGGTCCTCACCATACTTGTTCTCCAAGGCTTCGGTGATGAAATTTTTGTGGAAATAGGCGGGCGAGGTGGTGCCTTCCAGATTGAAGATCACCCGCTTGCCCAGGAGTCCATAATATTGTGCGTAGCTGGCACTGGCAGCCACGATCATCAAACAAAACAACACTATCTTTTTCATAATCATCGGGCTAAATAGGAACGCAATTGGGTGTACACAAAGTTATCCAGCAGTACGCGGTTGCTGGCTTCCCGCTCGTTGAGGCCCTTCGACATCTTGGTCTTGCCGGACTGGACGTCGGCGACCACGAACTGGGCGCGGGTGGTGCGGACAGGCACGCAGAAGCCGGCGATGCCCACCGGAATCATCAGCGGATTGGAGAGCGTCAGCAGCATATAGATGTACTTGTTGTAGGTGCTGAAGCTGTAGAAGCGGTGATCCGCCCCCACATAGCAGACCTGTTGGGTGCCGACAGAGTCCAGGAACGTCTCCAGATCAGAAGCGGTCAGATAGGTCATCGACATGGCCTTGGCGTTGGCATAATCACGAAGCCAGCGCTGCCATTTCATCATGTCGTTATATTGTTCGGTAGTCGGGCGCTTGGTGTCGGCCAGATGTCCGCCCACGACCGTCTCCACGTTGTACTTCTTGGCCGTGCGAGTCATCACCTTGAGCAGGTGTTGCGACTGTCGCTGGCCTGCCTCCACCCGTTCTTGATCGTTTTTCTTGTAAACATGCACTTCCGGCGGGATGATCAGCAGCGTCTTGGGGGCCAAGGTACTCGGCTGCGAGATGGCATCCATGATCTGTTCATTGACCGCATCGGCCTGCGCCTTGTTGAGCATAGCATAGAACAGCGAGTCGCGATGGATGTCCACCAGCATATAGTTGACAGTCTTGAACTTCTTGTTAGGCAGCACCATGGCAGCGGTATTGTTCTTCAAACGGTCATATTTGCTCTCATAATGGGTGGTGTCGGGAGTCTGGTCCAGATGGATATCCTCGGCCAACATCCCTTGCGGGAAGTCGCAGAAGTCGTTGTACTGCAGCTTCTCGGTGACAAAGACATCCTTCATCAAATCGAGGACCACCTGCTCGTAGTACTCGTCTCGGGGGTTCTCGCGATAGGCTTTCCACGCATTGCGCAGGGCCAGCACCGACCACTCGTTGCGCGTCAGCTTGGAGAAGAAGTAGTTGACCTGCTGCATTTCTCCCTCCACCTCGCGGTAGGAAGTATAGACACCGTTGACGGATCCATCCAGCTTGTGTTTGGCCATGCCATAGAGCGAGGCCACCGCCGCCTTTTGGAGGAAGGCATCACCAGGATAAATCTTCTGCAGCACAAAGGTGTTGTAGTAGGCCTTGTCGTATTGGTGATTCTGCAGGAAGAGGTCGATGCAGGCCAAGCGAGCGGTACGGTTGACCTCCTCAAAACGGGATTTGTCCTGCCAGAACTTGACACGTCCTTCGTTGGACAACGAGTAGGCCAACGCCTTGGCAACCTCCCTACGTTTGTCCACATTGGGATGGGTGTACAGGGTGTCCGTAATGCCCGATCGGTCTGAGATCGGATTGACATTGGCCAGGAAATAGTTGTCGGGGAACTGGTAGAAGTCGGTCTCCACCTCCGTGCGTGGGAAGGGGATCTCATCGAAGGGAAGATGGGCGTACTTCAGCACATCGTAGAGCCCGTCCAGCACTTCGTAACTATACGGAGAGTTTTGGTAGAAGGTAGTCAGACCCACGCGGTCAGCTTCCAGCTCCTGCTCGCGCGAGTGCTGGTGATAGTCCAGATAGTCAGTGACATAGTTCTTCTTCCGGGAACTTTTCTTCTCCACCTGGTCGGCATGATGCAGGTATATGTGCGCGATCTCATGCGACATCACGAAGGCGAGTTCCGCCTCATTGGTCACCTCCGCCAGCAGCCCGGTTGTGATCAGGATCACCCCGTTGTTGAGAGCGATGGCGTTGACCTTGGGAGAGAGCAGGATATAGAAATGGATCTGGTTTTGCAGTTGCGGATGTCCATCCAACAGCTTTTCTGCAATCTGGTCCACATAGTCGTTCATCGGGGTTCCGTAGAGGACACGTCCTTCCTGAAGCAACTGGATCAGCAAGGCGTTATAGCTCTTCGCGGAACGCGGGGTGTTCAGGGCATTGGTCAACGCGGACGGGAAGGCGCCCTGGCACTCCGGCATGGAAAAGACCGTCTGCGCCTGCAGCCCGGTGGATGCGCACACGCAGGCCATCCAGAACAAGACAAAAAACAATCGCTTCATAAAAGGCTAGAAAGAGTAATCAATTTTGGAAATCTCACCCATCTTCTTCTTGTTGGTACAGATGCCCATCACATAGTCATCATCCATGATCAACGGATAGATAAGACGGTATTTGGTCACTTTTCCATTCATAATGGCCTTGGTCTCGATGGCTTTGCCCGGCTCGATGGTGCAATAGACAGAGGCGTGCGCCGGGGCGTAGGAAGGTTTGCTGATCTGATCTATCTTGCCGGTGTAGTTCTCCACTGCATCGTTGAAGAACAGGTAGAGCTTGTTATTGTGCATGAGCGGTTTATAGGAGAAGCCTTGACCGCGCAGCCATTGAGTCGATTGAGGTGTTCCGGCAGAAGCCATCTGATTTTTCTTAATGAGGGCGAAATCGTTAATCTTGCCGGTGGCATCGGCATACACTACTGGGATGTTGCGGGCGTAGAAACGATAGGTGGTCATGCCTCTGTTGTCCGTATAGGCAACCATCGTTCTCATCTCCCCGAGCAACAGCAATGTGCCGTCAGCGAACTCTTCGATATACTGCACGTTCGTAGAAAAATTGCTGGGGGCGGGGATGCCGAACATGGCTTTGCCTGCATAATAGTCGCTCGGAAACTTTGTATTGTCGATGGTGAAGTCGCCGCGCTGCGGATCAAAAACCGCCATGTACGCGCCTGACTCGTTCTTGCTCAGATTGTTGCAATAATATCCGCCTAACACCACATTGCCATTTTTGGCCATCTTCAGTTTGGATGATGTGATATAGCCAAAATCAATGTCTCCGCTATAGCTCTGGGAGTTGTCAGCAGAAATGGTCAGAAACTGCAGGGCCTCGTTGGAACGGGAAGTCTTGGTGACGTTGGTGTAGGAGGAGATGGCAGCATACGCCACAGCATTGTTGTCCATCACGAAATCCAGAACAGAGAAGGTCTTGTTGGAGAAATCCAGGTCAAGTTCATCTTCCCATAACTTCTCACCACCTTCGCCATAGGCCATCGCCACAGAGCCTTTGAAATCACTTTTCTTGGAAGCAACCAGCAGGCCGAAGCCCAGCTTGGACTTGTCGGGAGAAACCGAATAGAAGAGGTAAATACCGTCACGTTTCTCCGTGGTCACGCTCAGAAGCTCATCGGGGTTCCATCTCGCCGTAGTGGCGTTTTTGTCTATCGTATTCATGTACACCGAGTATGTCTTCGTCTTGTTCTGCCATTCGCTATACAAGACATACAGGTTGGTTTCATCCTCGTACATGGTAACGAAGTTGTAGGAATTGAGGTGTTGCAGATGGATTTCTGAAACGGCAAAATTGTCTTTGTCCACAATATACACCACATCGTTTACCGGTTTGCTGGCAGCCCAGACAGTGTTGTCGGTGTAATACAGGTAAAGATGATTGTCAGTGCTCTCCAACTGTCCGGCTGCGAGCCATGGCGACAGAGGAGCTTTAACTATATTCTCCTTCAAAACTTTGATGTTTTGTCCGAAAAGCGAAACAGTGACGAATGCCAGGAGGCATGCTAATACGATCTTTTTCATAGTGTTTGGGTATTATTTAAAGTTTTAACTATTATTTTTTTCAATGAAACGGCAAAGATATAAAAAGTATGACATCTATCAAAATTATGTTACTAAGGTGGTTAAACACAAAAGTATATTGTATAGGATGCAAAAAACTCGAAAGGTTGCAGCAGCCTATTCTTTTTCGTTCAATTTAGCTTTTCCCCAGAAACGGAGGATGGCGATCTCCGCCAGGAAGCAGAGGAGGGAGAAGATGAGGAAATAGAGCCAGAGGGGTTTGCCGTTCATATTGTCGGTGGCGGCTTTCGCCATGTCTTTGGTGTCGCCTGGCACGATCTTGATGTCAGCCGGAGCGTCCTTGATCATGTCCTGCAATGCTTTTTCATCAAAATACGAGAGGTCGGACTCCTTGCGGTCCTGGTTGAAGGCCATGGCTCCTTCCACGGCGCCGTTGTTGAGCACATCATAGAGTCCGCTCTCAGTCACCTGATTGTGGAAATAGAGGGCGGTCTCGTTGCCGGAGGCGCGCTGCTCGGGGATGAACTCGAACTGACCTTTCTGGGACTTCAGCGACACAGAGCCTTCGGTATGCGCGCCCGTCAGGCTGACCGTCTGCATATTGTCGCGGCCGATGACGTTGTAGAGCTTGGTCTGCATCGCGCTCATGATGCCGACATTGTGCAGAGGCACAAAGAAGAGCGCATGGCGGTGGGCGTTGCCAAAGGCATCGTCCATGCCGACTGCCGACAGGATGACCTTGCCCTTGCCGACATTGTAGGCCGACAGCATCGCGTCTCCGTTCTCCAGCGTCATGATGACCTCGCCGCCCTTGGTGCTGCCCCCGATGGTGTAGTGCTGCAGGGTGACGGGCATGTCGAGTTTCTCGTCCTTATTGTTGAAAGCGCCTTTGAAGTAGAGGCTCTCGCGGTTTACGGACTTGCACTTGACGGTGTTCTTGACCAGCTGTCCATAGCGGCCCACGCCGAGGCCCGACAGGAATGAGGACCAGGAGGCGTCCATCTCGGTGCCGGGGAGCACGAGCAGCGATCCCCCACCCTGCACAAACTTGCCCAGCTCATCGGCCAAGCCGGAGGTCAGAGAAGGCACCTCGCTCATGACGACCACATCCGCCTTCTTCATCACTGAGTAGTTGACCTGCGTGTAGGGCATCCCCTGGTAGTTGAAGACAGAGTCTTTGCCATACAGGGCCTGCACGAAGCGGTTGCCCTGTTTGCCGAGGATGGCGACTATGTTGCTGTTGTCGGTAACGGTATAGGTCAGGAAGAGGTTGTCGTCAAAGACGATGGGCGCGTCCTCGATGGCGATGCGGGCACACTGGATGCCCGTGGCGTCTATCGTATAGACCATGCGGCAATCGACCGTGCCGCCGGGCTGCAAATCGACTGTGGAGATGGCCTTCTGTTTGTCGTTGATATAGAGTTTCACAGGCAGCTTCTCCAGCATCTTGTCGCCATAGTTGGAGATGCGCGCATAGAGCGTCACCTGGTTGCCCAGCTTGAAGACGGGCGACAGGAACCAGCAGCTGTCGATGCTGACATTGTTGGTACCCTCCGCCGGCATCGGGATCAGGAAGGTCTGGGCGGCCGTGTCATTTCGGAGCTCGGTGGCGTCAAAGCCGTTCTTCTGGAAATCGGAGATATAGTAGTGCACCACATTGGTATGCTGCGACTGGGCGGCGGTGTTCTTCTCGAAAGTCAGCACCTCGTCAAAGGTGTGGCTGTTGGGCGACACCTCTATCTTGTCGAGCAGCTCCAGCATCTGGTCCTTGTTGAGCACCCGCGACTCCTCCCCGGAGAAGTCTTGGGTCGTCAGCACGAAGTCATCCCCGTAGTTGAAGGAGTTGACGATGGCTTTGGCGGCATCGACAGCATCGTTGAGCATGGTGCCATTCTTGCTGTTGCTCTCCATGGAATAGGAGTTGTCCACAAAAACGGTGACAAGGTTGCCCTTGCCGCTTTTGTGTTTGGGGTTCGGGATATAGGGCTGGGCAAAGGCGAGCACCAGGGCCGCGATGCCGAGCACACGCAAGGCCAGCACGATCAAGTGCATGATCTGCGACTCGCGCTTGGTCTTCTTCTCGATATCCTCCAACATCTTCACGTTGGAGAAATGGATGGTCTTGTATCTTCTGAAATTGAATAGATGTATCAGGATGGGTATGGCGATACCGGCAAGACCGATGAGCAATAGGGGGTTCGTGAATAGCATGGTTATCAGTTATCAGTTATCAGTTGAAAGTTTGGAGTTTGGAGTTAGAAGTTAGAAGTTAGAAGTTTGGAGTTAGGAGTTAGGAGTTAGGAGTTAATGGCCAATGGCCAGCAGCAGTCCCTTCAGATAGGTGCCTTCAGGGTGATAGATATTGACAGGGTGGTCAGGTGCTTGCTGCATCTGATGGACCACCCGGATGTTCTTGTGTTCCAGGGCGGCGGCGGAGAAGAGGATCGTCTTGAAGTCCTCCAGGCTGATAGCCTGGGAGCATGAGAAGGTGAAGAGCAGTCCGCCCGGCTTGAGCAGCTGCATCGCCTTGCGGTTGATGGTACGATAGCCTTTGATGCCCTGTTCCTTCACCTTCAGATGCTTGGCGAAGGCAGGCGGGTCAAGGACTATCAGGTCGTAG
This sequence comes from Bacteroidales bacterium, assembly GCA_017615595.1. Classification (GTDB taxonomy): domain Bacteria; phylum Bacteroidota; class Bacteroidia; order Bacteroidales; family WCHB1-69; genus F23-D06. The sequence continues at coordinate 84,102 of JAFZZT010000002.1, forward strand.
GGTTGCTTGCGCTGTTCCAGGAAGGCGAACACATCTTCACAGCAGGCATTGTGGCGTTGTTCGTACTCAGGGCCCAGCAGATGCACGTTCTGGCGGGTCAGCTCGATGGCGCCGCGGGAGATATCCACGGAGTCCACATGGGTGGCGCCGCCGCGCAAGGCGTAGGAGGAGAAGCCGCCGGAGTAGCAGAACATATTGAGCACGCGCTTCCCGCGGGCATACTGTTCCACCATGGCCCGGCTGTCGCGCTGGTCCAAGAAGAAGCCCGTCTTCTGCCCGCCGACAATATCGATCTTATAGGGGACGCCGTTCTCCATGGCGATCACCTCCTCGTCCATCTCGCCCCACAGGATGCAGTCGGGCTCGTCAAGACCGCAGGCGTTGTTCAGCGTCTGGTTGCTCTTGTTATAAACACAGCGCAGGTCAGGCAGCAGCTCATGGAGAATCCGGGCGAAAGTATCACGCAGCTGGTACATGCCCAAGGAGTGGCACTGCACCACGGCTTGGTCGCCATAGAGATCGATGATGAGTCCGGGCAGGCCGTCTCCCTCGCCATTGACGAGGCGGAACATGGTCGTGCGGCTGTCGGGGAGACCGATCGTATGGCGGTAGTCCAGCGCCCGCTGGACCTTGCCTCGCCAGAAGTCATCGTTGGGGGTCACGGGTTCAAAGGAGAAGACACGCACCATGATAGAGCTGTCGGCATAATGACCCATGGCCAGGAAGCGGCCCTCCTGGTCGGTCACCTCCACGATGTCGCCATCCTGGAGGCCCTTGTCCTTGCGGGCCACGGCACCTGAGAAGACCCACGGGTGAAAGCGCTGCAGCGAGCGCTCCTTGCCTTTGCGTATGCGTATCTGCTTCATCATAATCGTAACAGATCAGTATTTCTTAAAAGGTTGCAAAAATACGATTTTTCCAAAAACACGTTTCGACAATGTCGGCAGAGATTACCTCATCGGTTGACGACTCTCCTAATTGCACTTCAGGACTTTCTTCACGGCAGAGCGGCCGTCACGTGTCACTTTGACAAAATACACACCACTCGTCAAGCCTGAGACCTCCACAGGGCCCGTGTAAGTCTGGGCCGACACCAGTTGACCCGTCTCATTATAGATCTCCACCATGGCATGGTCAGCTCCTTGGATGAACAGCCAGTCAGACACTGGGTTAGGAGACACGCTGACACCCAGAAGTTCGTATGTTTGCACTCCAACCGTGGTGGGTTCAAAACGGTAAACCGTGTTGGGATAGGGCTGATGATTCAAAAAGGCCAAACTCCCAGACTCCATCTGTGAATATAGTTCTGCATAAGAGCCACAATAAAAGACAGGATTGTCAGGATCCCCTGACAGGAAAGCATAATAACCATCCTGCGTGCTGGTCTCTTCAAACGCGATAATAGGGGTAAGCCATTCACTCTCTTGAATCTCGGCTAAATCATCATTGCTGATAAGGGAGGAACCATAACGGAATTCGAGAATATGACCGTCCTCATAGTACCAAATCTGCATATTCAGAAAGCATGAGTCCATCGCATCATACAGAGAGGCGTTTTGCCACTCAAACTTGAAGATCCGGCTGCCGGGATCGCCATCAACACGATATGACAAGTTGGAACAGGAACCTGGATCTCCCTCATCACGGAAGCGTTTTTGTCCACCGCCTTTGGCTCCATTTCCACCATAATCACCATAATCCAGACACGGATCCACATAGTCCGCAAGAATAGGTGACAAAATCATGTGAAAGGGGCTATTTTCATAGTCATTTTCTTCACTTTCGTTCGTAAGACCTGCCCCCATCATATTAAAATACAGAGTGTTGAAAGCATGTCCAAAAACAACAAAATCCATATTCACCGGGATAAGGATATCCGGATCATCCCATTGGAGCCCGTTATTGAGGGAGATACTGTTGGTTAAATTCTGATAGGGCTCTGTTAGTTTCTGGAAAGTGTAAGAGGGATTGTCCTGGGCAATTGCACAAAGCGACATCAACATAGAGAAAGCAAAAGCAAAAATCTTTTTCATAATGATCAAAACTGGACTTCAAGGTAAAACTCTATTCGTGTTGCAGCCATAGCGATGCGAAGTCCGCAACATCGAGCATGACAACAACGAGGCAAAAATACTATTTTTTTCTTCAAACACATTCATATCCCTCTTAGTTTCTCAACTTCATAGTTTCTCAACTTCTCAACACCTCCAGGACACCAAGACGCCATGCCCCTCCTATTCACTTTCCCCTGTTCATCAATCTTCGGCACAGTATTTGCATAAACGTTTTAATTTATTTATTTTTGCACCCTTTAAACAAAACAGTTATTTATGGAATACAACTTTTCGCCGGAGATGGTTTTTGCCTTTGAGGAGGCTAAAAAAATCGCCATACAATATAAATCGCCCTTTATCGGGGTGGAGCACATCATGCTGGCTATACTCCGTTATCCGGAGCAGAGCATCACCAAGAAGCTGATGGATCTGTATCAGGTGGACATAGAAGCTTTGGCCAACAAGTTCGAGGAGATGTTAGGTCAGGTGGAGGCCGATGGTCCCGCCGAGGAGAACCCGCGTCTCTCGGTGCAGGCCGAGAACACCATCCGCGTCACCTATCTGTTGTCCAAGAAGTTCCGCAGCAACAAGATGGAGGCGCATTTCTTCGTCTTGGCGGTCTTGAAAGAGGACCGGTTGAGCAACACCAACGCCTCGCGCGCACTGCTCACCCGGGCGGGCTTGTCCTACAACTCCTTCCTCAACGAGGTGCAGCGGGCCTTGAACATCCCCACGGACAGTGAGGAGAGCGAGATGGCCGGTGTAGGTGATGACGACGATGACGAGCGTGTGACGGCACGGCCCAAGAAGGGCGGCTCCGCCACGCCCATCCTGGACAGCTTCGGCAAAGACCTGACGCAATACGCCATGAAGGGCAAGTTAGACCCTGTCGTGGGCCGGCAGAAGGAGCTGGAGCGCATCGCCCAGATCCTGAGCCGCCGCAAGAAGAACAACCCCGTCCTCATCGGC
>JAFZZT010000051.1 GCA_017615595.1 Bacteroidales bacterium
GGAGAAGGAGGAGAAGGAGGAGACACAACAGTAAACTGTAATCGCATAATCGCATAATCGTAAAATCGTATAATCGCCTCATCGGTAAACCGTAAACCGTAAACGGTAAACGCATAATCGCATAATCGTATAATCGTATAATCGCATAATCGCATAATCGCCTCATTGGTAAACGGTAAACCAGTAGAAGTTAAAAGTAAATAGTTATGAAGAAGTGTGTTTTGTTAGTTTGTATGCTGGTAATCAGCATGTTTGCCTTGTCGGCACAGCAGGTGGACCCCATGACGGAGGGTATGGAGTGCACGAGTATCACCATTGGCAAGAAGGCCTCCGCGGACGGGTCGGTGATGACCTCCCACACGGACGACAGTCACCGTTCCCGCACCAACATCATGGTACAGCCGGCGGCGGACCACAGCGCTGGTGAACGCCAGACCTTGTACAAGCGTGTCTGGGCCCCCAACGAGCCCGGCAAGATGGCCCGTTACGCCGACATCCCCGTGGGTGACATCCCCCAGGCGGCGCATACCTATCAGTTCCTGAACACCGCCTACCCGTGTGCCAACGAGCACCAGCTGGCCATCGGCGAGTCGACCTTCGGTGGACGCGCCGAGCTTAAGTCAGACAGCGGTCTCATCGACTGTCAGCGACTCTGTATGTTGCTGTTGCAGCGCTGCACCACCGCGCGCGAGGCCATCCGCACGGCGGGCGTCTTGCTGAAAGAGTACGGCTGGATCGACGCCGGCGAGTGCCTGACCATCGCCGACAAGAACGAAGTGTGGCATCTCGAGATCTTAGGGCCCGGCAAAGGCAAGCGGGGAGCCGTATGGGCCGCCCAGCGCGTGCCAGACGACCATGTGGCCGTCAATGCCAACGCCTCTACCATCCGTGAGATCAACCTCAAAGACAAGGACTACTTCATGGCCTCCGACAACGTCTATTCGTTGGCCAAGGAGAATGGCTGGTGGGATGGCAAGGAGACCTTCCGCTTCGCCTACGCCTACGCGCCGCAGAGCCGTACGATGATCGCCTGCCGCCGCCGCGAATGGCGCGTCTTCGACCTCCTCGCCCCCTCCCTGCACCTTGACCCCAACGCGGAGAACTACCCCTTCTCCGTCAAGCCCGACACCTTGGTGACCATCGAGAAGATGATGAGCGTCTTCAAAGACTACTATGAGGGCACGCCTTACGACATGCGCAAGACGCTGACGGTGGCCGACAAAGAGGGCAAGCAGGTCATCTCGCCCATGGCCAACCCCTTCATGAAGAGCGACGAGCTCAAGCTCCACAAGATCAACGGTGGCTGGAACGAGCTGGGCGAGCGCAACATAGCGGTGCACTTCACCGTCTATGGCACCATCATCCAGTGCCGCGCCGACATGCCAGACGAGGTGGGTGCGCTCTGCTGGTTCGCCCTCGACAATGTGGCCTCCTCCATCTATGTGCCCATCTACGCCAACGTCACCGACCTGCCCAGCACCTACAAGACAGACGGGCGCGAGACCGGCTTCAGCAAAGAGGCCGCCTGGTGGGCCTTCAACCGTGTGGGCACCATCGCCTGCCAACGCTGGGGCGACATGCACGTCGTCATCGACCAGACCTGGGCACCATTGGAGAAAGAGTTCATCAAAGAGCACTACGTCGTGGAGAACGAGGCCGTCCGCCTGTTGCGCGAAGGAAAACGCACGGAGGCACTCCGCCTGCTCACCAACTTCACTAACGACTGCGGCAACACCGCCGTGGAGAGCGCCTGGAAGCTCGGCGACTACATCTGGACCACGTTCGACGGGATGTGGTAAGGGTGATGAGGAGTTAAAGAGTTAAGAAACTAAGAAGTTAAGGGATGATGGCAACAAATGCTAAAATAAAAATAGTTGGCGATGGTCGTCAGATGTTCAATAATATATCCGCCTTTATATCCATCCTGCAGAACGCGAACAGCTTCTTGCCGAGATCTTTAAGGGAGGCTCCGAGATGATAGACGGTATCGTCCAGAATGATAAAACGGTCGTGGAAGCGGTTGGAGGTGAGGACCTCCACTGGCGGATATTGTTGATTGTGGCGTTCTATGTCCAGCGCCAGTGTTTCGGAGATGTGCTTGGTGACAATGCTCGCGCTGACGCCCTCGCCCCGTTTGGTGAGCATCTTCAGCACTGAATCATCCACATAGTTGTCGATGAGTATAATCCTTTCCCGGGCGGAGCGAATCAGATCTGAAGCAAAGGTGTAGGCATCAAAAATTTGCCCATCATAAAAAACACCTTGCACGGGCGGAAGGGCAGTGCGTACAAAGAATCCGACTTGTTCCTCTAAAGAATGAATCTTTTCAGCATGTTCCTGCAATTGTCTGTCTATACGTTGTTCAATGTTCAAAAATCTCTGATTAATGCTGTAGCCCCGTAAGAGATACTCCTTCAGCACTTTGTTCGCCCATATTCGGAATTGAGTACCCCGAACGCTTTTGACACGGTAACCAACAGAAATGATGACATCAAGGTTGTAAATTTTTGTTTTGTAGCATTTTCCATCCGAAGCAGTATGTAAGAAATCCTTACATACTGAATTTCTTGCCAATTCTCCTTCTTTGAAAATGTTGGCAATATGTAATGTGATATTGTTTCGGGTAGTACCGAAGAGTTCAGCCATCTGTTGCTGTGTGAGCCACACCGTATCTCCCTCCATCCTCACCTCCAATCGGATATTGTCGTCCGGCTGGTAGAGGATGATCTCGCCTTTGCCATTTTTGTCTATGTTTGTTTCCATACAATCCTTATTAAAACCGCCGCAAAGATACAATTTTTATTATAAATTGCTGATAATCAAGTGATTTTAACTATTAATTGTAAAAAAACAAAGCGGGGAGGAGTAAAGAAATTAAATGGAGGGATGGTAACGCTATCACGCCCCCTATGTTCACTCCCCAACTGCTCACTCATCACTGTTCACCGATCACTGATCACTCATACAACAAATACTTCGCCCGGACCACCATGAAGCTGTCGAGGTCGGCTTGCCAGGAGGCGCGGATCTGCTCTTCCGTCAGGCCCTGGATGATCTGCTTGCGCAGCTGGTCGGTGCCCACCAGCTTGTCGAAGAAAGCAGCATTGGTGAAGAAGGCGCTCTTGTCGGAGGTGCATTGGTAGGCCGTAAGGAGATACTCCAGCGAGAGCCGGTTGGAGGTGTTCAACGAGTCGTGGGCTTGGGGGTATAGATAATAGCCACGGCAGAGTTTTCCATTGCAGAGCGGGTTCTCCGACACGCCCTTGATAGGATGCGGCGTGAAGGTGTAATCGCCTTTGGTCATTTGCGGGGATCCGTACATCTGAAAGGGATGCTCCGTGCCGCGCCCGATACTGACATTGGTGCCCTCAAAGAAGCATAGGGACGGATATAGATAGATGGCCTCGTCATTGGGCAGGTTGGGGGACGGCCGCACGGGCAGCGTGTAACGCGTCTGGTGCGTATAGTTTTCCAACGCAATGACCGTGAGCTGGCACGCACGTCCTCCGGCAAGCCACCGCTCCCCGTTGATCATGAAGGCATACTCCCCTATCGTCATGCCATAGACCACCGGCACAGGATGCATACCCACAAAGGATTTCCATTTGGGATTCAGCACGGGTCCATCAACGAAATAGCCATTGGGGTTGGGACGGTCCAAGACGATGACCTCCACCCCGTTCTCGGCGGCAGCCTCCATCACATAGTGCAACGTGGAGATGTAGGTATAGAAACGACAGCCCACATCCTGAAGGTCGAAGACGATGACATCCACATCCGACAGCTGGGAAGGTTGCGGTTTCTTGTTATTGCCATAGAGCGAAACGATTGGAAGACCTGTCTTCGCGTCCACTCCGGAGGCGATGTGCGCCCCGGCCTCGGCATTGCCGCGGAAGCCATGCTCAGGACAGAAGATCTTCACCACCTGCACCTTGTTCGCCAGCAGCACATCCACCAGATGCGGCATCTCGGCGGGCTGCAACGACTTGGGAGAGCAGTCTATCACCAGAATGTTGGAATCCGCGGAGAGGAACTCATAGCGGCAGGTATCGACCAATGAGGTCTGGTTGCCGCATACCGCCACTCGTTTGCCTTCCAACATAGATAGATAACGGTCGGTGCGCCACGCGCCCGGCACCACTTGCGCCTGCGAGACACAAGCCAGCAGCAGGCATATCATTGCGAATCTGACTCTCATCTTCATCATGTAATAGGTTATGGTATAAAAAAGACTACCCGACCTCAATCGGGTAGTCCTACTTATGTTAAAAAGATGGATTATTTTTGGATAACCATCTTCTTGGTTAACGTAACATCCTTGAAGGTCAAGGTGTAGTAGTACACGCCAGCAGCCAAGTTAGCCGTCTTGACATCGTACTGGTTCTGTCCGAAGGAGCCCTCCTGAGTGTCGGTGTAAAGCAGCTGACCCATAGCAGAGTAGATCTGCAAGGTGGTCTGGCCATAATCCGGAAGCAGATACACGATAGTCGTCTGATCCTCTGCCGGGTTCGGCATATTCTGATTCAGCACCACACCTTGTTCAGCCTCATAGTTGTCGATATCCAGAGAGGTACAAGGAATCACACGTTTGGTGTTATTGGTCAGATCCTTGTCGAGATCGATGATACCAAAGACAGCGAACTGGCAGTAATAGACATTCTCCGGAATGATGAAGCCCTGGACGAACTCGTATTCATAATACTCACCCGGCATAATGTTAGCCGTGACATGCTCAACAATCGTATCCTTCACAACACCGACAGCCATCTCGCACATAGCGTCGAACTCGGAGATTGGGGAGTCGCCGTTGTTGTAGAAACGGACAATCGGATGTACTGTATCGGTAAAGCGCAGACATTCACCCTGATGGGCTCCATCACTGAAATCGTAAGGATACACGAAATTTGACACAGCAAGATCCGGCAGACCGGGCGTCACCAAGATGTCATCAATAGACGGGTCAATCTTATTGGTTTGGCCAGTCATTCTGAAACGAATCTGTCCCACCTCATCATAGCCGATCAAGGCAATGACATGACGATTCCAAGCGTTGGCGACACCATCAGCCTTGGTCAAGGTATCCACCGGAATGAAGTTGTCGCCAGAACCAACCTCAACAGTCATGGTGAAGCTGGAGTTGGCAGGACCCGTGAAGTAGTCGTAGAAGGACAACTCAACAGGATAGCCATTTTGATAGTGGAGGTTGAGACACTTGGAGGTCAAGGTTGTCCACTTGGTGGAGTTGTTAGAACCGCTAATACCTTCAACGGCGGCATAGCGTCCGAAGGCCTCAAACACGGTACCTGACTGGGTGTGGTCGGTAGCAGGACCACCATTGGTGGCGGCATTCGGGCTGGCGGCTTGGAACACGGCCCACTTGTAGTTGGTTGCAGAATAATCCACCGACCAGTCAGAAGTGAAGTAGTACTCACCATCAGAGCCAGTACCCGAGTCAAAGCTTTCAGAGAACGGGAGCGTGGAGGAGCCTGCATCCACATGGGCAGAACCTGCCATCGTGTTGTTAGCGACATAGAGGTCGCCACTGTAAGTAATGGCCGCATTCAGCGTATAATCGCCCGCAACACCGAGATTCACATTCGGTATGGACATGATGATATCCTGATATGGCTGGTAGGTGCCAGACACCAACGAGGTGGTGTAGGTGCCCGTGGCGGCGCCACCGACTGTCAAGGTCAAGGTCAGCGGATTATCGACACTGAGGGTCTGTGCTTGAGAGCCATAGTTTCTCACTTTGACACGCACGGTAGCATTATTATCCTTACAGACGGTGCCAACCGGGTGGATGAAGTGTACAACACCCATATCCGTGGCTACTGGCGGGGAGAGGAGGATAGCATAGTCTTCGGTCTCACCAGCGTAGTTATAGGTACCGCAAGCGTTGGTATAGTTACCGGCGGCGCAGATGACACGCATACGGGTAAGTCCCAGGGTGGCAGTTGTCGGCACCACGATGCTCGTGGTGGTGGTGGCGTTGGCCTGGCCAGCAGCAACAGCGCCAGAGGTATAGACTTGCTCATTGGCCTCGAAGGAGCCATTGCGGTTGTAGTCAATATACACTGTCTTATATACCGTGGCTGTCGCGGTAGCGCTGAAGGAGTGCGTGATGGACAGCTGATAGGTCTGGCCTAAGACCAACTCGCCCGGAGCCACTGTGGTGGTGAAGTCAGAATAGAGACCATCGCCCGTGGTGGTGTAGTTGGTGTACGGAGTGCCAGGGCCGTTGTTGATGCCCGCAAAGGTGACATTGGAAATGTCGGCTCCCGTAGCCAGCGACAACGGACGGGAGATACAAGGATCCTCCTTGCTGACCATGATGGTCAGGGTGTCGTTGCCATGATAGCTATCGGAAGAGAGACCTGTGAAGGCCTTGAACGGGGTGTTATAATAGACACTGGACAAGTCGCAAGTAGTGGTGAAGTTGACGGTAGCCGTAGCACCGGCGGCAAGGCTGTTCGTGTAGTTCTGGGTCACCGGTGTGCCATTGGCCAGCTGATAGGAGACTGGGAAGTTAGAGGCTGCCTGGGAACCGAAGTTCTTGACAACCACCTGCACCTGCGTGGTGGCGGTGTAGTTGTTGCTCGGCGTAATAGGCGTGTTGATGGCCGTCACACCCACATCATGTTGCGGAATGCTCGTATTGATGGTGATGGTCGCCTTCGGAGACTCACAAGTGTAGTTCATCTTGAAGCGCGTATTCCAACGATAGGTCTGCAAAGCAAAAGAGGAGGCAGCCGTCAGAGCCGTATTCTGGGCTTTGTAGAGCATCTTCTTCTGGATAGAGGTGTTGTGGAACTTCGGAACAGGGTTGATACCGTTGTTGGTCACACAGCTGGCGTTGCCACAATCGTGCTCCACATAGAGGAAGAGCGCTTTACCGTTATAGTCGAAACCACCCGCGATGGGGATGGCAAACCAGTTGAGCGTGGCAAAGTCAAGCTCGCCGTCAAAGATCTTGGTGGCGGCATTGGTCTCCGTAGCCCAGTTGATGGAGGTGGCTGCGTTGGCAATCTGCTCCATGTCGGTGTCGTTATTCTTCAACCACATCTTCACAGGGATGGAGGAACCGCTGGTGTTGGCAGTCTGGACAGAGAAGAAAATCGTGTCTATTCTACCAGCAGGACCCATCTCCGAGCCGGAATACAAAATCTTGGCGTATGAATGGCCGTTGGTGAAGGTGAACGGATAAGACTGTGACACCGTACCTGTTCCCACCTGCATCAGCGTGTCAAAGTCGTTGTCTTCAATTCTTCCGCTATAATAGTACACCATCGGGGAGGAATAAATCGGATCCGTGGTGAAGGAGGTACCCTGACCAATCGGGGTGTTGTCGTTCTGGTTCTGGTAGAAGTAATAGTAATCCAGCACATTGTTGTTCGGCGTGATGGTATAAGGCATACCATAGGTGGCCGTGTAGGTCAAAGCGCTAGGAGCCACAGGATTGGCCGGGATGTACAGTCTTCCTGAGATCGTATCATTCAGACGATAGACGCCCATCGAGCTGTTGGTAGGATTACTATATATATTATAGGTATAGGAATTGTTCTGCGTGGCGGAACCTATGTTGATGCCGTTTGCGAATGTGATGGTCGCATTCTGCAGGGAGGAGATCGGCGCATTGACGACCGAGGTGCCGGAAGCCGTGTTGGTACCCGTGAAGCTGGCCGTCAGGTTGAACGTGCCCGAAGGAATCACTGAGGTGGACGTGGTGTCCGTGTTACCCACATTGACTTGCAATTGAGGACTGTTGGAGACACCGCACTGGTAGGACACCGGAGAAACCAAGGAGTTGGTGATCAAGTCGTATTGCGGACGGAACACGTTGATGTGAATCGGTTTTCTGCTGGTGGTACAGTTGCTCGTCTGGGTCTTACCGGCCACCCAATAGGTCACAGAGTCATACAACGCCGGCGTGGTGTAGTATGGCGCAGCCGTGGTGGTGGTATGGATAGGCGTGGCATCGTTCTCGTTAGCATAGAAGTAGTACTGGGTGACGTTGCTCAAACGGTGGGCGGGCTGCAAGATCACAAACGTCTGCGTGTAGTTGCCCGTATAGTTGTACTCGCTGAGCAGCGGGGCTGTGTAGGTGGAGCTCAGACTACCCGTGATGGTGTCATTGCCTCTATAGACAATCGCCTCATTGACCATATCGGTATAGATGGTGTAGTTGTAAGTCACATTGGCAGTGGGAGCGGAGAAGTTAAACGAAGTCGAGAAGGTGACCAGCTTCAACTCTTCAGAAGCGAACGGCTCGTCAACGAGGTGGCTGATGGTGGTACCATTGATGGTGGCATACACTCTCACCTTATTGGCAGGGATGGGTTGGTTCAACAGGTTCTTCACGGCAACTTGGATATGCGCATCGGAAGGCATAGCACAACCGCCAGTAGGAGAAACCAGCTCCATGGTCTGCACATCGTAAGTGGGGATGTCAGGTACATGCACATGCACCGGGATCTTCTCACTACCGCACTCCAGATTGGCAATCTTGAAACGCATGTTCAGACGTCTTGCATAACTGGTATAGTTACCCGTCATAGGAAGGGTATTACCATTCTTATACTGAACCATATTGTTGGTCACAGTCGTCTGCTGGAACACAGGATAGCTGGCAGCACCAGAGACATACGCGCCGCAGTTGTTACATTGTGTACCCGTACCGGTACAGTAGTCTGCACAGTTGGACTCCGTGAAGACGATCAAGTTGTCAGCACTGAAGTCGAAAGAGTGCGTCAACGGAATCATATACCAGCCGGTCTGGTTGCAATAGATACGGCCTTCATAGACCAACGTGGCACCATTGATATCATCGTTCCAGTTAAAAGGAGCCGTAGCTGGGAAGGTGGTGAGGTCTGTGGTCTTCATGTACAGTTTGATAGGAATACCGGCAGAAGCGTTAGCGTTAGAAGCCGTGGTCACATACAGACCGATGGTCGTGATCGGGCCATGCATGCCAATTTCGTCAGCGGTATAGATCATACGACCGCGTGAATAGCCATTGGTAAACACGAAAGGTTGTGCACCCGTGAGCGTACCGTTACCCACGATGGTATCGAAGATGAAACCTGGGCTGGCAGTAGCATAGAACGTGGTGTCGAAATAGATGACCGGCGTTGTGAAGTTGCTGGAATAGGTCAACAGTTCCCAAGACTCATAGCCCGTATTAGCGTACCAACCAATCTCACCCGTGGTGATGGTGGACGGCAGCTGAGCCGTAAGAACACCAGAGGTGGAATAGGAGATGTTGACAGTATCTTGAACCAGCGGAGTATGGGATTTGCCTATGGAGATGATGTCCAGCTCCAAGGTATCGTTGAACTGCAAACGGTCGGCACCCAGCTTCTCCACCCAAACACGGATGTGATAGGTGCTGTCGATGTCCACCTGCTGGTTGGTGAAGTCGAAGATCGGAGCTAAAGCGTACTCCATAACGGCATGACTTGCCAAAGCGGTGTGCATGGTATCGGTCACCATAGGCAGACCATTGATGATGTAATGGAACACCGAACCTGCCGGAATGTCCGTATGACCGTTATTGGTAAGCTTCAAGGTAATATGTTCATGACCCAAGTCGCAGCGGGTAGTCGGGTTCAGCATCTCAAGCAGGGCCATATCGTGGACATACGGAGTGTCCACCTGGGCGCCGATCATGAAACGTCCGAAGGTCTGCGGTGTGTATGTGCCATTGCTGAGATAGAAGAAGGTGGAGTCACGCAACGGGGTCTCAATCTGGGAACAGAGATAGTCACCGTTGGCGAGCATCTCGATACCGACATAGAACTCGTTGTTCATATTCGTCAAGGCGAAGTTCTCAATCGGGATGATGTTCCATGTGCCAGGCTGCATGGACTCAAAATCAATCATAGCGGAGGTGGCCACGATCTCGCCAGCGGAGTTGGATACGAAGGCGCGCATGCCTTGTGACGGGTTGGCGATATAGGTCTGATCGTAGTAGTATTTCACAGCTGTGACACACAACGGCTCTGCGGTCTTGTAGCGCACACACGGACGAATCACGTTGGTGTAGTCGCCAGTCATCAAGCCCACAGCGGAAGTGTCTGCATAGTTGGTAATGTTGGTGGTCGTCACCATGCGCCAGGTGCATGCGTTGTTGCTATTGTGCTGGTCATCGCGGGAACGGACCTCCACATTCTTGACCTCATTGACGCTATAGAGATGGTCGGGGAAGGTCACCAGGACCTCGGCGCCGGAGGCAAGGGACGGGATGGTCAGGGAGTCCAGATAGGTCTCCGTGGCACCCGTGACGGTAAGATAGACCTTGGCATTGGTCTGAGTCTGGTAGCCCTCGTTACGCACTAACGCGCTGATCACATTGCCCATCTCATACTGGGAAGGCGTCTCGCCCTGCGCATAGACATTCGTGACGGCCAAGTCGTTGTCGAAGAGGCTTCTCAGACGAATACGGTCGATGTTGATGTTGTTACCGGCCTGTGAGTAGGCATCGAAAGCGATATAGACACAGCCAGAGGAGACATAGTTGGAGAGATCGTATGTGTACAACGTCCATGTCGGCGTGGTGGCAGTGCTCAAATAACGTTTCACCAGCGCAGCGCTCTGGCCTTGCGGGATCAGGTTGGTGAAGGTGTTGCCACCATCGGTGGAGATCTTGACGGTCACACCCTCTTGAGCCTTGTTAGACACATTGTCGTGGGCGAACCACATCTCCAGGATGGGGTTCACGGAGTTGGCCAGCTGCACCACCGGCATGATGGCGCGTGACTGCGTGGCGTTGGCAAAGGTCTTGGAGTTGAAGAAGAGACGACCCGTACCATACACAGGAGCGATGGCCGGGTTGACACCCGTACCCTCCTGGAATGACCAGTTACCGGCACCACTCAACTGCTCAATGGTCCAGGTCTGTTGCGTACCGTTGGAGAAGACCTCCTCATAGTCGGGAATGGCAGCCTCCATGACGAACATCGTATGCAGTTTGTCGTTGGCGTGGTTGTTATCACCATTGGTCGTGATAATGAAAGTCAGGTCAATGACCTGATTGACAGGGATAGTCACGTTGTTGGCCACCACCTGGGTGAGAGCGCCCAACACGGGGACGCTGCCGGTGTTCACCGTAACCGTCTGCGTCAAGTTCAAACTGTCGGAATGCACCATGATCGTGGCAGGATGAGAAGCGAAGTTCAGCACCTCGGCACCTTTGTTGGCAATAGACACCGTGATGTTGTAGCTGTTCTGCGGGCAGGAACCCAGCGCGGGGCTCGTCATGGCCACGATGGAAGCATCCGTGGAAGCGATCTGGGCAGCATAAGCACCCATATAGGTCAACAAGGAACGGTTAATGCCACGAATATCGGCATTCACCGGAGTGATACGAGGACACTCGAAACCCGTGAAGCTGGTCGGCAACAAGTTACTGGTCGGGTTGGCGATGTCCGGCATCACACTGATGCTGTTGGTGAGCGTGGTCACAGCCGACTCCAACTCGGCAATCGTATTACGGGTCACCGTCTTGTAACCCACAATGCCGGAGGTGGAATAGAAGTCGTTGTAAGCGCCTGTCACCGTGGAGTTGGCATTCAGATACAACGGATAGTTGGTGTTGTCGCTGCAGTTGACGCTATTTATAAGGATATTATTATCTAAATATGTATTGTTGTTGTTCTCGATTCTCAATGCCGAAGTGTTGGAATAAGGAGCGTCAGACTTGATGTACAAGCTGTTGTTCACCACCTTCAACAAGTTACTGGTCTTGATCTGCATGGCATGAGAAGCAGCTGCCGTCACCGGATAGAGAATGACTTCGTTGTTGTACACATAACCCGTGATGGCTGTCGTGGAGGAGCTGTTCTCAATGTCGATACCGAAATTGGAGTTGCCCACCTTCACATGGTTGTTGCGAATGTAGAAGTCTTCCAGCGTAGCATAGCGGAAGAAGATACCGTATTCCGCATCGTAGGTGCTGTCAATCGTATTGCCATTGACATCGGCGCCAGAGACGTAGTCCACATAGATACCCGTGAAGTTCTGCGGGCTGGACATATTCACCTGACTGACGTGGTTGTTGGCAATCACAGAGGTGCTATAATAAGCATAGATACCTCTATAGCAAGACTTGACCGTGTTGCCGGTAATGTTCAGGACATTCTTTCTGGCATTGGAACCATAGTAATAGATACCAAAGTTACCGCCCGTGATGAGACAGTTCTGGATGGTGATGGTATCCGGGATGGTGGTGGCAGCTACCGTACGACCGATAGCGAAACTGGTGTTCGCGGTCGAGTTGGTATTGTAGGCTGTGATCTTACATCCATCGAAGGTGATATTCGTGGAACCGTTGCCGCGGATCACCACACCTCTTGACACCGCCGTGTTTTTGCCTTGCAGGGTGAGGTTGCGGAAGATGAAGTTGTTCACATTCACCAATGTAACCGCACCGAACAAGTTGGCTCCGTTATCCGTCTGGTTGTTCGTCACAATCACCGTGTTGACATTGTCGCCCTGGAAGGTGATGGTGTTGGTGGCGGACTGACCGATATAGTTCGCGGTAAAGTCAAAGTCCTGATAGGTGCCCGGACGCAAATGGAAGGTTGTGGGGCCGTCAATACCGCAGTAGCTCAAAGCGGCCTTCACGTCTGCCATAGTCGCGAAGTCGGGGTTCGTGCCGCCAACCGTATAGTCACCATGCAACAAGCTGTCGCAGGCATAGCCCGTAAACTTCAGGGTATCGTTGGCATGGTTGCCGTCCGTCTGACCGTTACGGGTGTTGACATACACCGTAACATAGTTGAATCCGTGAGTCGGCACAAAGGTTCCCAAGGATTGGCTGGACGGCTCGTCAAAACAGAGAGAGCCGGTCCACGAATGGGTGGAGTTATGCGTCACCACATGGTTGGAGTTTTCCACCTTCAATGTCACGTTCAAGGCAGTCTGATAGGGGCTGCCCGTCTGCTGTGAATGGACCGCGTCACTCTTGTTCTTGAAATAGACGGTGACCGGTTCCGCCGCTCCTGTAATGAAACAGTGCGGGAAGGTGTTCATACTGTCCAAGGCGCAGTCGTTGTTATGAATGTTGCTCTGGTTGTGCCAAGCAATCATGGGCGTGTCTATCTGCGCCATGCTCCCGTGCACATCGTTCACATGGATACGATAGTAGATGGTATCATAGTAACAAATGGTCGGGAAGTCCCACTGAGCCGTAACCGTATGGCCGGAAGCGGTCAGGTTATTGGTGACGATATTATTCTGACAGGTGGTCCATGCGCCATGGTTGATTCTGTACTTACAGTAGATGGAATCCATCTTCAGCGTGTCGTTATCATGCAACGTGGCATGGATGACGTACGGACCGATGTTGTTCTGCATGTTGTTGTTCTTGTTCACATAGATCGGGTTCGTCAGCTGGATGGTAGGCGGCTCAAGCTCACAATTGGAAAGGATCACCTTGAAGTTGTCGATATACCAACCGGCGCAAACCTCGGTACCGGAAGTAGGAGGAGACACCTTGTTACAACGCAACTGGAACTTACAGTGCGTGGCACCTGTCTGGAAAATGAAACTGGACAGGTCGAAGTACTCATGATGCCACCAGGCATTGGTCGGCACTGCGTTGTTGTTGCTGCCTTGCCAGTTGGAATAGCTGTTGGCATCTATCTTACCACCGGTGAATGTTCCCGAGCCAAAGTAGAAGGGGCTCGAGCTCGTAAACACCAACTGGCTCCAGGTACTCCAGTTCAAGTCGCCATCCGCGTTGTAGCCAAAGGCCACAGCATAGTAGATGGTGGCGTTATCCAGATTGTTCACCTTACAAATCTGGTCAAAATCCAAGTAAATGTGGTTGACATTCGGAACGGAAGGATCCGTCAACGGGATATCAGCCGTGGTGGCACTGGAGTTGGTGGATGTGGGATACACGGGTGTGTGGAACGAGGAGGTCCCAGACACGTGGAGTGTGTTGTCCTTGGACCAGTCACCAGTCGTCTCGTGGTTGTAAGTGGTGGTCATCTGCACATTCGACTGATCAAACGACTCGTTAAAAATAACGACTGTCTGAGCAATTTGTGCAAAGATCACAAACGGTGCGAGGATGGTGACAAGTGTGAGTAAAATCCTTTTCATTGTAACTTTATGTTTTATTATTATTATTCTAAGTGTATATTATTCACTATAAAAATAAGGTGCCAAAAATACATTTTTTTCTCTTTCATTTTCCAAAAAAATGCAAATCGTTTGTATAAAAAATTAGCCCCTCCCGATAACGTTTCTAAAACACTAAAAATAAAATAGTTGAAACACTCCTAACACCGCCAGGAGAGAGCACTTAATCTTGTTTTCAGAAAGAAAAAACCGGACGGGTTGATTTTTTTATGGACATCAGCCCCTCAAAAAAATGGTAAAACAGACCAGATAAGAATAATGGCAAGGGTCAGGGTCTGTCCAGCGGTTGATAGCTCTTCAGCCATTGCGCGCACTCCTCGATGGAGGTAGCGGCCATCAGTTGCATGCGGACATTCTTGAAGTGGGGAATGGCTTTGAAGTAACCTGCGTACTGGCTACGCATCTCCAAGACGGCGCGGCGCTCGCCCTTCTCCTCGGCGGTGGTGCGCAGTTGTTGCAGCACCATGTCGACACGCTCCTGATAAGAGGGGACATGCTCCTCCTGTCCGACCAGGCGCGCCTTCACTTGCGCAAAAATCCACGGGTTGCCGATGGCGGCGCGCCCGATCATCACGGCATCCACCCCATAACGCTCCCGGTAGGCGATGGCCTTCTCGGCACTGTTGATGTCTCCGTTCCCAATCACAGGTATGCGCATGCGGGGGTTGGCCTTCACCGCCCCGATGAGCGACCAGTCGGCTTCGCCCCCGTACATCTGGGCACGCGTGCGCCCATGTATAGCAATGGCCTGTATGCCAACATCTTGCAATCGCTCCGCTACCTCCACGATGGGCTTGTCGGCACTCTCCCACCCCAACCGCGTCTTGACAGTCACGGGCAACGCGACCGCCTTCACCACCGCAGCGGTAAGCCTGACCATCTTCGGGATATCCTGCAAGATGGCCGCCCCCGCCCCTTTGCTCACGATCTTCTTCACCGGACAGCCCCAGTTGATGTCGATGAAGTCCGGACGCCGCTCCTCGGCATATCGCGCCGCCGTCACCAACGAATGCTCGTCATGACCGAAAATCTGCACCCCAAAGGGACGTTCCTCTTCATCAAAACACATCTTCCTCATGCTCTTGTCCACCTCTCGCGACAAAGCATCCGATGAGATGAACTCTGAAATCAGCACGTCCGCCCCTTGTCGCTTGCACTGCAACCGGAAGGCCCGGTCAGTAACTCCCTCCATGGGAGCTAGATAGACCGGAAACGGGAACGCTGATAAAATTTGAGATATTTGTGTCATAAAAATAGGCGGCAAAAGTATATTTTTTTATTTTTGCCACATCGAAATTTTCATCAACAAAAATAATACCACTATGAAAAAGCTTTTACTCTTAATCGCTACGGTTTGTCTGGTCTCTTTCGCCAGCGCACAGACCGTCAAGGAATCTACCGTTTCCTTCAACAAGACCCAGGTGAGCGGCTATCTCGCCAACATCAACGGCTACTCCATGGACGTGGTTGACCTCGCCATGAGAACCAAGCTGGAGAAGGAGCTGTCGCTGAAATCCTCCAAAGAGGGCAACTACAGAGCCTATCTGAACCAGCCTTGCGGCGTCTTCGGCCCCGACAGCTACGACATCTACTACAATGTAAGCGAGTTCGGAAAGAAGAAAACAAAACCACCCAGGTGAGTTTCGTCATCACCAAAGGCAACATGAACACCATCACCTCCTCCACCGACCCGGAGATTGCCAGACGCGTGAAGAACTTCCTCGAGGATTTCCTCGCCACCGTCCCCTCCTTTGCCGTCTCCCAGCAGATAGACGCACTGGAAGCTGAGCTGGCAAAACTCAAGAGCGAGAAGGCAAAACTCGACAATGAGATTGCCAAAAACAACAAGAGCATTGAGAAATCCAACAAGCAAATCGCCAAGATCAACAAGAACATCGAGAAATCTCAAAAGAAGATAGAGAAGGTCGATGAGAAAGTTGAAAAGAAAGTCGTGGAGATCAAAGAGGTGGAGGCCAAGATTCAAGAGGCCAAATCCTCGATGAGACGATAAAAAAAGAAAGCAGGATTTATTTCCTGCTTTCTAACTCTTTTTTGAGGAGGGCAACCTCCTCGAACAGTGTGGAAAGTTTTCGCTGATAAGCAACTTCTTTCCACACTTTTTGTACGTCGTCAGCTGGAACGCCGAAGAGTGTCCTGCCCTCTTCCTGCACATTCTTGTCAACGGCCGACAGGGCGTACAAGACGGTCTTCTTAGCCAGATAGACATTGCTGTTCACGCTGGCCTTGGCCCATATCTTGCAGTCGTCGTCAATGTAGGAGCAGCCCGCGATGCCGCATTGTGCGCCCAGCAGGACGCGCTTGCCGATGTGGGTGTCGTGGCCGATCTGCACGAAGTTGTCGAACACGGTGCCGTCGCCGATGTAGGTGGTGCCGGAGACGCCGCGATCGATACAGCAACTGCAGCCAATCTCCACACCGTTGCCAATCTCCACACGTCCACAGGAGTCGAACTTGACCCAACGGTCGGGGCGCTTCTGGAAATAGCAGGCGTCACCGCCGATGGTCGTGTTGGAGTGAACCACCACATTATCGCCAATCACAACGTGGCCATAGATGCTGACGTTGGAATGGATGATACAGTTCCGTCCGATCTTGACATCTTCTCCGATGAAGACCAGCGGCTGGATCACCGTGCCCTCCCCTATCTGGGTATCCGGATGGATGGCCTGTGTCTGCGGATGGAATTCCACAAAATGATGCACCACATCCAGATAATCCAACAGAGGATCTTCGCTGATGATCACCACCTTGTCCTCCGGATAAGCGTCCATCTCCTTGTTCAGCATGACAAAAGAAGCCTTGCTTTCCAAGACTTTGCGATAATACTTATCACAGTCCGCGAAGGTGAGCTCACCCTCCTGGACAGAGTGGTATTCATTCAACCCCTTGACAAGGCCCTTCGGTTCTCCCACGACTTTGACAGTGCGGTGGAAGATCTTCAAAAGGTCTTCAAGAGCAATGGGAGCAGGAAAAATCATTACTCTTTAACTCTTTCAGAATATTTATTGGTTCGGGTATCGACCTTGATTTTGTCGCCAACGTTGATGAACAGGGGCACATAGACCTCCGCACCTGTCTCCACGACAGCGCGTTTGAGAGAGTTGGTGGCGGTGTCGCCCTTCACGCCGGGATCAGCC
Organism: Bacteroidales bacterium; assembly: GCA_017615595.1. GTDB lineage: Bacteria > Bacteroidota > Bacteroidia > Bacteroidales > WCHB1-69 > F23-D06. The sequence continues at coordinate 17,307 of JAFZZT010000051.1, forward strand.
TCTACAACTTCCAGGTCCACGAACGGAGGAAGTTCGCAGGTGAGCGGAGTGTCGGTGTCGGTGTGGTACATAATCTCCACCGTCTGACCCTCTTTCAACAGGTCGGGGTTATTGATCATCTCTCTCTCGATGGGGAGCTGCTCATACGTCTCAGTGTGCATAAAGTTATAGGTGGTCTCACCCTCTTTATACAAGAATTGGTAGGGGCGGCGCTCCACGCGGGCGAGTTCAATCTTGATGCCAGCGTCGAATCTGACTTCCTGCACTCTTCCGGACTTGATGTGTTTCAGTTTGGTACGGACAAAAGTGTTGCCCTTGCCGGGCTTCACATGCAGGAATTCTACAATGGTCCACAATTCGTTATTGTGCACTATACAAAGGCCATTCTTAAAATCAGCGGTTGTTGCCATACAAATAATTTTTAGGTTTATAAAACAGGGCGCAAAAGTACATTTTTTTTGCAAATCTCCAACTGGTGCCACCCAAACTGCCGGAAAGAGGTCTGCCAATACGAAAAAGAGGCTTTTTGGGCGGATTCGGGACAAAAAAAGAGGCGCTGCGGTGCAGGCCTCTTCGGTATTGTTTCAACGCACCCCGGCGCAAAAGGCGGGACTATGGCAGACGTTACAGCTCCACGGAGATCTGATGCTCGCGGATGAGCTTGCGCATGTTCAGGATGGCATAGCGCATACGGCCCAGCGCCGTGTTGATGCTGACGCCCGTGACCGCCGCTATCTCCTTGAAACTGTAATCATTGTAAATACGAAGCTTCAGCACCTCGCGTTGCTCCTCGGGAAGATGCTCCACCACACGGTCCAGGTCGGCATAGACCTGCTCGCGGACCATCGTCTGCTCCACTGACTCCTCTCTGGAGGTCAGGAAGTCCAACGCGTCATAGTTCTCCGTGGCAGACATGACCGGCAACTTCTGGCTACGGCGGTAATAGTCCACCTTCAGATTGTTCGCAATGCGCATAATCCACTGGAAAAACTTGCCCTCATCGTAATAATTCCCGGAACGGATGGTGTTGATGACCTTGATGAAAGTGTCCTGGAAGATGTCTTCCGCCAATTCCTTGTTCTTCACGGAAACCAAAATATAAGAAAAGAGACGCTTTTCGTATCTCTCAATCAGCGCCTTCAAAGCACACTCATCACCGGATTGATAACGTAAGACCAACTCGTTGTCCGACAGCTTGTCAGCTTTCATAATAAACTCCTTTCTTTTTAATGTTAAAAAAGTAGAATTTAATCGATAGTCGGTCTCCTTTAAAGTTTAAACGTGAATAATCATTTTTACGCCGCAAAAATAGTATTTTTTTTCACACCACCAATACTCTGTCGATTTTTTAGATTTTTTATGATTATGCACACGACCATCCTCAAAGTGCATCCCAAGTAAATAAACACAAATGTGTGTTTACAACATCGAATAAATATTTAGCATACAAGACTTTAACATATAATTCTTATTAGAATGTCAAAAATAAGGACTAAAAAAAGGACAAATCATCAAAAAAAAATGTATTTTTGCACGTTCATCCAAGGTAAACATGGCTACATTTCAAAGCATTTATAACAGAATAGAATACAATGTCAAGGAAGGTGCCGAGAAGATCCGGGGGTTGCAGCAGGAGAACGCCAGACTGGAGGCAGAGAACCAAACGCTGAAGGAACGGCAACAAGAGCTGGAACATCTGTTGGATGACGCGAAAGAAAGAATAAAATTAATAACAATAACAGAAACGATAATAAATAAAGAACATAAACAAGAAATAAAAAAGCAAATTAAAGATTGGGTGCAGGAGATAGATAAATGTATTAATCTGCTCACGACTAAGTAGAGATGGAAGAAGAGAAGATCACCATAACGATACAAGTGGCACAAAGAAACCTGTCACTGAAGATTCAAAAGGAGTGGGAACACTACTTCCGTGAGGCAGAGAAAGTGATCAATGAGAATTTTCTGGAATTTGCAAAAATTTGGACATACAGAGACCAACAAGACCTACTTTCGATGATCTTAGTGAATTTTGTAGTGAAATGGCTTGCTGACGAACAGAAACTGAAAGAATACGATGAAGAATTGATTCCCATGATGGAATCCTTGCAAGAACTAACAGAGAATTTGCACTGAAAACTGCGTTCTTTGACATGACAACCTGCATAAGCCCGGATACGTTTGTTAAACTCAACAGTAAATAGACTGAAGGGGACGCTTGTCTAGCCTAGAACAGGCCCGACTCCGCAAGGAGGGTGTATAACCCGCGGGACGCTCGCCGTTGGATGGCACCTTCAACCATATCATATAGGAGTTTTTCGAAACCCTATGGGGCTTATGCAGTTTTTTTTATCCCTCCCCCAATCCAAAGTCAAAACGAACCTATTTAATTATTTATCAATTCATTAATTAAACATATATTTATGACTAACGTACTTTGGATTATCGTAGGCGTGGTGATTGGTATTGCAGCCGGCATTTTTGCAGCCTACACATTTCTAAACAAACAACTGACAAAATCTGGACAAGAGGCCCTGAAAAAGGCAGAAGCAGACGGAGAAATCATCAAGAAAGAGAAAATCTTACAGGCCAAGGAGAAGTTCCTCCAACTGAAAAACGAGTATGAGAAGACGGTCAACGACCGCAACCGCCAACTGTCCGCAGACGAGAACCGACTGAAACAAAAGGAGAACAGCCTCAACCAAAAGCTGGAAGACCTGAACCGCAAAAACAACGAAGCCAACAACCTCCAAGAGAAACTGGAGAGACAACTGCAAATCAACGCACAAAAGGAGAAGGAGCTGGAAAACCAGACGTCCATCCAGAAGGCCAAACTGGAGACCATCGCCGAGATGAGCTCCGCAGAGGCTAAAGAGCAGCTCGTCAACCTGATGAAAGAGGAAGCCAAAGCCGATGCCATGGTGATGGTGAAAGATATCATGGACGAAGCCAAGATCACGGCCAACATGGAAGCCAAGAAGGTGATCATCAACGCATTGCAGAGAACCGGCGTGGAGACTGCCCTGGAGAACACCGTGTCCGTCTTCAACATCGAGAACGATGAGATCAAGGGCCGCATCATCGGTCGCGAGGGCCGCAACATCCGCACGTTGGAGAACCTCACGGGCGTGGACGTCATCATTGACGACTCCCCCGACACCATCCTGCTCTCGAGCTTCGACCCGGTCAGAAGGGAAGTGGCGCGGCTCTCCTTGCAGAAGCTGGTCTCTGACGGCCGTATCCATCCCGCCCGCATCGAGGAGATCGTGGCCAAGACGAAGAGACAGATCGAGCAAGAGATTTCCGAGCTGGGAAAACGCACCTGCATCGACCTGGGCATCAACAACATGCCGCACGAGCTCATGCGTCTGGTCGGTAAGATGCGCTATCGTTCCTCTTACGGACAGAACCTGCTGCAACACGCCAAGGAGGTGGCCAACCTGAGTGCCGCCATGGCTGCCGAGATGGGCTTGAACGCCAAGTTGGCACGCCGCGCCGGTCTGTTGCACGACATCGGCAAAGTGCCCGACACGGAGCCCGAAATGCCGCACGCACTCTTCGGTGCCCGTCTGGCAGAGCAATACAAGGAGCGTCCCGAGATCGTCAACGACATCGGCGCGCACCACGACGAGATGGAGATGACCACCCTGATAGCACCCATCGTGCAAGTGTGCGACGCCATCTCCGGCGCACGTCCCGGCGCACGCCGCGAAGTGGTGGAGGCCTACATGAAACGTCTCAACGACCTCGAGAACCTCGCCCTCACCTACCCTGGCGTCGTCAAGACCTACGCCATCCAGGCCGGCCGCGAACTGCGCGTCATCGTGGGTGCCGAAAAGGTGACTGACGCCGAAGCCAACCAGATCTCCATGGACCTCTCCAAGAAGATCCAGAACGAGATGACCTACCCCGGACAAATCAAAATCACCGTCATACGTGAGACAAGATCCGTAAACTATGCAAGATAACAACACCCAACCCGAACCCGCCAGGCATCACAAGAAAGTGATGTGGATCGTCTATGCCGTCACCGTGGTGGCATTCCTGTTCTACATCATCTTCTCCGACCATGCCTACAAAAAGCATCAGGAGTTGAACCGGAAAATCGCCAACCTGGAGAAAAAGATTGTCAACACCCAACACCAGGTCAGCAACGAGTACACCTACGAGCAACTCATGTCAGACTCCGTGCTGCTCGAGAAATACGCCCGCGAGCAACTCAACATGCACAAGGCGGACGAGGACGTGTTTATATTGATATATGAATAGAAAAGGCAAGCTATGAACGTATTCATCATCAACGGCGTGAACCTTGGCCAGCTGGGCACTCGGGAGGTGGACATCTACGGACATCTCTCCTTCGACGAGTACCTGCGCGACCTGGTCAACCAGTACCCTGATGTGAATATCGACTACTTGCAAGAGGACGACGAAGGCGAGCTGGCACAAGCCATCGCGGAGGCGCGCGACTATGCGGGCATCATCCTCAACCCGGGGGCGTTCACACACACCTCCGTGGCTGTGGCCGATGCCATCCGCACCACCCCCTGCCCCGTGGTGGAGGTACACCTCAGCAACATCTTCGGGCGCGAACCCTACCGCCTCCGCAACATGGTCTCCAGCTACTGCATCGGCTCCATCTGCGGCCTCGGCCTGGACGGCTACCGACTCGCGTTGGAACACATACTAAAAAAATGTTCTACCCGTTAAACTCTTGCTATCATCTCTTGTCCATACAAACGTTTTTTGAAATTTTTGAAACCTAATAAATTTAATAGCATTATGAAAAAGTTACTTAGTGTATTCATCCTGTTAGCTTTCGTTTTCGCAGGCGTCGCTCAAGACAATGCCCCCGAAAAGTCGAACAAGAAAGTAAAAGAACCGGAAATCACCTTCGAATCCTTGGTTCATGATTACGGCAACATCACCCAAGGCGACAACGGCGAGTGTGATTTCGTATTCAAGAACACCGGCAAGGCTGATCTGATCCTGACCAACTGTCGTGCCAGCTGCGGCTGCACCGTTCCTTCCTGGCCCAAGGATCCCATCGCTCCCGGCAAGAAGGCCACTATCCATGTGAAGTACAACACCAACCGCATCGGCGCCATCAACAAGACCATCACCGTGGAGTCTAACGCCGTCAACAACCGCGTGGTGTTGAGCATCAAAGGCAATGTGGCGGAGAAACCGCTGGAAGCCGCTCCCGAGAACGAAGGCAGCAGCGTCAAAAGCTCTGAAAAATAATCATTTATCAACCCCTAACCATCCACAGCAATGAAAAAGATTCTCATCCTCGGATTGATCATCGGTCTCTTCTTCGGAGCACAAGCTCAGTCGAAGACCACCTCAAAGACCTCCAAGCCAGCGACCTCGACTACAACATCGACTACGTCCAAATACACTGGCACGGGTGCCGAAATAGAATTTGAGAAGTCATACGTGGACTTTGGTACATTGAAGGTCGGTGACGTGAAAGTGGTGACCATCACCTTCAAGAACATCGGCAAGAAGCCGTTGATCTTGGACGATGTGATCTCCTCTTGCGACTGCACCACGGTAGAGTGGTCGAAAGAGCCCATCATGCCGGGACAGAAAGGCACCATCAAGGCGAGATATTCCGCCAAGAACGTGGGCCTCATCAGCAAACGTCTGACGGTGCTCTCCAACGCCAACACCGACAGAGTCATTTTACAACTGAAGGGTGAGGTGAAATAGTCCTCCCCTTCTTTTCCCCTGGGGTCGTTTGGTTTTGACAGCAAGTTCGGGGGATTGTAAGCAGGTCGGAAATTGTGAGCCAATTCCGTTAACATTCAACTCTCGATGCCAATAAACGGCGAAACTTCTTATGCATTCGCAGCCTAACCGCCGCGAATCCCGCCGCCCAGACAAGGTCTGCTGCCGCGGGCGCTTCCCCGGAAGTTCTTCCGTCCAACGTCCGGTCCGAAGTGTCATAAAAGGACAGATAGCAAATGCTGGCTCCGCAGCAGGCGCGAAACTTCAGGAGATAAGCGGTGACCAGGTCCGTCTCGTACCATGCCATCGCCGACAACCAAACGAAGACTAAACTTGTAGAAAGCAATCTTGCGGCTAGTTTGGACGAGGGTTCGACTCCCTCCGGCTCCACAAAGCAAGAGCGGGTGGCCATACGGCCACCCGCTCTTATTTATAGGGTCGTGTCAAGCATTACGCTTGCAGATCCTTTGCGAAGTGCTTGTAGAAAGCACAGATGGTCTCGATGCCCTTGTAGAAATGATCCAGAC
>JAFZZT010000052.1 GCA_017615595.1 Bacteroidales bacterium
TTCCTGAACTTTCTTCCGCTTGAAACTCTCGCTGAATCTTCTTCTTCTTCGTTCCTCAATTGTTAACTTTTCCATTGTTGATCCGTTTTTGATTTGGTTATTTTGGTGTTTAAAACGGTCAACCTATTTCAGGCATTGACAGGATTTTTTTGTTTACCGTTTACAGTTTACCGTTTAAAGGATGAATTGCGGTGTCGCCCATAATCGTATAATCGCATAATCGTCTCATCGGTAAACTGAAAACTATAAACCGTAAACTTTTAACCCTTTAACCTTTTAACCTCCAGCCTTCTCTTTTCTCCTCTCCTCATCGCCACATCTTTGCCTTCAGGCGACAACGGCTTTTTTTGTATCTTTGCAGCGTTTTAATAAAACAGCGATTTAAAAGATTCGGAAAGGGGAAGATATTTTGTTCAATAAGATTCTCAACACTTTCGGCACCAGGATAGCAGCGGCCATTCTCAATTTCTTGATTGCGGTGGTCATCTCGCAGACGTTGGGAGACGTGGGCAAAGGCGTGCAGTCGTTGATGCTGACCACCATCACCTTCATCCTCATCTTCGCGGAGATCGTGTGTGGCGAGAGTGTGGTCTTCCTGGCTTCCCGTCATTCGTTCTCCAAGATAGCCATCCCTTCATTCCTGTGGGCGTTGCTCATCTCTGTGCTGATGGGCGCGGGCCTGTTGCTCTTCCCCCAGGAGTTGGGCTCCGACATAGTCGTCCATGTGGCCATACTGTCGTTCCTCGCCTCCGCCAGCGCGATCAACTTCCGCTTTCTGGTGGGTAAAGAGGAGATCAAGAAGGCCAATTATAATACCCTGTTGCAGCCAGTGCTGATCATCTTGACGGTGCTGGTCTATTATGTTGCCCTGAAGAAAGAGGATATCTACGGCTACATCATCGCCTTGTATCTGGCATACGGATGCACTTTCCTGCTGGGTGTCTGGATGTTGCGTGACGAATATCGGCAGCTGCGTCTCTTCCAGCTACGGGAGTACCGGGAGGTGCTGGCAGACCTCTTCAAATACGGATTCCTCAACCAGACGGGCCATTTTGTGCAGTTCTTCAATCTTCGGCTGAGTTATTATCTGCTGTACGCCTACATGGATGAAGGCCGGGTGGGGGTCTATTCCAACGCGGTCTCCTTGGCCGAGGCCATCTGGATTGTCAGCAACAGCATCGCGCTGGTGCAGTATGCCCGTATCGCCAATGCGAACGACCGGGCCTACTCCCAGAAGCTGACGCTGGAACTCGGGAAGATATGCCTGCTCGTGTCAGCGTGTGCCGTGGTGGTGCTGGCCTTGCTGCCCGCTGCGGTTTACCAGTTCGTCTTTGGACCGGAATTCGGGGAGATGGCGGGCGTCATCCGCATATTGGCCCCGGGTGTGCTGCTCTATTGCATCTTCCTGATACTGGGTCATTACTATTCCGGCATCGGACGCTATCAGATGAACACCTTCGCCGCCCTGTGCGGCCTGGTGGCCACCTGTGTGCTGGGCTTTACCCTTATCCCCCGTTTCGACATCCGTGGCGCCGCCCTGACGGCCTCTGTCGCCTACGCGGTCAACGCCCTCTTCCTGTTCGTCTTCTTCCTGCGCGAGGCCCGCTTCAAATGCCGGGATTTTCTGCTCACCCGCCAGGAACTACGGCAATATGTGGAAGAATGTAAACAGTATCTGACGAAAACTGAAACTCATGAATAAAATCAAGAAAGCTTTGAAAGCCATTGGGCTCATTTGTCGCCGCCCGTATCTCTTGAATGCCGTCATCAACGACGAGGGCGTTCGGAAAGAGGAGGTGGCGCCGAATCATGGATTGCAGGATGGTCTCCCGATGGTGGAGATACAGACGCTCATCCCCGATTTTGCCGTCAAGGTCACCCCGTATGCTTACCTGTCGGGTGCCACCATGCCCATCGACATTGCCCTCCTGCGCGCGTTGGCCCAGCGCCAGCAGGCCCACAGCTATTTCGAGATCGGCACATGGCGCGGGGAGAGTGTCGCCAATATGGCCCAGGTAGTGGACCACTGCACTACCCTCAACCTGTCCGAAGAGGACATCCTGGCCATGACACACGATAGTCGCTATGCCCAGCTCCACGCTTTCTTCTCCAAAAAGTTGGAGAATGTGCAGCATCTCTATGGCAACTCGCAGACCTTTGACTTCACTCCCTATCATCATCAGTTCGACATGGTCTTTGTGGATGGCGACCATCATTACGAGGCGGTCAAGAAGGATACGGAGAATGCTTTCAAATTGCTGAAGGACGACCATTCGGTCATCGTATGGCACGACTACGCCTTTGATCCGGAGACGATCCGCTGGAATGTGCTCTCTGCCATCCTGGACGGGACTCCCGAGGAAAAGCGCCGCCATCTGTATCATGTCTCCAACACGTTGTGTGCCGTCTATATCCCCGAGGACCTTCCCGCCAAGACGCTGGTGCCTTACGATAAGCCTGAAAAATACTTTGAGGTGACCCTAGAGGCACGTCCTTGTTAATCCTAAAAAGCGCGCCGATGAATGTACTGCATCTCTTGAGCTGGTTTCCCACCCCTGACAATCCTACGTTGGGTAATTTCTGCATCCGTCAGATAGAGTCGTTGCCGGAGGATTGTCACTCTGTTATCTTGTCGGTGTATGAGGACGCAGCCTTGCGGCAGGCGCGCGCCGTGGATGTGGAGGATCACGGGCGATATGTGTATGTGCGGGTTCGCTTCCGTGCGGGTAAGTGCCCATGTCAGTGGCTTGCCAGGCTCTGGCGCAGATGGCGTACCTATCGTCTGTATCAATATGGCTTGAAATATGTGAAACAGCACTTCTTCACGCCCGACTTCGTGCATCTGCATGTGGCGTATCCGGCCGGGCGGATTGCTTTGCAGTGGCAGCGGCGCTACGGAATACCCTACCTGATGACGGAGCATTGGACGATCTATCAGCCCCAGAATGATGCGTTGCTGACAGGCCGACTGCGCCGACAGGTGGTGAAGATCGGGAGCCATGCTTCCGCTATCTTGCCGGTGAGCGATGACCTGCGCCGCAATATGGAGCGTGTCGGCATCCAGAACAATTATCAGGTGATCTTCAACGTGGTGAATACGGACCGTTTCACGCTCTCGGGAGCGCATCGTGACGGCGGGAAGGTGCAGCTGCTCCATATCTCCACTTTGCGTGACGAGGCGAAGAATTTCAGTGGTCTGTTGCGGGTGGTGGAGCGCTTGGCGCAGGTGCGCCGCGACTTCGAATTGCACGTCATCCACGATTATCCTGCCCCTGCCTTTGAAGAGTATGTGCGCCTGCATCAGCTAGCCGATGTCGTCTTTTTCCATGGCAAGCAATCCCCTGAGGCTGTGGCCGATTATTTTGCCAAGACAGACTTGTTTGTCCTCTTCTCCAATTTTGAGAATCTGCCTTGCGTCATTGTGGAGTCGTTTGCTTCCGGGGTGCCGGTCCTTTCGACACGCGTGGGCGGCATCGCGGAGATTGTCACGCCGGAGCGCGGCGTGCTGGTGGAGGCCCGGGATGAGGATGCCCTGTTCGAGCAGATGAAGGATCTCATGGACCACTATGATGATTATGACCGGGAGGCTATCCGCCAATATGCGCTGAAGAGTTTCAGCATGGAAGAGATAGGGCGGCAGATCTATGAGCAGTATAAACGGCTACTCAAAATGCTCTAAGGAGATTCCAAAATCCGTGATTCCCAAGACTTCGTCCACGCGCATGGCCTGTGTGACGGTGAAGGTGTATTCTCCGTTGAAGGGGAAGCGGACCTTAGGTTGGAAAAGGAACTTGTTGTCCTTGATGCGGCCTTGTCCCTTGCCCGTCCATTTGCCGAAGGGGTCGCAGAGGATAAAGTTGAGCGTGTCCTGCTCGGCGTGGCCGTCAGGGTAGGTGGTGCGCAGGAAGACGTAGAAGTTCTGGGTCTCGAAGTCAGTGGTGTTGCGCAGGTGGATGTACATGTTGAAGTACTGCATGGAGTCTTCGATGTTCACCTTGAAGGACAAAGGTTTCGACACATCCCATTTCTCGTTCGGGATGCTTTGGATGTCGCTGTAATAGACCTTGTTATGGCAGGCGCCGCAGAGAAGGAGCACCAGCGATAGAAGCCATATTGAACATATCTTTTTCATATCATTAAGCATCAGTCAGGCGCTTGAGTTCGTCCATGCTGTAGTTGTTGCCTTCGTCGAACTTCTTCTGGTTGACGATGGCGTAGTCTTCCAGCTTCTCGGGCAGGTTGCCTTTCTCGTTCATGGCGATAATCTCCTTGACCTTCTCGAGCGGGATGGCAAAGATGTTGGAGGAGTCGTTGGCGTAGGAGTACCAGACGATTTTCTTGAAGATGTCGATCTTGTTGTAGATACCTTTGCCTTTCTTGGTCTTGAGTTGGATGTTGGAGGAGGGGAAGTCGCTGAGTTCCTGCTTGTAGGTCTCCTGCTCGAAGTTGAGGCAGCATTTGAGTTTTCCGCACATGCCGGCGAGTTTCTGGGGGTTGAGGGAGAGCTGCTGGGTGCGGGCGGTGTGGGTCGATACCGACTGGAAGTTGGAGAGCCAGGAGGAGCAGCAGAGCTCGCGGCCGCAGGAGCCGAGTCCGCCCAGACGGGCAGCCTCCTGGCGCACGCCGATCTGGCGCATCTCGATGCGGATGTGGAAATGCTCGGCCAAGATCTTGATGAGCTCGCGGAAGTCCACGCGCTCTTCGGCAGAATAGTAGAAGATGGCTTTGGAGCCGTCACCCTGGTACTCCACATCGTTGACCTTCATCTTGAGGTCCAGATCCCAGGCGGTATAGCGGGAAGAGAGCATGGTGTCGTGCTCTTTCTGCACCGTGGCGATCCACTCCTCAATGTCCGCGTAGCGTGCCTGGCGGTATAGCTTCTTGGTCACATCCTCCACTTTGACGTGCTTGTGTTCCATCTGTCGTTTCACCTGCACGCCCAGCATGGAAACGATGCCGATGTCATGGCCGGTGGCCGCCTCCACTGCCACGATGTCGCCCACATGGAAGACGTGGTCGGGTGGCAAGAGGAAGAAGTCCTTGTGGCTGTTCTTGAAACGAACCTCGGCGATGGGAAACTCCAGATAGTCAAGAGAGATCTTCAGACGCTCTGTCCAGTCGTGGGAAGGCAGTTTGCAGGCGCGGTAGTCATATTCCTTGCAGCTCACGGACTCCGGGTTCGGCAGGTCGCTCAAGCCTCTGGAAAGGAAGATGTTCTGCGCTATTTTCTTGGATTCGGCGGAGAGGCCGGTGCGGATGTCCATGTCGAGATACTCTTCCCAGTCCTCTTCGGGCGTGTGGTAGGTCTCCTCTTGCTCGATGACTTTCTCCGGCTTCTTGCGCTTGAAGGTCTTGGCAATCTCATCAGCTTCCTCTTTGTTCAGTTCGTCTTCGTCCAGGTCCACATCCGACACGGAGAGATTCTCTGTGGAGGCTATCTCTTCTTCAGGGATTGTTTTTTCCTCCTCCATCACCTCCTTGGGCATAGGCTTGTTTTGGTTGCCTTCTCTTCTATCTCCTTGATTTTTATGGTGTTTTTGATTTCTTGTTCTATCGTTGTGATTCTTCATTAAGCATAGTATTATAAAGTCGGCAAAAGTACAAAAATATTATGAGATGAGGGGAGGTTGGTTTGTTAAATCTTTTACCAGCTCCAGCTTGTCTGAAGCCGAACCTCGGTCTTGTGGGGCTTGTCGATTTGCGTGAGTCCGCTGCTGACGACCTGACGGTCCAGATAGTAGGTCTGTCCGATACGGAGCCAGAGGGCGAAGAAGCGGTATTTGAACCGCAGCACCAGATAGCCCCGGATTCCTTGATAGTAGTAAGAGCCTATGGTGAAGGCGTAGTACACGTCGTCCTCGTAGGCGTAGAGTCGCTCGTCATAGCGGTCGGTGTTGAAGTAGGCGATGCGGGCATGGAGGGCGATCCGGTTTTGCCAGCAGTTGACAGCCAGGTCTTGGTAGAGTAGCAGGCCTTGGAATCTTTCGGCCGGTTGTTGGTATGCCGTGATCTTCCAGATGATGCCGCTCTTGCAGGTCACGTTTTTCAGCGGGGAGTACTGCCAGAGGATGCGGAGCCGGTGTTGCTGTTGCTCCCGCAGGCGGTGGTAGTGTGGCTCTTCGTTACTGTTGGCGGGCTTGTCGCGAAACAGATAGGTGAGGGTCATCAGGTTGTGGCGCGAGAAAGCGCATCGGAGCGTGACGGAGGCGTCGAGCACTTGGGCGGGCGCGTCCAGACGATATGTCGGGGTGTGGAGGTGGTAATAGTCGAGGTAGGTCTTGAGTTCCACTTTGCGGCTGACGATGTGTTGCAGGCTGACGTAGATGCCGCTCTCTGCGCTGTTCTTGCTGCTGGCGCCGAAGGCCTTGCCCAATGGGCTCTCGAAGCCGGTGTCGTAGTGCCTGAGTATGATGGCGAGGTGCGTTACGGGTGTCAGGGGCAGGGTCGCGCCGTGCATCATGGCGATTTTTCCGAGATGGGTGACGGCCATTTCGCCGAACAGGAGCACTTTGCGTAGGGTTGTCTGGTAGTCGATGCCGGCTGTGAGGGACTGGAAGGAGAGGGCGGGGGCATTCGGCGGCCGCGCGGAAGAGGTGTCCCAATGGAAGAGACAGGCTGCGCGGCCGCCGAGACGGAAGTGGCCGTGCGAGAAGGAGATGTCGGCGCCCGCAGCGCCCGTGGTGGTGCCAAAGCGTTGTCCGGCGAAGACTGTGCCCTGTACTACTGTGTTGCCGAGGGTGGCTGCCGCGCCGCGAAGGAAGTCGCCTTCGTTGGTCGGCGCCACCGCCCGGATGCCCGTGCTGATGCGCCGCAGCTGGCTGACATCCCCGCCTCGCCCGGAAAGCAAAGAACTCCCCATGACCAGCCCCTGCCCGAAGTTGAGCCGGTAGTCGCCCACCACTGCTTGCCGCAACACCCCAAAGCGCTTGAATGCCAAAGAGCCGGCGTAGAAGTCAAAGCCTTGCCGCTGCTTGCCCTGGAAGAACTGCTCTCCCGCATCTTTCTCGCCGGAGATCTTGAGGATGAACTTGTCCTGGGAGTTGAAGAGATAGCGGAAACAGAGATGGTCGCGCGAACCGTCATAGTGAGTGGGGCGCGCTGTGTCGTAGCCGGCCTGCCGCTCCAACACCCAGCTGTCGCGGATGATCAACGAGGATCGACTCTTGCGGAAGAAATTGCGCCAGAAGGTGCTTCTCTCGGGCACCGCTTCCACCTTCACCAAAGAGATCAAGCGCCCCACATCCTTTTCGGAGAACCCCTCGATGGCCGCCAGCTCATACACACTCACCAACGGCCCCGAGACCTCGATGTACAGCTGAAGCTGGTAGTATTGGTAGTCGGTGAGCCCTAACCGCTGCACCGCCGCCGAGTAGGAGAGCGCGTTGAGGTTCAGACTTCCTTCGTGCTCCTCCATCTCCTCCAACAACTCCTCTCCGTTAAAGTCTTGGTCTTCCGTCAATAGATCCAGATCCGCCACCTCTTCCGTCACTTCGTCCAGATGGAGGAGCGTGTCAGCTTGCCCGTATGCCGACAACCCCAAAAACCATATAGCGATACACATCCAGGTCTTTTTCATGATAGATGGGTTGAAGCGTGATAAAAGATGTCCACTGCCGGCGTGAATCCCAAACGATAATACCAGGCGCAGTCGATGAGGAACCGCAGGGATCTCCAACGGAATAGGATGCCGACCCCACAGCGCGTGTTGCTGCAGAGGAGACGAAAAGTCAAGGATGTTAGCGGATAATAGTGGACGGCGCCGCCCAACTCGAAGCCTGTCGGCAGCTGCTTGCGGATGGACAGGTCCAGTGCGACTTGCCTGGTTGCCGAGTATCGGACCAGCAGGTCGAACGACATGGGGATGACTTCGTCCCCCACGACTCCGTATTTCATCCGGATGGGGTTGTACAAAGAAAGGGCCAGCAGTGTTTTCCGGGTCATCTGGTAGGCGCCGGAGAGCTGTATGGTGAACGAGTGAACTCCGGGGTAATTATGGGCGTGCCGCCAAAGATAGCATCCTTGCAGGGCAACCGCCACTTTTTTCCCGAACCGCCTGCCATAGCCGAGACGCAATTCCATGGTCCCGAAGGCGTGGTATCCTACATGCTCTACACTCCATAACAGACCGTTACCTTCAAAGTTGTGACATCCTTCTATCATGAAATCAGATATCTCCTTGGTCAGGAAATGATTGCGGTAGCTGCTGTGCAGGATGTGACCGTCTTCGAGGAGCCATGCTGCGCGGTGCTCCGTGAGCAGGAGCTTGCTGGACGGGGTGACTTCCTGCGCGGCCACCAGCCCGCACCATAGCATCCATACGATCCCTATCAGGTATTTTGTCGTCTTCATATTGCTGTATCTTCTGACGGCAAAAATACAGCATTAAATCGCAAAAGTCAAGTAAAATTTACAAAAACTTAATCTTTTACAATTAATTGTTAAGAAATGAGATGTGGATTCAATTAATGAAGCACGGCGGTCAAGATGTCCACGGAGGAGATATTGCCCAGTTGTTCGTTGTGAATCTGGTAGTAACGAATGAGGTGGTGGAGGAGGTCGAGGCGTGCCTGGCGACTGGAGGCGGGTTCAAGTTCCGTCAGCAGTTGATGGAGGAAGAGGCTCTCTTCCTGCGTGAGCGTGTCGTCATCGTCCCATCGATAGGGTTGGAATTTTCCGTTTTGCAGGGAGAAATAGGGGTTTTGGTCCGAGTGGTTGTCTTCGGGCACAAAGCCGAGGCGGATGCTGAGGCGGATCAGGAACTGCAGGGGCAGGATGTTGAGGGGTATTCCGGGCTCTGACAATTTGAGGATTTCCTGTTCGAGGAATTGAAAGAGGACCGCGTCTTCGCCGGCGTCGAAGAGGAGTTTGTAGAGGAGTTCGCAGTAGAAGATGCGGATGGTGGAGGCGGCGGGGTCGAAGCCGTAGCTGTCGGAGCTGTTGAGGAGGTCAGCCTCTTTCAGGTATTTGAGCTGGTTGAGGTAGTGGTCGTCATAGGTGAGGTGGAGGAGTGCCATCGGGGAGAAGAGGGAGGCGCGGATGTTCTTTTTCTTCGAGAAGGCATTTTTTACGATAAATGATTGCGTGCCATGCAGTTCTGTGAATATTTTCACAATGATGGAGGTGTCGGAGTATTTGGTGGTGTGGAGCACAAATCCGCGGGTGGACACATACATGGCGAAGTGATCTTTTTAGTTGATGAAGAGGAACTTGCCCACGACTTTCTCCTTGCCGTTCTCGTCTGACGCCATGATGTAATAGACGCCGGTGGCGGGTCTGCGACCGTGGTAGTCGAGGCAGTTCCAGACCAGCTGGCCGCCGTTGCTGTAGCCCTGCCAGATGAGCTTGCCTAAAGAGTCGGTAATCTTGCAGAGGGATTTCTCTTTCAGTCCCCGGATGGCTACCACGCCGGTGTAGTCGTGGCGCACGGGGTTGGGATAGACAAAGACCTCGTCCTGGTAGGTTTCGAATCCCCGGATGGCGTCTCCGCGGTAGCTGACGAGACCTTTCTCCGTGCCAAAGAAGACCTCGCCGCTGATGTCATCGATGCAGATGGTGTTGATTTGGTTGGAGAAGAGCGGGTGGTCTTCGGCGGTGAAGTGGAGCAGTTGGGTCTGGCCGTCCTCACTCATCAGGAAGACGCCGGCTTTGCCCGTGCCGATCCATTTGCGGTTGGCGCCGTCCACCGCGATGGCGGTGACGTTCTCCCATTCAAAGAGCACGGACACATAGCCGTCCTGTTCT
Source organism: Bacteroidales bacterium (assembly GCA_017615595.1). GTDB lineage: Bacteria > Bacteroidota > Bacteroidia > Bacteroidales > WCHB1-69 > F23-D06. Next base: position 9,742 of record JAFZZT010000052.1, read on the forward strand.
AGGAGGATGTTGCGGGGGTGGGCGGTGCCTTTGAAGATGTTGTGGGGATAATAGATGACCTTGACGCCCTTGTCGGTGCCGAGCCAGATCTCGCCGTCATGGTCTTCCGCTATGCAGAAGATGGTGGAGGAGTTCACCTCGGCCGCCACGTTCATATCCACGCAGACAAAGCTGTCGTCCCCCGTATTGTCGTAAGTCCCGTTCTCGTTGAAGGCGATGAGGTTATAGCGGTTGATGGATGATCCGCGCGGGAAGGTGACCCATTTGATGCCTCTCGAGTCCACGAGCAGGTCTTTGGCCACCACTCCTTCGGTGGAGGAGGCCAGCACGCCCCGCGTGATGTTGAACTCATGCCAGGTGCCATTGGGCTCTATCATCTTCAACATCTTGTCGGTCTGGCTGTTGGTGATCCATAAGTTGCCCTTGCTGTCAAAGTCCAGGCCAGAGACAAAGGTGAAGCCGTACATGTTGGCACCCAAGATGGAGTTGCCGCTGTGATAGTGGGCCACAGGTCGTTGGTTGACGCATTTGAAGAGCCCTTCGCCCCAAGAGGCGACATACCACTCGTCTTCGTTGTCGGGGTTGATGATGATGTTGACGATGTCGGAGACGATCATGGTGCTGTCGTAGTTCAGAAAGTCGGTGGCGTTGGCGTGCCAGTGCTGATGCGCGTACCAGCTGATGGAAGGATGGAGGAATCCTTTGGCGAAGGTGGAGTTGTTGTAGTATCCCGGAGCCAAAGCCACAATGCCATTGCGACTGCACATCTTCAACACGTTGTCGCTGAAGGGTCCGGAGGCGGTATAGTAGCGATGGTAGTAGTAGGTCCGGTTGTTCTGGACCAGTCCCAAGCTTTGGTCGGCGGCCCAGATGTTGTCTTGGTCCAAGACCGCTTCCTGTGCCGAGGGATAGCCTTCTTCAGGATACCAGGAGGCGTTGTACACTATCTCCATGTCGGTGTTGAAGATCTGCACATGGTCCCAGTCGCAGACGGCCATTTCGTCCTGGTTGGAGTTCAGGCTTCGCACATCTTGATAATGGTACAGCGAAGGGTTCCAGACGCCATCGGCGAGTGCGTAGAGGGTGTCGTATTCATTGTTGGCGATGTCGTGGTTGCGTACGGCGAAGAGCGCCCCGGCGAAGTAGCAGAGCTGTTGAAACTCCAGTCCTTCGGTTTCGGGAGCCCGCTGCCACATTCCGAAGTTGGCCGGGTTGAGATACTCTTTTGAGATGGAAAAGATGCCCTCGTTGGTGCTGATGACATAGCGGTCGTCAGTGATGGCAAAGTCGTTGGCATGATAGGAGATGTTGCCTATGGAGGTGAACCAGGTGTCTTCTATCAAATACTGTTCGATGTTGATGATGACCACGCCAAAAGGATAGACGAGGTAGGCGAGCCCGTCTGCGCAAAAGATGTTGGAGAGCTGCTTGGAGTTGCTGATCTGCCGCTCTTTGATGTCTTTGATGTTGAAGACACGGTCGTCCCGGATGAAGTCGAGGTTTCCGTTGAGGTAGCTGACGATGAGGGTCTTCGTGGCTGGGTCGTAGTGTATCTTGTTGATGTCCACGTCTGACAAGCCGTCCACCTTGGTCCAGGAGGTGGTGGTCGGGCTGTCGTCGTTCAAGGAGGACTTAAGCAGCAGCATCAGTCCGTTGTCGGTGGCGGCATAGAGATATTCGTCATCGGCAGCGACGGAGTGGAAGCTGTGCATGGGGATGTGGGCGCTGAACTTGCCGATGGCCGACTGGCTGAAAAGTGCCGTGCCGAAGAGCAGACAGGTTATGGTTAGGAATAGCTTGTTCATATATCGGATGTTTTGTTGATGGATTTCTTGAGGGCGTGGGCAGGCAGGATGGCCGTGATCAAGTTGATGATCAGGATGGTCAAGAGGATGAGCAGGATGTCGGTAAAGTGCATCTGCACAGGGTAATAGGGGATGGTGTAGTAGCCGTCACCACCGCCCAGTTTGATGAGGTGGAAGGTCTGTTGCAGCCAGCAGACAATCACGCCGAGGACGATGCCCAGGATGCCGCCGACCAGCGATACCGCCAGGCCTTCGTAGAGGAAGATGCGCTGGATCAGCGAGGGTGACGCGCCCAGACTGTAGAGGATGGCGTTGTCGCGCTGTTTCTCCAATACCAGCATGCCGATGGCTCCGATGATGTTGAAGGCGGCCACGAAGAGGATGAAGGCGAGGATGATGTAGGTGACCAGCTTCTCCGACTGCATGGTCTTGAAGAGGGTCTCCTCCTGCTGCCGTTTGTTCTTGACCACAAAAGAAGTGCCTACGATCTCCTCGATCTTTTTCTGCAAGGTCTTGACTTCTGCGTTGGGAGCGGTATAGACGGCCACGGAGGTGGCTTGGTCCTGGTACTGCATCAGGTCGCGGGCGAACTGGATAGGACAGATGATGTAGTTCTGGTCGTGGTCGGTGTTGGAGGCAAAGACGGCGGTGGGGTAGAGGAAGTCGGTGTTGAAGGCGCTGGCCGGGTCCGCGAGGTTCTTCTTGGTGCGTTTGGGATAATAGACCTTCATGAGGTCGTAGCGCTGCAGGTTGACGAGCAGCTTGCCCGCCGCCACGGTGCCGATGTTGGCGCAGGGCTGGTCGCCGATGCACATCACGGGCTGACCGTCTATCAGGACGTTCTCATAGACCCTCCGGGTGCGCGAGCCCGTGTCCACGCCGATCAGCTGCAGCAACTCCTGCCGGTCCTGGTAGGTGACCAGGGCGAGGTCGCTGACCATCTCGTCCACGTCAGTGACCTGCTCCAAGCGGCGGAGCTTCTCCAAGGGGAAGTTGGCCGTCTCAAACGACTTGCCCTCCCGCAAGGCGATCATGAAGTCGGGGTTGTTGTCGTTGAACCACCCGCTGATGGTCTCCTCCAAGCCGTTGAAAACGGACAAGACGATGACCAAGGCCGCTGTGCACACCATGATGCCTACCATGGACACGATGGAGATGACGTTGATGATGTTGTGCTTCTTGCGCGACACCACATAACGCTTGGCGATGAAAAAGGCGGTCCTGCGGCTGGCGTTTTTCACGGCTATTTCTTCAAAAGTTCGTCTATATGTTCGATGTAGTCGAGCGTGTCATCGAGGAAGAACTCCAGCTGAGGCACCACGCGGAGCTGGTTGCGGATGCGCTGGCCGAGCCGGAAACGGATGTCCTTGGTGTTGGACCGCACCGCCGCGATGATGGCCTCTTTGTCGGGGGCCATGTAGATGCTCAGGTAAGCTCTCGCAATCGAGAGGTCCGAGGTGATGGTCGTCTTGGTCACCGTGATCATGCAATTATAAAGGTTCCGTCCGTCCGCCACAAAGATGTTGGCCAACTCTTTCTGCAATAATGATGCTATCTTATTCTGTCTTGTCGTGTTCATGATAATCTCCTAATCTTATATCAAGCGGCAAAGATACGATTTTTTGTGATATTATTATGGCAGACAGAAGGCACACTTTTTTTGCCAGATGATTACATTTTTTATATCTTTGCCCCTTCATTCAAAAACGTATTATTTAAAAATCAAAGAATATGAAAAAAATATTGTTACTCGCCCTTTTGACGATGGCCGTTTTGCCTGCCTTCTCTCAATGCAAAATACAATTTAAGGTGGAAGGACCCGAGAAGTCCTACAACCAAGTGCGCGTGGTGAACGAGACCTCCTTCACGGATTTCAACTGCCGGGTGGTTGTTCTCAATCAGGACCAAAGCGAAAAAGAGATCTATGGCGACTATACCCTCAAAGAGAAAGGGGACTCGGACTCCAACACGAAAAGCGGTCAGAAAATCATGAATGGCACATTGCTGGGCGTCAAATTCATGAAGAACTTTACGGAAGAGCTCTCTTATTATGTGGAATACAAAGACTATCCTTTGTTTGATGTCATCATCATACATCTTACCGACAAAGGTGTGGAATATTAACGCAATTTTTTTGTTATAAATCAATTATATCGATAATATCATGGCAAATACATCTTTAAAAACCACTAAATTCTTCAGATTGGTGATGCTCTCCATTGTCGGCTTTCTTGCCCTCATCACCCTCTTCAGCTCTTTCTATACAGTGAAATCGACCGAGCGAGGCGTGCTCTCCACCTTCGGCAAGATCCAGGACAAGGCGGTGGGCGACGGCCTGCATGTCAAGATCCCCTTCATCCAGCATGTGCAAAAGGTCAATGTGCAGCAGAAGAAGTTCGATGGCACGGAAGACTCCTACACCCGTGACGTGCAGACTTCAGAAGTCACCTATACCATCAACTACGACCTGGTGACCGAGAATGTCAGTATGCTGATCAAGAAGGTGGGTAACGACTACCACACGCGCATTGTGGAGCCGTATATCCGCAGCGCCGTCAAGAGCAGCTTCGGTAACTTCAATGCCACCCAGATCGTGGAGAACCGCGACAAGGTGCGGGCTGAGATTGAGATGAAACTGCGCGAGACCCTTGACAAACGTTATTTCACCAACATCCATTTCCAATTGGTCAACATCGACTTTGACGACCAGTTCGAAACGGCCATCAAGGAGAAGCAGGTGGCGGAGCAGAACGCCCTGAAGGCTAAGAATGTGACCATCCAGATCGAGGAGCAGGCCAAGCAGACCAAGATCAAGGCCGAAGCTGAGGCCGAAGCCATCCGCATCAAGGCCAACGCCTTGGAGAAGAATCCCAAACTGGTCGAATATGAGGCGGTGCAGAAATGGGACGGCCAGCTGCCGGAATATACGGGCGGTGCCATCCCGTTTATCAACATCAAGTAATCAATCTTTGTAAAAAACTGAAATAAAAATCGTTATGTATAATGATGATCAAAGAATAGTGGTGACCATGGATGCCGGCGGGACCTTCTTCCGCTTCGGAGCCCTGCAAGGCAATAAATCCATTGTGGAAGAGATCACCTTTCCTTCCGAATCCAAGAATCTGGAGAAGTGCTTGAATACCATCGTGAACGGCTTCGGCGCGGTGATCTCCCGTCTGCCCGAGAAGCCCGTGGCCATCAGCTTCGCCTTCCCGGGACCGGCCGACTATCCCAACGGCATCTTCCCGACCCGCCTGACCAACTTCCCCTGCTTTGCGGAGGGTGTGGCGCTGGGACCGTTCCTGGAGTCTAAGTTCAACCTGCCCGTCTTCATCAACAACGATGCCGACCTCTTCACCTACGGCGAGGCGTTGGCCGGCCTGCTCCCGCATGTCAACAGCATCCTGAAAGAGCAGGGCAGCGCCAAGGTGTATCGCAACATGATCGGCTTCATCCTGGGCACCGGCTTCGGTATCGGCGTCACCACCGACAATCAGATGTATATCGGCGACAACTGCTGCTCGGAGATATACTGCACCCCGAACAAGCTGGAGTCCGGACTGATTGTGGAGGAGGGCGTGTCGGCGCGTGCGGTGCTGCACAACTACCGCCTCTTTGCCCACGACCCCAAGGCGGAGGAATATACCGACTCCTACGACATCTATCAGATTGCGGATGGCACGAAGCCCGGCGACCAGGCCGCGGCCCTGAAGGCTTTTGAGCGGTTCGGAGAGGTGGCGGGCAACACCATTGCCAATGCTGCCTGTATCCTGGACGGCATCATCGTCTTGGGCGGTGGCGTCTCCAAGTCGCAGAAGTTCTATATGCCAGCCCTGCTCCGAGAGGTACGCTCCAAGCTGGCCACGCGCGGCGGCATCGAGATAGCCCGCGTGCCTTCCTATATCTACAACCTGGAAGACGAGGCTGAGCTGGCCCAGTTCATCCGGGGTGAACAATGCGAGATGCCCGTCTTTGGCACCGACCGCACCGTGAAATGCGATGTGCAGAAGCGCCTCGGCATAGGCCTGTCCCGTCTGGGCACGACCCAAGCCACGACCATCGGCGCCTACTGCTTCGCCTTGCATAAACTAGACGAGAAATAATCAGGATGGCCAAGGAGAAGAAAAAACCGGAGAACCCACAGAATGTGGACGGCATCGAGGGCAAGATGACCATCGGGGAGCTGCTCAAGAACATCTTCCCCTTCGTCAAGCCTTACAAATGGCTGGTGACGGCCACCTTGATCTTCACCTTCGTCAGCTCCCTGATGGCGCAGGTCAACGCCGTGGTCCTCGACCGCGCCGTGGATGCTATCAACGACCTGCTGCAGCAAGGCAACTTCCTGTGGAGCGCAGCCGCCAAGATCCTCATCGTCATCAGCGTCATCTTGCTGTCTAAGGAGGTGATCTCCGCGATTCTGACCTTCGCCCAACGCTATTTCGGGGAGAAGATGCGCATTATGGTGAGCCGCGACCTCTCGCTGAAGGTCATCGACAAAATACTCTCCTTCCGGATGGCGTTCTATTCTGCCGATGTCAACGAGCCGGGCAAGCTGCAGTCGCGTATCGACCGCGGCGTGAGCAGTCTCAGCAGCACCGTCAACAACCTCTTCATTGAGATCCTGCCGCTCTTCACCAGCGCTATCTTAGCCTTGATCCTGATGTTCATGGCCAATGTGTATGTCGGCTTGGTGGCCTTGTGTATTGTGCCTATCTATTTCTACATCACTTACTTGCAGGCTAAGCATCTGAAAGGCTGGCGACGTGGCATCTTCGGGAGCCATCAGGCGCTGAGTCAGGGCATCCTCAACATCATCGAGAGCATCACCGTCATCAAGTCCTTCAACCGCGAGGATATTGAGGCGAAACGCCAGGCTAACCTGCAACAGCAGATCACGGACCAGCAGATGACGACCCGCCGGCTGAGCTATATCTACAACGGCGTCAAGTCGTTTGTGGAACAGATCGGCACGGTGCTCATTATCATCCTGACTGCTTACTTGGTGCTGATTCACTATCCGGGCATGAGTATCGGTAAGATTATGTACCATGTGCTGCTCTTCAACAACGTCAGCGCGCCCATCCGTCAGCTGCACCGTATCTATGACGACATGAACGATGCGCTCATCTATGCGGAGGGCTTCTTCGGCATCCTCAACGATGAAAAGGAGATTGAAGACCGCGGACACTATCGTCCCGAACAGGTGGTGGGCAACTTCGAGATCAGCGGGGTGGACTTCACCTACGGCAACGGCACCCAGGCCCTCTTTGATGTCAGCATGAACATCGAACCAGGCAAGATCACCGCGTTAGTCGGACTGAGCGGCGCCGGCAAGAGTACGGTCGTCAACCTGCTCGATAAGTTCTACGAGCCCGACTGCGGCAGTATCAAACTCGACGGGGTGGATCTCCGCGACTGGGACACGCAGTGGCTGCGCGAGAATGTGGGATTGGTCTTGCAGAAGAACCACATCTTCAGCGGCACGATTGAGGAGAACATCCGATATGGCTGTCCGAATGCTACCTTCGAGGAGGTGGAGGAGGCAGCCAAGAAAGCCTATATCTACGACCAGATTGTCCAGCTGCCCAATGGATTCCAGTCGCAAGCCCTGCAACTGAGCGGCGGCCAACAGCAACGTATCGCCATCGCCCGTATGTTCATCAAGAATCCGCCCATCATCTTCCTCGATGAGCCCACTGCCAGTCTGGATGCCATCGCCACGGAGCAGATCAAGGCCAGCATCGACGCCATCAAGGCGGGCCGCACGGTCATCATCATCTCCCACAACATCGGGCAGATCATCGATGCCGACAAGATTTTTGTCTTGCAGAAGGGTCATTTGGTGCAGTCTGGTACGCCCGACGAAGTATATCGCCAGGGCGGCATCTACAAGGAGATTCTCGACTCTAGCGCACGCAGCATGAACGTAGATAAGATCGCACATACGATTGAGGGAGAGTAAGAGGGGGTGAAAAAACATGACTTTATCCGCGAAGGCGCAAAGGACGCAAAGATGCTGAGTGAATCGTTGATAAAATTATCTCTTTTTGTGTCCTAGAATTGATTATTTTTGCCGCCGATTTTATAAAATATTGTTTTAACCGTAAATGATTGTTCTACTAGCATTTCTCATAGGCACGCTGATCGTCTCTTTTTGCTGTTCCCTGCTGGAGTCGGTGCTGCTTTCCACACCGATATCCTTTATCTCCATGCGGGAGGAAGAAGGGGACCCCAATGCGCCGCTGATGATGAAGATGAAGGAGGAGTCGGACCGTCCGTTGGCCGCCATCCTCTCGTTGAACACCATTGCCAACACGGTCGGCGCCGCCGGCGTGGGACATCAGACAACCCTCTTGCTGGGCAACTACTGGTTCGGCATCATGTCGGCCATCATGACGATCCTCATCCTGATCTTTGCGGAGATCATCCCCAAGACCATCGGAACCGTCTATTACCGCAAGTTCCTCTGGCTCGCCAAGCCCATGAACGTCCTGATATACATCCTTTTCCCGATTGTCAAGTTGATGGAGCTCTTCAGCTACCTGATCTCCAGAAACGAGGACGACCAGGCGGTGGTCAGCCGTGACGAGGTGTCCGCCATGGCCAATATCGGCGAGGAGGAGGGTGTGATCGACGAGTCGGAGAACAAGGTGATCCAGAATATTATCCAACTCGACAATATCAAGGCGTACGACGTGATGACGCCGCGCGTGGTGGCCGCCATCGCCTCCGAGCGGCTCTCCTTGCAGGACTTCTACAAGGACGAGGCCCTTTCGCCCTATTCCCGTATTCCCGTCTATGCCGAGTCGCCGGATTATATCACCGGCTATGTGCTCCGTAACGATGTGCTGGAACTCTTGGCGGAGGACAAGTTCGACACGCCGCTGAGCGAGGTGAGACGCGAGATTGTCTCTTTCAACGAGGAAACGACAATCGGTGATATCTGGGACTCTTTCCAAAGCACCAACGACCATATCGCCGTGGTGATCGACGATTACGGCAGCTTCCAGGGTATCATCACGTTGGAGGATGTCATTGAGACCATCCTGGGCCTGGAGATCGTGGATGAGAACGACGAGATTGCCGATATGCAGCAATACGCCAAGGAGCGCTGGGAGAAATTGAAGAACCAGCGAATCCAGAAGGGTTCCGACAAAACTTTGCCAGAACCACCCACCACATCAGAATCATAAGCGTTGATCCTTAGTTGGAAGCAAGAGGGGTGCTACGCAGTAGCATCTTGCCCGCTTGTGTGAGCATGGGCTCCACGGTGGCGTAGGGTATGAGGCAACTGGGCATCCCGACCGCATAAGCGGCAATCTCATACTGCTGATAGATGAAGACAACTCCTCTTTTGTCGAAGTATGGAGGGTATTGTGGTAATGGAAAGTCGGCAGAGTAGTCAAGCACTGAGCTCCGAAACTCGGCCGTATCATTCTCAAAATGTTCTTTTAAAATACCTTTCTTCACCAGCGTTGCCAGTTTGTCCAATTCATCGTTCTGGAAGAAGTCGAGTCCGACACGGCGGCCGTCTGATTTGCGGAAGGTCTGCCCGTAGGCGATGTTCCAGCCATGCGCCCCACCGGAATAGCCTTGGTTATGGTAATGGTAGGTGACGAACTGGTCGGTCTCGTATATCTTCTCAAAGAGAATGTCGGTGTCAAAGACCATATTACCCACAAAGGAAGAGTCCTCGGCGCCGAAGTCTTTAGAGAAGTCGTTGAGTTCTTGGAGCCTCTGCTGGGCATAGTGTGTCAGCATGGCTTTGCCGTTTTCGGGCGTTCCTTCGAAGGTGCCGCCCAGCTGCTCCGACATCCATTCCCGGATGCTGTTGAGCAAAAGGAAGTTGCCTTCCATGGGAAAGTCGGCCTTGACGCTGACCTTGGCCATGATGCCATATTGCCGCATGGAGTCCACGATGACGATGGAGTCGGTTTGGACCTCTTCGCTGATGATCTGGCTTAGAGAGGTGAGGTTGTTCAACGCGTTGGTCTCCACATGCTGTCTGCAGCTGACAAGGCAAAAGAGGCTGAAGAGGGTCAGGAAGTAAAGGACGTTATGTTTCATAGGGATTGTTTTTTTCTGTTAGTCAGTGAATGAGGCCTCCTTGCCGCACTGGCTCAGGAAGGCGGAAATGGTTTCTTTGGCGATGGATTTGGCCTTGTGGCGGTTCTCTCGGGTGTTATATCTTTTCGAAATCTTATGCTCGACCTCTTTGATCAAGGGCTTGGCATCGAATCCGACTGCGGACTCTTCATTCTCATTGTCAGATGAAAACCAGCTGCTTAAGGTGGATTGATGGAATTCTATGGCGGGAAGGGTTACAAACACCTTGTTGGAGCCTTCCTCAGGATCCTCCAGATAGGTGACTTTGTCCAAGTCTAGGGTGAAATATACTTGCTGCCGCAGGATCTGAACGCAGTCGTGCTCTTTCTTGAGAATGCCTTTGTTTTTGCCCAGGATGCTGCTGCCGATGCCGCTGCCCTTGAAACTGCCTCTGGCGTAATCTTCTGTGATGGTGGTGTAGAGATAAAGAATGCCGGTAGGACGTACCGATTCCACGGTTGCCACGGTGGGTCTGAGCGTGATCTCCTCGGGGCGCGAACGTCTCACAATCATCCAGATCAGGATGATCAATGACAACACAAACAGGGCGATGATGATGATCTTAAGGCTCTTCTGTCTCATGGCTAACTGTTTTTGGTGACAAATTTCGGGGTGAGACCTATCGGTTTAAGCAGAGAGGTGAAAACAATCTCGGTGTTATGCGTGATCTCATCGGCAAAACTCTCTTGCAGCTGTTTGGTGTCGCTGACCACCTCGCTGAAGGCCATGTTCTTGATCTGCTGAATGGTGGACTCACCCACTTTCTTGCGTTTCCCAGTTGTGAAGGCGACCACCTCTTGATGGTTGCTGACAGGCTCGAAGGATCGGTCGATGATTTTAGGCTTGGGGAGGCGGATTAATACCGTGTCATGGTCCAAAAGTTGGACATCGTTTTGCTTAAGATCCCTCAGGTCAATGCCATATCGGATCTTGATGTCCACGGGGACGACACAGAGGCGGGTGCCCAATTTCCAGGTGGCCGGGTTGATAGACACAAATTCGGTGCCGGACTCATAGACGCCAATCTTGCGGATGATGATTTCGGTGGAAGCTATGTCGCTTTGTTGCTGGAACATGGCGAGCAACTCCTCGGGAGTGGACTTGGCAGTGGTGTTGTACGATGTGTTGTTCTTCTGCGGCAAACGAAAAGCAATAAAGAGCATGACCCCGCTGAGGATGAGCAGCAGCAGGTAGAAGAGGATGCTCTTGCTTTTGCCGTTGGACGAAGAGGCGCTCATTTAGCGGTTCTTTTTAAAACGCCGTAGAAGATAATACACGATGCCCAGCGCAAGTGCGATGACTAAGGCCGTGATCAGCACGGGGTAGAAGGATGAGGAGGTCACGCCCAGTCGTTTGGCGTTCTTTTGGGCATACTTCAGTCCTGTCTGTACGTTTTGGATGAGCGCGTTGGAGGTGTAGGTGGCGCCGCTGATGGCATCCACCTTCATGGTGGCAGCCTCGGAGACTTTCTTGCCGTCCCAGGACTTGAGGATGACGGCGGCCCGCTGGAAGAAGCTCGGAGTCTCCTCGTTAGCCAGGGCGACCACTTTCTGCACCTTGCCGTTCTTGATGTATATCTCCACAGGGGTTGTGCCGTTGAAGCCAATGACGTCCTTGCACAAGGGGGTGGTGTTGATGATCAAGTTGCCGTTGTTGTCGTGACGGACGGTATCGTTCTTCAGCAGGGAGTTGTTGGCGGCGTTGCCGGTGAGAGGCCATGCCATCAGGATGGCCAGCAGGGGAAGGAGGAGGTGTTTGAGATACTGTTTCATATTTGTTTATATTTGATAATCAATAAGATAAATAAAGATTGAGGGTTGCTTATAGCGTGGCAAATGTACATAAAATACGAATACACACAGACAGATAAAATTGACATGTAGAGACGCGCCATGGCACGTCTCTACATGTTTAGAGCAAGATACATATTCCACCTATTAATGAATGGAGCCCTTTTCAGTGTCTCTCTTCCATCCGGCAGCAGGCGGGGAGCTTGGCGCGTGCCTTGGGGTCGGCGGGCACATTGTCGGCACTATGGCCCAACTTGCTGATTTGCTTGCGCAGCTTGTCGGGGTTGGTCTTTTTCCACTTGTAGGCGATGAAGAGCTTGGAGGTCTGCATGTCGTATTGGCAGTCGGTCACCCCTTTGAAGTAGGGGACGTTGGACATGAAACGGTCGGCGCACTGCTTGCACACCCCGTTGGTTTGGATGGTGATGGTGTCAATGCCCATCTCGTGCAGGCCACAGCTCTGAGCCTGGGCGGCGAAGAGGGAGACTATGCAGAAGGCAAGTATGAATGATGCTTTTTTCATGATGATAAAGAATATGATAATGATTTAACAATAAATGATGTATCTTTAATCGCGTACACACCGCACCGACTGACCTCTTCCCTCCGGGTAATCCATCCGTTGCGCACAAGAATCATCGTAGCGCAAGGAGAAAGAGTTGCCAATATCGTCATCATAATCCTCAGCAGTAGAAGACCAAAAGCGGGCGAAGTTGCCGAAATCGTGGTAGTGCGTTGTGTGAATCCAAGTATCATTTTGATGAGAGATAAATAGGTCTATGTATCCAGCGGGCAATGCATTGAAACCCGTGGCATTATTAGAGGCGGCATTGTAGCCTACATAGCATGAATTACCACCATAACCCCAGAAATATTCTGATTCGTAAGTCGCAGGGTCAAAAACAGTCCATCCTGCAGTGGAAGCCAATGCCTTGCCAATGCAGGTATAAGTGTAGTTGTAATAGAACGGCATGGTGCATTCCCCGCAGAGGTAGCACTCGTTGCCGAAAACATACTCCGCTAATTGTGCCCACTCCGCATCGGAAGGAATATGCCATCCTTGAGGACAGATTCCTCTGCGGTGACCAGAAAACGAGCACATAAATGAAGAATCTGCCAAAGGTAATGCTTCACAGCTTGCATTTGCAATTTCAGGACAGATTCCTAAGGCCGCGTAGAATGTGTCCACAGCTGCAAACCAATTGTATAGCAAACCGTAAGTGGAGGTGAGAGACGCGTCCTCGACATAAAAGGCTGACTTGCTGACTTGGGAATAATACAGTCGGTCGGCAACCAGGTTGCTTCCCGTGCTCGGGGAGGTGGTGCAGCGCATGTTCTCCTTGGTCCAGCATTGGCCGCCGATTTGCACCGTGTTATAGACATTGCCTTGGTGGTCGGTCACCGTGGGCGTGCCAGCGCAAGGCTGTCCGTCGGTGCCGTTGTCGCATGGCGTAATGGTCAGGTACAGGGTATCAACACTGGCACAGCCGTCTTCGGTGGTGTAAGCATACGTGTAGGTGCCGCTTTCGGTATAGGTGGAATTATGCCAGGTGTAATCGGAACTGGTGTTCACCGTATAGGCGTTATTGGCAGGATAGATGGTCAGATACAGCGTGACCACGCTGTCGCAGCCGTAGGAGGAGGTAAAGGTCTGCTCATACTCGCCTTCTTGCGTATATACCTGCCCGTTCCACGTATAGGAGTCGCAGGTGGCAGCATCAAAGTCCTCATAAACAGTGTAATGGATGGTCAGGAGCAAGGTGTCTGTGGCGGGGTTTCCCGCTGCATCCGTATATTCGTATGTATAGGTGCCGTCCCAATAATAGGTGTTCTCATGCCAAACATATTCTTCGCAGGCGTCAACCGCAACAAGCCCGCTCGTTGGCATATTGATGGTAAGGTGCAGGGTGTCTGCGCTGGCACACTCGTTTTCGTTCAAGTATTCGTAGGTGTAAGTGCCGCTCTCAGAGTAAATCTGCCCATGCCAAGTATAGGGTTCATTCGTGATTTCATTAAACACATTATGCGTGCCATGATATAGGGTCAACAGCAGCGTGTCCACGACGGGGCAACCATTTTCATTCGTGTCGGCATACATGTAAGAACCGCTCTCGGTGTATAAGCTGTCATGCCACAAATAGTTTTCGCAAACTGAAACAACAACAAGTTCACCCACTACATCTTGGATAGTTAAGTGGAGCGTGTCCACACTGGCGCATCCATGTTCGTTGAAGTAGGGGTACAGGTAGGTGCCGCTCTCGGTGAGGGTGCTGTCGTGCCAATTGTAGGATTCACAATCTTCTACCGTGAAGCTATTGTGCGTGCCGTTGTGGATGGTCAGAAAAAGCGTGTCCGCGCTGGCGCAATCGTCTTCGTTAGTATAATAATAGATAAAAGTGCCGCTATGGGTGAGCGTGGAGTCGTGCCAAATGAAAAAATCACACTCTTCAGCTGTGAAGACATGGTGGGTGCTGTGCAGAATGGTCAGATGGAGCGTGTCCGCACTGGCACAACCATTTTCGTCGATATAGGGATAGATGTAGATATTACTCTCTTTGAGGGTGTTGTTGTGCCAAACAAACGAGTCGCAGGCAGTCACTGTCTCTACGATATGCGTACCGTGAAGAATGGTTAAGATCAACGTGTCTCTGTGGCTAATGCCGTCCGAAGTGGTGTAATAATCGGTGTAGGTTCCACTTTCATCGTAGGAGGTGCCGCGCCAGGTGTAGGATTCACAGGCCATCGCCGTTTCTACAGTGTGCTGCGTACTGTGCCAAATGGTCAGGATAAGTGTTTCCGTACTGGCACAACCATGGGCGTTAGTGTAATGATGGGTATAGGTGCCGCTCTCAGTGTAAGTCTCCCCGTTCCAAGTATAGGAATCATAGGCCGTTTCATAAAAGACGTTATGCGTACCCTTATTAATGGTCAGTTGCAGTGTTTCTGTGCTGGGACAGCCCTGCTCGTTGGTGTATTCGCGGGTGTAGGTGCCGCTTTGCGTGTACGTCTGTCCGTTCCAAGTGTAAGATTCACAGGCTTCTGCTGTGACAATATTGTGTGTGCTTTGATGGATGGTGAGGTGAAGGGTGACCACGCTGTCGCATCCGTTGGCAGCGGTAAGCGTCACCGTATAGTCGCCGCTCTGCGCATAGTCGGTTCCGTTCCAGGAGTACGAGTCGCAGGCCGTGGCACTGACGGTGCTGCTGGTGCCGGAGTTTACCGTCACCGTTATCGAAGCACTGTCAACACAACCTTCGCTGTTGGTGCCCGTAACAGAATAGGTGGTAGTGGCGGCCGGGCTGACCGTAATACTGGCAGTGCTGCTTCCATCGCTCCAGCTGTAGCTGCTGGCCTCGGAAGCTGTGAGAGTGGTACTTTCGCCGCTGCAAAGAACGGTGCCTCCGCTGATACTGATATGGTAGGAACTGCAGGGTGACGGTGGATTAACCTCTCCATTTTCATTGCGAAGGCAGCGGACGGAGTAAGCGACCTCTTTATATCCAGTCTTGTGATCCACTATAGCTTGACTGTAAACGGAGCCTATGATATTTGCAGTTCCATAATAATTGCTTGCCTCCGTAGCACTCCAAA
>JAFZZT010000053.1 GCA_017615595.1 Bacteroidales bacterium
CCGATTCTCGTAGAACTGCCTCAACAGCGGCACCGTAGCCTCATCGCCCAGCGCCCAACGAAACTCCTCGTAATCCATCGGACACATCTCAATCCGCGTCTCCTCGCTTGGAATGATAATGTTTTGCGATTTCTTCCTGATGGATATCAACGAGCCTGTCTCAATATAGTCGTAGCGATGGTCGTCCACCAGCGTCTTGATAGCCTGGCGAGCTTTAGGGCATTCCTGCACCTCGTCGAAAATAATCACCGACTGCCGCTTCTCCAGTACCACATTGTAGATGGCCTGCAGCCGCAGGAAGATATAATCCAGATCATTCAAATCATCGAACAGCGATTTCACCTCTACCGATGCCTTGGCGAAATCGACTAACATGTACGATTTATATTCGTTGCGGGCAAATTCTTTGACGATGGTTGACTTTCCCACACGTCGAGCGCCTTTAACCAACAGGGCTGTCTTTCCGTTCTCTTCCCTTTTCCATTCCTGTAATTTACTGTATATCTTGCGTTTGAATATTCTGAACTCTTCCATGTTTTTAGTAATTTAACGCTGCAAAGATACACATTATTTCCAAATCCTCATAATTTATTACTGCCAAATATTCCAAATTCTCATAATTTATTACTGTTAAATATTCCAAATCCTCACTCTTTTCACCCTTCATTTGTACCAGCTCCAAAAAGTGGACGAAAAATTGGTGTGCGCTGCGGCCTTACGGCCAAGCGGTACCCGAGGACTGATCTCACCCGCAGTAATAGCACGGTTGCGCCCTGTTTGTTTTCAGAAAAATTGTACCTTTGCCACCCAAACTAATCTCTCATGTCAACATCGGAGATCGTGATTCTTGTGGCCGTCATTCTGGCCTATTTCGGATGGGCGCTGTTCAACGGGTTCCTGGCGCGGATGCGGAACCATTCGTTCTGGGCGTGGTTCGGCATCTCGCTGTGCATCCTGCCGCCGTTTGCAATGATCGCGGTGTTGGTCTATTGCAAGGAGGACAACACGCATATTATTCCGTGATGTGAGTCTTTTTGTGTCGGAACAAGATGAAACACCTTATAACGCTAACGATCCTGCTCTTATCAAGCCTGTTGATGTGCTCCTGCTCACGATCCGAACTCGAGCCTTGCGACGACTATCGGCAGGCGATGCGCGACTTTGTGGTGCGTATCAGCGAGACGGCCCGCGCCCAAAATCCCGACTTCATCGTCATCCCGCAGAACGGCATAGAATTAGTGACCTTGGGGGAGGATGCCGAAGCAGCCTTAGCCACCGACTATCTGTCCGCCATCGATGGTCACGGGCAGGAGGATCTCTTCTATGGTTATCGGCGAAATGACACACCCACCCCGGCAAACACCACCGATTATCTGCTCTCCTACCTCCGGCGCTCCAAGGAGGCGGGCAACACCATCCTGGTGACGGACTACTGCTCCCGTCCCGACTATGTGGCCAACGCCCACACCCAATGCGATGCGGAAGGCTTTGTCTCTTTCGCAGCTCCCGAGCGCGAGTTAAACGTCATCCCCGCCAGCGTACCGCCGCATGAAAACGCCCAAGACATTGCCAGGCTGAGCGATGCGCAGAACTTTCTGTATCTCCTCAACCCAGAAAATTTTGACAGCAGGGCCGATTTCATCCACGCGGTGGCATCCACGAACTATGATGTGATCATCATGGATCTGTTTTTCAACGATGGAACCTCTTTCACGGCTGACGAGATTGAGCATCTCAAGCAAAAGGAGAACGGCGGCAAACGACTGGTTATCTGCTATATGTCTATCGGAGAGGCAGAGGACTACCGCTATTATTGGCAGGCGTCCTGGAAACAACACAAGCCCGTCTGGCTGGCCCGAGAAAACCACTCGTGGCCTGGTAACTACAAGGTGCGCTATTGGTATTCCGCTTGGCAGGAGCTCATCTGCGGCCCTGGCGACAGCTATCTGAACCGCATTCTCCAGGCTGGTTTTGACGGAGTATATCTGGACATCATCGATGCGTTTGAATACTTTGAAAAACAGTAGCACTTTTTTTCTTCTCCGATGTCACCTTTGACCCATCTCTCTCGTTTAACAGTTGAATCGATTCGGAAAAATCAACGAACGGAATTATAAACCTTTAATAATTATATCATTATGGAAAAACCTTTTGAAATCATCATGATCATGGTCATCGTTCTCAGTGTCTGTGTTGCACTGCCTGTTCTCATCGTTTGGATGACCAACAAACGGAAACAACACGAAATAGACAAGAAATCGGAGATGATGATGTCTCTTTTGGAGAAGCATCCCGACCTCGACCCGGGCGAGGTGCTCAACAAGTTGAACGTATCAACAAAATCCGTCAAGAAATCGCTGATGGAACGTTTGATGAGCGGATGTATGTTCACTTTTATGGGCCTTGCCTTCCTGATCCCGCACCTCTGCCATGTCATCTTCTTGGGCAATAAAGAGCAGGGCATCTTTATAGGCGGTTTCTTTTTAGCGATGGGCATGGCTTACCTCATCTACTATTTTGTGGGCAAAAAGACGTTGCGCAGCGAGATCGAGGCCGAGGAGAGACGGATGAACGAACAGCAATAATCGTCTGATGAAGCGAGAAGCGTTCATAGCCAACATTTCATCCGAGCAGGAGCCCTTGCGAAGGTTCCTGCTTGCCCTTTGCGAAGGTGACCGGATGGAGGCAGAGGACATCGCGCAGGAAGCGATGATCAAGGCTTACCTCTCCTCCGACCGTTTCGTGGAGCGGTGCAAGTTCTCCACCTGGCTGTTCAAGATCGCCTACAACACCTTCCTCGACCATAAGCGGTCGGTGAGAAACCACGAGACAGACCTGGAGGCGGCGGGATTCATGGCCGCCACGCAAAGCGCCGACGACGCCTTCATCTACCAAGAGTTGTATGAAGCCATCGGCACGCTGCCGCTCAAGGAGAAGTCGGCCATCCTCCTGTTCTACGTCAGCGGATACACCGTAAAAGAGATTTCCAAGATCACCAGCTGCTCTCAACTTGCTGTCAAACAACAGCTTTCAAGAGGGCGCGACAAACTAAGACAATTATTGAAACAATGAAAGAGAACACGATAGAAGAGATGTTCGCCCGCTATCAGCCAGACATGGGCGACAATGATAAATATATGGAGGCTCTCTCCAAGAAGTTGGAGGCGGTGGAGTATGTCAAGAAATACAACGAAGAACAGGCTCGCCGTCACCGGAAGATGCTGTTGGTGGTGTTCGCGGGTGGCGTCATCACCGGTGCCATCGGCATCGTATTGGCCCTGCTGCACCCCTTCTGGACACTGCCGCCCATCAACATTCCCACCCCTGTCACGCAAAGCCCTATTCATCTGCCCAACCTGGCCTTCCTGCTATGTCTATGCCTTACCGGTCTCGGCATCACGGGACTGGTGGCGCAAAGAATGGCGCTGCAGGAGAAATAAGAAAAAATCCTATTTTCGCGCACTCCTTGACATGGCAGGATGATGCACCCTGCTATTTTTATAATATACTGACAATAAAACCATTACACTATGGCATGGATCAAAACCGACAACTTGAAAGGTGATCTTTTTGGCGGCATCACCGCCGGCATCGTGGCATTGCCGTTGGCATTGGCATTCGGCATACAGGCTTTCGGGGGCATTGACGACCCCACCGCCAGCTCCATGGGCGCGTTAGCAGGTCTCATCGGCGCCACCTTCTTGGGCTTCTTCGCCTCCCTCTTCGGGGGCACGCACTCCCAGATCAGCGGACCCACGGGTCCTATGACCGTCATCACGGCCTCCCTCCTCAGCGGGGTCTGGGCGGCCCAGCACTCCATGAGCGCCGTGCTCATCAGCATGTCGCTGGCTGGCCTCTTCTGCGGTATCTTCCAGATTCTCTTCGGCATCCTGAAGATCGGCAAATATGTGCGCTACATCCCCTACCCTGTCCTGTCGGGCTTCATGAGCGGCATCGGTGTCATCATCATCATCCAACAACTGTATCCGCTCATCGGCTGTAAATCGCCCGTTTTGGTGGTGGACATGATCAAAGAGCTGCCCCTGCGTCTGGCGGGTGGTGTCTCCTTCACTGCCCTGCTACTCGGCTTGGGCACCATCGCCATCATCTATCTATTCCCATTGATCACCAAGAAGATACCCTCCACACTGGTAGCCTTGTTGGTGATGACTGTCATCTCCCTGTTCCTGAATATGGACGAGAAGCTGCTCATCGGACAGATCCCTGCGGGCTTCCCGATGCCGGTATTCGCCAAAGAGGGTCTTTCTTTGACGGGTCTCGACTGGGGCGCCATCTTGAAAGCCTCCATCATCCCAGGCCTCACCCTGGCGGGTCTGGGCAGCATCGACACGCTGCTCACCTCCGTGGTGGCTGACAACATCACCAAGACGCACCACAACAGCAACCGCGAGCTCATCGGCCAGGGCATCGGCAATATGATCAGTGGCTTGTTCTGCGGTATCAGCGGCGCCGGCGCCACCATGCGTACCGTCGTGAACGTCAAGAGCGGCGGCCGCTCCCAGATCAGCGGCATGGTGCACTCCCTGCTTTTGCTCGCTGTCTTGCTGGGACTGGGCAGTCTGGTGCGCTATGTGCCCCTGTCTGTGCTGGCCGGCATCCTGATCACGGTCGGCTGGGGCATCATCGACTTCAAAGGCTTCAAGGACCTCCTCAAGATCCCGCGCGCCGACGCCGTGGTGCTCATCATCGTCTTCCTGCTCACCGTCTTCGTGGACCTGCTCACCGCTGTCGGCATCGGCATGGTGATTGCCTGCGTCCTCTTCATGAAACGGGCCAGCGACCTGGTGGAAGGCGGCTACAGCTCCGCCGAGATGACCAACTTCGACAAAGAGAGTCCCTGGCAGGATGAAGGCGGCATGCCCGACAAAGTGCAGCACAAGATCTACATCCAGCGTCTCAACGGCCCCATCTTCTTCGGCACCATCACCAAATTCCAGCATGTGATGACCGATGTGCCGGAAGATGCCAAGATTGTCATCATCCGCATGCGTCTGGTCAGCTTCATGGACCAGTCGGGACTGTACGCCATGGAGACGGCCATCAAGGAGCTGCAAGAGCGGGGCGTGCTGGTCTTGATGACCATCATCCAGCCGCAACCGATGTACATGCTCAAGACGATGAACGTCATCCCGGCACTGGTACCCGAAGAGCACACCTTCCCCACCTTTGAAGACTGTACGGAATTCCTGAAGAAAAGAGTGGGCTAATCAGCCGGCAACCACATCACACAAGGGGCGAAAGTGAAAAACTTTGGCCCCTTTTTGTATTTTTGCGTCATCATAAAAAAAGAGAGCATGCAGGCACAGCGTTTTTGGACGAGGGCATATCAACGCAATATTGGCAAGATGATCGGCGTATGCTACCGCTATGTTGGCAACCGAGCATTGGCGGAGGACTTGGCGCACGACGCCTTCCTCAAGGCCATTGAGAAATCGGAAAGCTTTCGTCGGCTCGGCAGTTTTGAGGGATGGCTGATGCGCCTCAACCTGAACAATACCCTCGACTATCTGCGCCGCCAGCCTCAGTTTCAGCCGATAGAGGAGGTCGAAGTGCCAGAGAGTGCCGAGATGGACGACCGTTGGGATGAGGAAAATCACACGTTACGGGCTGATGACTTTACAGAGGAGGATGTTTTGGAAGCCCTTGGGAAACTACCCGACAAGCATCGCACAGTATTCAACCTGTATGTTTTTGAGGATCAAAAGCATACCAAGATTGCCGAGCTTCTCCAGATAGGGGTCAGAAGTTCCAAGCGTTACCTTGCCGAGGCACGTGTGCAACTGCAGCATCTTTTAACCGACAAACATCATCACAAAAAATCAAGCATCATGGTCTTACTCTTGTTGATATCGCATCGAAGCCACGCCGTTGACCGGATTTGTGTGACCAAGTTGAAACATCTGTCCTTGGCACCGGCGAGTCCTTCCCCATTGGGGGCATTGCAGTGGGCTACTGCGCCGAAACCCTCTGCATGGTTAGCCTTGTCCGCCGCCAAGGCACCTGCCATCGCCACAGGGGTCATCACTACCGCCGTGGCAGGTTCCGTAGCCGTATGGCAAGCCCAGCCTTCGGAGCCGACGATCCCCCACAACCCTGGTTTGCCCGTGGATACACTCAGAACGCAAACAATCGAACCGCAACAAGAGTCAGACACCATCTCTGTTGTGGAGACGTTGAGCACACCGTCACTTCAAGAGGACGCTTCCAAAGTGTCAGCCCCGTCCATAAGTCTAACTACAGAGCCATCTGCCGAATCATCAACCCCATCATTGTCCGAAGAGCCACGCACGACCCCGCCATCATCCCATCATAGCCTTACGATATTCTTGCGACACGGCTATTGCGGGTTAGCCGACGAGCAAGGGAATGAGGTCGTGCCACCCCTGTTTTCGCACATAGAGCCATTCGACGAATATAGGAGCGGCTGGGCAATGGTGGACCGGTTCGGTTTCAAAG
This sequence comes from Bacteroidales bacterium, assembly GCA_017615595.1. Lineage (GTDB taxonomy): Bacteria > Bacteroidota > Bacteroidia > Bacteroidales > WCHB1-69 > F23-D06. The sequence continues at coordinate 6,478 of JAFZZT010000053.1, forward strand.
GATTTGTGGACTCCTCTGGAAAGGAGGTGGTACACCCCCAATATGATGAAATCGGGAAATTCGGTTTCTACCGGGATGGTTGCGCACTGGTGCGGAAGGGCAACTTCTATGGCTTTATCGATCTGACAGGCAAGGAGGTGGTGCCCGTGATTCACAAAAGGGAAGATTTAATCAATCACCATTAAAATCCAACATTATGAAAAGAACATTTGTACTATTCGTTATGATATTGTCATTCGGTTTGTTGTCTTCGCAGACACGAATAGAGTACGTTTCTCCATCGGTGGTGCCGTCACACGGCAAGACCAGCGATAATACTGTCATCAGAGAAATCCTGCTAAAACCCTTCAAGTCGGTGGAAATCAACTATTTCCTCGGTGATGTAGTGATTCGGCAGGGCACTCGGCACGAAGTCACCGTGACTGCCGACGACCATGTCATCGACCATGTGCAAGTACTTGTGAAAGACGACAAACTATACATCTGTATGGGGGATGAGAAAATCTCTAACAACAAGGTCAAGATTAAGGTGGAGGTTGACGTGCCGCATCTTGAGGAGGTGACCATACAGAATGTTGGCGATGTGACTATTGAAAAACGAGCCGAAGTGAATCTCTCCATTGTTCTGAACGGCACTGGCGACTGTGTTTTACAATCACAACAAATAGAGAACTCTTTGGAACTTTTCAATCATGGCGTCGGTGATATTGTTGTACCCACTTCCAGCGTCATCAAAACGGGCTCTCTGCTCATTCACAACTCGGGGGCGGGAGATGTCAGCCTGCATGCCTGTCAGTGTTCAGCCAGTTCTGTGGTGATCAACAACACAGGGGTGGGAGATGTGTTTGTGAATATGATGAAGAACGGGGTCGGAGAGCTGGCGTTGCAAAACAAGGCGACAGGAACTCTTAAGGTCCAGAATATTAATGCAAAACAACTGGAGGTGAAGAATTTGGGGACGGGCGACGTGGTCCTGAACGGTATTGCAGAATCGATCAGGATTGTTAATGCCGGCACTGGCGATGTCTCTGCGCAATACCTAAAGACAACGAAAGCGCACATTACCAATTATGGCACCAGTACTATAAAAGCCAACGTTTCGGACACTGCGTACATCACGAATTATTCGGCAGTTGGAAAAGTGGATGTCAGTGGCGGGGCCAAACTGGTGTGGGAGTGATTTTAGGCGCACGCCGTGCCCGGGTACAATAGCGCACAGCGGTCGATAATGGCGTCTGCTCTCTCGAAACCGGCATCACAGACTTTTTTTTCTTTGTTGCCGTCATAGCCCATCACTAAATGTAGGGTATCATAGCCGAGCATGATGAAATGAAGCAGTTTTCGGTCACGCTTGCCAGCTGCTTCTTTGTACTTTTCTATGGAAGGTCTTCCTTTGCCTTCACGCACGTTCAATACGGCATCCAAGGCCACAAGGCACCCGCACCATAATACATTGCCCGCAGTCTTAATGTATTTGCTGTCGGTGTAACTCTTCAGTTCGGGGTCATAATTGGCCTTTTTGATGATTTCCTGCGCATTGGCCACATAGCGTCTGGCCTCTTCAATGGGATTATTCTGTTCCATCGTTTTGAGTTTTGAATGAGGCTGCAAAGATATAATTTTTTTTATAAAGGATTTAAAAAAATAAATAATTTTTTCATCGTCATAAAAAATACGGGCAGTTGGATTCAAAAGACAAGGGAAACACTCTAGCTCAAGCTTTGCTCCAGCACCTTTCGCCAGCGTTCGTACGCCTCTGCATAGCGTTCCTGCAGGGCCATGTCGGGTTCTACCACCGCTATTTTCTTCAACGAGGCAAAGGCCTCCGCGGGGGTGTGGTAGTGGCCGCAGCCCAGCGCCGCGCCAATGGCGGCACCCGTGGCGCCGTTGGTGTCGTACAGCTCGATGACAGCATCAGTGATGGTGGCTAAGGTGTCCCGGAAGATAGGGCTGAGGAACATATTGGCATGGCCCGCCCGGATGATGCGGGTGCTCATGCCCGTGTCGCGCATGATGTCCATGCCATATTTGAACGAGAAGGCCACGCCCTCCTGCGCTGCCCGCGCCAGTGTGTGGGCCGTATGGTTGTTGAAGTTGAGTCCGTGTATGGAGGCGCCCACCTGGCGGTTCTCCAGGATGCGCTCGGCCCCGTTGCCGAAGGGCAGCACCGACACGCCGGCGGAGCCGACCGGGGCTTGCGCCGCCAGCTCGTTGAACTGCTCGTAGGTGAGCTCCGGCGCCACCAACCGTTTCATCCAGGCATTCTGTATGCCGACCCCGTTGGTGCAGTGCATCATGCCCAGCCGTGGCTCTTCGCTCCGGTGGTTGACATGGGCGAAGATGTTGATGCGGGAGCACGGGTCCGACTGCACCCTGTCGTGGATGCCATAGACCACGCCCGAGGTGCCCGCCGTGGCCGCCACCTCGCCAGGGTTCAGCACGTTGAGCGAGAAGGCGTTGTTGGGCTGGTCGCCGGCACGGTAGCAGATCGGGATGCCCGCCGGAAGGCCCAGCTCCTGCGCGGCGGACTCCGCCAGCTCGCCCTGTACCCCGAAGGTGGGCACGCAGTCGGCCACCATCTCGGCAGGAATCCCAAAATAGTTCAACAGCGCCGTAGAGACGGCATTTTCTTTAAAATCCCACAACATGCCTTCCGAGAGTCCGGGCACCGTAGTGCGCACCTCGCCAGTCATGCGCAAGGCCAACCAGTCTCCCGGGAGCATCATCTTGTACACCCGCTCGAAGATGTCGGGCTCGTTCTCCCGCACCCACGCCAGCTTGGCCGCCGTGAAGTTGCCGGGCGAGTTGAGCAGATGCGTCAGGCAGTAGTCGTGCCCCAGCGCTTCGAAAGCCTGCTCGCCGTAGGGCACCGCCCGGCTGTCGCACCAGATGATGCTGGGGCGCAGCACCTGCAAGTCCTTGTCCACCAGCACCAAGCCGTGCATCTGGTAGGTGATGCCGATGGCCCGGATCTCTTGTCTCGCTATACCAGCCTCGTCCAATGCTTTGTGCAGTGCTGTCTGGAGGTAGGTCCACCAGTCGGCGGGGTTCTGCTCGGCCCAGCCGTTGCGGAGGGCCATGATGGGGGCCTCCTGTTGCGGGGCGAAGGCGCTGGACACTATGTTGCCGGTGGCGCCATCCAACAGGGCCACCTTTACCGAAGAACTACCTAAATCTATGCCTAAAAAGTACATGCTGTATGCGTTTAATCCTTGCAAGAAACTATAAAGTCGCCACCAGATGGGCAATCATAGAGACAATATACAAAATGATGTAGATAGAAATGATGAGAATGGTGAATATGCCTATAAAAATCCAAAGCGACAAGTTGTTATGGAAAAAATCGACCATCGCTTTGTTGTCATGGTCTTGAATCACCTTGTCCAACGCCTTGATGCACTTGTAGAGAGAAAAAAGTGGGATCACATAGATGGCCACGCTCACCAGGAGGATGAAAGCCAGATACCAAAAAGGGATGTCACTGTTGGGAAGATTGCCATACACAACCGACCACACCAAGAATGTGATTCCGCCAATCACTAAAAAGGCGATCAGGACGACCAGCAGGATAAAGAAAAACTTCATCCACTTGCCCGTGCTTTTCAGGCAAGTTTTGGCTTTTGTCATCAATTTCTGTTGTTGGGGCGAAAATGACGGGGAGACGGTGTCCTGTGGTGAAATAGTCTTTTCAGCGTTCGAGTCCTTGGGTGCATCCATATCTTTGCATTAAAAATTATGTTGGCCGCAAAGATAAAAAAAATGAATATCTTTGCAGCATCATTTTTTCCAACCTCCTGTTATGAAAAGACTCATGCTTCGTATCACATTCCCACTATTGCTGCTCAGCATGGCACTAACCCTAACGGCACAAGAAGATACCGACACGTTCGATGAAGAAGAGGCTCAGCTGTCTGACGCGCCTGTTCTTATCGACAATCCCTTCAAGGGGTTCTGTATCGGCATCACCACGCAGACACAATTGACCTTACCAGCCCAAGTAAGCTCACTTTATGGTAACGACTTCATGGAAAGCAGACCCAGTCTCGGCGGAGAGGTAGGGCTGGAGTTGTCGTATCATTTCAAATATTTCGGCTTTTCGGTCGGCGCTGACTTCGGCACATTTGCCGTCATCAGGCTCAAGCCCCACTTGGAGCGTATGCCTACTGCCGAACCAGACGACGCTGAATTTCAGATGAAAAACTCCTACTCATTCGATGAGCGATATCACAATGTCTTGTTTCCGATCAAGGCGGAGTTTCACCTCCCTCTGAAAAATCGCTTTTGGCTGACCGGTGACCTTGGTGTGAAACTCTCCCCTTGCTATGATCGTGTTTTAACCATAGGCTCCGATTGGATCAACATGACAGGCGTGATAGCTGAGCCAAGTGTGAAAGTGTACACCTCCCTTCTGGCAGATTTGGGATTCGCCTACATCTTTCCTTACGGGGACATCCTGCGCTGCTCGGTAGGAACCAATGTCGGGTTCCAGAACACGGCTTCTTTTGACTATTCTATGCCTATCTGGAATTCCCCTAATGCTGATCGGGGACAGATCAGCACCCGCAACCACTCCCTCAACCTGCAGGTGGCCTATCTGCATACTTTTCACAAATACAAGATGAACAAACACGACCAGTCTTGGCGGGAAGTGCTGCCCTCCCACGAGTTCCAGTTCAACATCGGGGATCCCATCCTGACTGCCAACACCAGTTTGTTGGCATTTTTCAATGGATCAGATGGCATTTTCCATAATTATAACAGTATTTTCGGCTTTTATAATTCTTCATCATCTTCCCCATCATTATGGACATGTCCCTTGGGTGACTATGCCGTCACCCGCTATGTACCCGTATTCTCCTTCAACTATCATTATCGGGTAGCCAAATGGTTTTGGGTAGGGGGACTCGCCACCTTCACAGGGGTTCACAACACCTGGCGCGACCGGCTTACCGACAAGATCACAGGTCATGGCAGCGAATTCACTTGCTCCATCATGCCTGACATCCGTTTCTCCTATCTTAACCGCAAGCATGTGACCCTTTACTCGGGATTAGGATTCGGCATGCAGATAGAACACACCAAGGATCCGCATATTTCCCAGTTTTTCTCTGGCGGAACCGATCAGATGTACAATGCCACCGCCGTTGGCTATGCATACCAGCTGACCGCCCTTGGAGTCAAGGCGGGAGGCAATCATTGGTTTGGCGACTTGGAGTTGGGCATAGGATCAAAAGGCTTTGTTTCCGCCGGATTTGGCTATGATTTTTAGGAACCATTAAAAATGACAACAATGAAAAGACTGATAAAAGGCATATTCTGCATAATAATAGTAGCCCTGCTCACCGCTTGTGAAATTGGAATAGGCGAGATGGGCAAGACCCGTACCGGCAAACAAATATTTGGCGGTTGGGGGAATGACATAAACAACCTGTTCAGTACCATTGTGGAACCGGCGCTTCAATTCAACCAATATTTGGAGAATCCAGAAGTTGAGTTGGAAGATTTGTTGCACCGCCATTTCAGAGATGCCACGATTACTGAGACGGGAGAGCAAAGCTGGCTCATCTTCCATGAAAACTCCAACTCCAAACTATACTTATCGATGTTGCACGGTAACAACCTGAATGACGAAGGTGCCGTCATGCGCATTTACACGATAGGGCGTAACCTCCCGTCAACGATTGCTGGTACGGTGTTCTTCATGGAAAAAGCGGGCGATGGACAATGGGTCTTGCGTAATGGCAACATCTTTCTTCTGACCTTGGATTTTGAAAGCGAAACAATTCCCAACAGCTTGAAAAACAGCAAGCTGTCCATTTCTGGCAATGGATCTTTCATCCATGACAATTCCACTACCGTTTCAAACAGCGCAAAAACCACCCTTAACTTCCATATTCATAGGGATATGTCGGTCAACCCATACGCTGTCAGACTATTGAGTTGGCCCGGGCAATACTATTATAACCCTGTAAAATGGGACAATGGCTCTGTGGAGTTAACCGCCGTCAACCAATCGAATGGGGAAAGCAATACCGTTGAAGCCCTCATTCTGGACAGCAAAAAGGTGAGCATCACCATCGGAGGAGTGACCCAGGAATGGGATCAATAGTTGTTAAAGCTTATTTGGTAAACGATAGGGCAATAAAAGCAGAAGAATATCGTTATTAAAAATGTTTTTTAAATGTAATATTATGAAGAACAAAAAACTATCTTTTCTCATGGCGCTTTGTGCGGTCTTTTGCCTGAGTGCCGGTGTGCTGACTGCCCAGGAGCAGCCGGTCAAAAAAGTCCAGTACAACTTCATCAATGAGTATGGCGGATTTTTCGGCAAAAATGTCGGTTTTACCGGCGTCTTCATCAACGGTGTCATCCTCAACAACCTAGACGCTATCGGTCTGGGTGTCGGCTATGGCATCAACACCGCCACCTTCCAGGAGGTGCCCCTCTTCGTCAACTACCGTCACTATTTCGACCGTGGCCGCAAATTGATGCCCTGTATCAACGTGGCTGCAGGTGCCGCCTTCCATTTCTGGGAGGAAGAACACTACTGGTATGACGAGCATGGTTATTACAACTACGAAGACGTCAACAAAAAAGGCGTAGGCCTCTATGGCACCGTCGCCGGCGGTTTCCGCGTAAAAGCCTTCTCCTTCACGGGTGGCTTCTTCTTCAGAACATTCCCGTCAGACAATTCTTTTAATGGCGGTATCGAAGTGAAAGCCGGTTATACCTTCTAAAGACGAGGCCCTAACACAACAAAAAGGGTGATCGACTAATCGGTCACCCTTTTTTGTTTCATGTGGTTAGCCAAAGATCCTTAGACCAACTCATCAGGGAACGGAGTGGACGGGATATCCATATCCACATCACTCTCCTGGGTGTTGGTGATTCTCTGCAAAGAAGCAATCAGCGAACCAATCATCTTGGTCAACTCCACCAACTTGCCACGTGAGAACTCATACTCCTCTTCATTCTGAATACCGATGTTCTTGGCAATCTCGGTGAAAACGACACATTCACGCACCGCACTCTTGGCCATCTTGAGATAGTACAAGAACTGGGCCTTGTTGCGGGAGGAACCCTCGGCGGTGTTCAAGGCTATATTATGTGCTGACTTGAGAAACGATTTGACTAAAAACCGTTCATTGTCGTTTTTAAATTCCACATTCAACGTGTCATATAACCATGTGAGATAATCCATGGCCTTGGCGTAGATCCTCAAATCCTCAAAGCGGAAAAAGGGGACATTGGTTTCTTGCTCATTCATAATTTCTAATTTTTTCGTGATTTTTCGGTTACAAAAATACAACATTTTTTTTAAAAACAACCCTGTTTTCAACATACTGTTGATTTTAATGCACAACAACTTGAAAACAATAAGTTATTATTTTGGCAATCAAATTGTTATAAAAAACAAGATATGGTGCGTTTTTGTCAATACTACCAAAAAAAATGTAAAAATAATATTTCTGGCACTCTTGGCAAGGAAGATTTTTCGCTAGTTTGCATACAATTTTTGTATTTTTGCCCTCTAGTATTTTCATCAAGATATGCAGAAGCCGCTGGCAGAAATATTACGACCGCACACCTTGGATGCCTACATCGGGCAGGAGCACCTGATGGGCAAAGGGGCCGTGTTGCGTAATGCCATCGAGCAGCGGAGCATCCAGTCGATGATCTTCTGGGGCCCGCCGGGCGTGGGCAAGACCACCCTGGCCCTGCTCATCGCCGAGCTCACCGACTCAGACTTCTTCCTGCTCAGCGCCATCAACAGCGGCGTCAAGGACATCCGCGATGTCATCGACAAGGCCAAGAAATCAGAGAAGCGCGCGCTGCTGTTCATCGATGAAATACACCGTTTCTCCAAGTCGCAGCAGGACTCCCTGCTGGGCGCGGTGGAGCAGGGCGTCATCACGCTCATCGGCGCCACCACCGAGAACCCCTCCTTCGAGGTCATCTCGCCGTTGCTCTCCCGCTGCCAGGTCTATGTGCTGAAAAGCCTCTCGCGAGAGAACCTGGAGACCATCCTGCAGACAGCGGTCGATTATCTGTCTGCCCAGATGAGCTGCAAGATAGCGATTGAAGACACCGAAGCGCTCTTGCGCATCTCCGGCGGTGACGCCCGCAAGCTGCTCAACGCCATAGAGCTGGTCACCTGGATGACCAAGCCCGTGGACGGGGTCATCCACGTCACCCACCAGCAGGTGGTGCATGTCATCCAGCAGAACCTGGCCATGTACGACAAGAAAGGGGAGCAACACTATGACATCATCTCGGCGTTCATCAAGTCGTTGCGGGGCAGCGACCCCAACGCGGCGGTCTATTGGATGGCGCGGATGCTTGTCGGTGGCGAAGACCCGCTCTTCATCGCCCGCCGGATGGTCATCCTGGCCTCCGAAGACATCGGCAATGCGAACCCCAACGCGCTGCTGCTGGCCAACAACTGCTTCCAGGCCGTGAATGTCATCGGCATGCCGGAGGCGCGCATCCCCTTGGCGCAGACGGCCATCTACCTCGCCTCCTCGCCCAAGAGCAACGCCTCCTATATGGCCATCGAAAACGCCTACGCGCTGGTGAAGCAGACCGGCGACCTGCCCGTGCCACTGCACATCCGCAACGCCCCCACCAAGCTGATGAAGGAGCTGGGCTATCACAAGAACTACCAGTACGCCCACGACTACGAGCACAACTTCGTCAACCAGGAGTTCCTGCCGGAGCAGATCAGCGGCACCCAGCTATACGACCCGCAGAACAACCCGCGCGAGAACGAGCTGCGGCGCTATCTGAAACAGTGCTGGAAAGAGAAATACCACTATGTGATCACGATCCTGGTGGCGCTGAGTTTTTTTTTTAGCATAAACAAGGCCGAGGCCCAAAACTACCATTTCACCCAGTATTACACGCAACCGACAGCGCTTAACCCTGCCCTGACGGGGGCCTATGACGGGCTCATCCGGGCCGGGCTCACGCAGCGGACCCAGTGGCTCTCCGTGACGGTGCCCTATCTGACCTTCGGGGCCGAGGTGGATGGCGCCATCTACCGCAACAACCGGAGACAGACGCTCATCGGGGCAGGTCTGGCCTTCAACGGCGACAAGGCCGGCGACCTCAACTACACCTCGCTGCAGGCGATGGCCTCCCTCTCGCTGATCCGCTACGTGGGCCACCACAACCGCCACAAGATCGGCATCGGCTTTTACGGCGGCATCCTCAACAACGCCTACAACCAGTATGCAGCGCGCCTGGACGAGCAGTTCCACAACGGCTACTACGACCCTGAAGCGCCCATCTACGACATCTTCGACAACACGCGGCAGCTCTTCTTCGACTGCGGCGTGGGAGCCTTCTGGAGCTTCTCGCCCAACAAGACCGACAACTATCAGGCCGGCATGAGCGTGTCGCACCTCAACCATCCCACCGAGGTCTTCCAGAACGGATACCTGCAGCTGCCCCTGCGCTGGACTGCCCACGCGCTGGCCCGCATCAGCCTCAGCGACAACCTGGCGCTGGAACCGAGTCTCTATATGACGTGGCAGCGCCGGTTCAGCGAATACACCTTCGGCACCAACCTAGAATATTTTCAGAAGAAGAACAGCTACACCACCCTGTTCTCGCTGGGCGGCGGCATCTTCTACCGCTGGAACGACGCCCTCATCGTGGATGCCTTCTTCGACTGGCAGAACCTGCGTATCGGCGTCAGCTATGACGTCAACGTGTCGCGATTCTTCACGGCCACGAGCGGCCGGGGCGCCCTGGAGGTCTCCATCACCTACATCTTCCGCAAGAAACGCATCAACCGCATTGGCAAAGAGCCATGTCCTTATGATTTAATGTAATGAAACGGTCTCTTTTGCTCATATTAACTCTTCTGACTACTCTCGTCATACAAGCACAACCTTTGACGGATGCACAAAGGCGTGAGCAACAGCGTTTTATTGCCAAAGACACCCTGCCCGTAAGGGTGGAACGATTGCCGTCCCGCATCAACTCCCACTTTTCGGAGTACGCCTCCTATCTCGCCCCCGATTCCACCTTCTACTTCACCTCCATGCGCGCCGACATCGAAGAGGACTACGACCGCTTCTTCGAGACCAGCTGGTACTGCTATCTGTATCAAAGCCAGCTGCTTGATGACGGGGAATATGCCAAGCCGCAGCCTTTCTCTTCGGTGGTCAACAGCACGAGGATGTTCAACAGCAACTTCTGTTTCAACAGCCGGCACGACAAGCTCCTGCTCACCCGCTGTGCGAAAGATGGCGACGGCCTGCTGCAGTGCTCGCTCTGGCAGTCGCAGCTGGGCAAGAAGGGCTGGGAGAAGCCCAAGATGTTGCCCAAGACCATCAACGCGCCCAACTCCAGCAATATGCAGCCCTGTCTGGTCGAGGCTGACGGCTATGAGGTCTTGTATTTTGTCTCCAACCGCGAACATGGTGCCGGGGGCCTCGACATCTGGTACTCCATCGTGAAGGACGGCAACTACGACACGCCCATCAACGCAGGGCGGGCCATCAACACCGAGGGCAACGAGGTGACGCCCTTCTACTGCCTACCCGAGCAACGACTCTATTTCAGCTCGGACGAGCATCTCGGCATTGGCGGTTACGACATCTTCTACAGTGCGGGAGCGCTCAGCCAGTGGGGCGAAGTGTCGAATATGGGGGTGCCCTTCAACTCCACCTATCACGACTACTACTTCAACCTCAACCCAGACCTCCGGAGCGGCTATTTCTCCTCCAACCGGCCCAACGACTATTCTGGCGACCAGGACACCTGCTGCAACGACCTCTATCATTTCCAGTGGGTGCATGAAGACACGGTGAAGCCGCAGCCCAAGCCCGACACGACCTTGGCGGAACGCATCGCCTCGGTGCTACCCATCACCCTCTACTTCCAAAACGACTACCCGGACCCGCGCAGCACGCGCGACACCACCGAAGCGCACTATGCCATGCTCTATCGGCAGTATGTGGAAGAGATCGGCCATTATGTGGAGGAGGCCGGCGGCGGCCTGACGGGAGACACCCTCCGGCAGGTACGGGCCGAAGTGGCCGCCTTCATGCGCGACTCGGTGGCCACAGGCTATGAACGACTCGTGAAGCTGACCCACTATCTGAAAGAGGCGTTGGAACATGGCGACACCGTCACCATCAAGATCAGCGGGTTCGCCTCACCATTGCACCATAGCGACTACAACCGCCATCTCTCCAGCCGCCGCATCGTCAGCCTGCTCAACTACCTCCATCAAGTCGAGGGCGGCTTCTTCGTGCCCTACCTGGACGGCAGCGAGCCCGGACTCACCGTCATCACCGACCCGCAAGGGGCCGTGCAACATCACTTCAGCACCGACTCAGCCAACGAGACCGTCTTCGGACTCCAGGCAGCTAAGGATAGGAAGATTGTGATTACGGGAAAATAGGTGAGAGATAATAGATACTAGTTAATAGTTAATAGATAATAGTTAGAGTTGTGGGGAAGGGATTATGTGAGATTCATGGTTAAGTATTGGATTGGATGGGCTTAGCAGGAAGCAAGCAGAAGAGTCAGGGTGAGATCAAGAAGTCCGTCACGCACAATGACGGGCACACAATAGGGCAAAATTACAAAAAAAATCATAGTTTTGCGGCCCGATAAATATTAGCAAAAGCAAGATGAAGCGACTCTTATACTGGATACAGAACGCGAGGGCTTACGCGTTGCCACAGAGTGTGTTGCCAGGACTGGTGGCCCTCTGTCTGCCCATCGGGGATCCCGCCTATTCGGTCTGGCTGGGACTGCTGGCCATCTTCATCGTGGCCATCGCCCACCTCTCCATGAACCTCTTTGACGACTACTTCGACTTTCAGACCCGGGGCAACGAGATCCGGGAGGAGCTGGAGCAGCAGGGCATACGCGCCCGCATCGCCAAGAGTCCCTACCTGGTCTCCGGTGAGGTCACGCCCAAGCAGCTCTTCATCGTGGCCTCCCTCTTTGCCCTGACCGCCTTGCTGCTGGGACTCGTCATCGTCTGGCAGCGCGGCATGGTTCCGCTCTACATCGCCGCTGCTGCCGGCTTCCTGGGTTATTTCTACTCCGGACGCCCCCTGCGACTCTCCTACCACGGTTTCGGCGAGCTCATCATCGGCACCGTCTTCGGTCCCCTGCTCATGTGCGGGGTGTTCTATGCCACAGTCGGCTATCTCAACAGCGAGATTCTCTACCTCTCCTGCGCCATAGGACTGCTGGTCATCAATATCCTCTTCACCCATTCCATCTTGGACTACAAACCGGACATCGCCAACGGCAAGAGAACGCTGGCGGCTGTTTTGCAACGTCCGGCCCTGAACCTGGCAGCCAGCGCCCTCTTCAACTTCATGCCCTATCTGCTCGTTGTCATCGCCGTCGCCACGCATGCGCTGTCGCCCCTCTTCCTGCTCACGCTCCTGCCGCTGCCCTTGTCGCTGCATTTTTTCTATCTGATGGTCCAGTTCTGCCACCATCCCGAGAAAGAGTTCCCCCGCCAGTGGTGGTTCGGCCCCATCGAGCACTGGGATCAGATCGAGGAGGCAGGCCTCGGCTGGTTCGCCATCCGCTGGTTCTATGCCCGCAATATCCTGCAGTGGATCAGCATCCTCATCATCCTCTGCTCCGTCATCCGGTATTTTCTATCTTAACACAAATATAGACAGTTACTTATGCTACAGCCAGACAATACCTTCATCCGCACCTTCGAGATAGGGTCGCATCTTGCGGACTTCAACCGGGAGTTGCTCCCCAACCAGCTCTTCAACCTGTTGCAGGAGACGGCGGTCAGCCACTCCGAGACCTTGGGCTGGGGCTGGGATGCGCTGCACGCGCGCGGCCTCTTCTGGGCTTTGTCGAAAATGGATGTGGAGATCCTTCGCATGCCGACCTGGCTGGAGCGCATCAAGATCATCACCTGGAGCAAAGAGTACCATCTGCTCGTGCAGCCGCGTGACTTCTTCGTGGAGACGGAGGAGGGTGAACTGCTAGCACGCGCCACCTCCAACTGGGCTCTAGTGGATTTGGAGGGACGCCCGCACCCCATCGAGGAGGTCAAGGCAGGCCTGCGCCACCGGCCGGACTGTGATGCCTTGGAGAAGCCCGCCACCCGTCTGCGCAAGGTGACGGAGGGCGTATGGTCGGAGCCGCACGCTGTGGTCTATTCCGACCTGGACCTCAACCAGCATGTCAACAACACCGTCTATATCAGCTGGGTGATGGACAACTTCAGCTATGCCTTCCATCAGCAGCATCGTATCCGTTTCATCTCTATCAACTATCTGGTGCAGACCATGCCGGATGCCCGCTATCGCATCCTGCAACAGGAGTGCGAGCCCAACCATTTCGTGGCTTCCATTTTTGAAGAAGAAAAAGGTATAGAGCTGTGCCGGATGGCTACCGAGTGGAGGTAGTCGTTTCAGCTCTCTGACGATGGATCCATCCGCGACTCCCAGAATTCAGCCCCTTGAATATCCAGTTTTTTCGGATCAAACTGTGGTTCCTCACCCTGCTTCTTGGCTTGTTCGTAGTCACGGAGGGCGCGTAACGCCTTGGGTGAGAGCAGCAATATGGCGATCAAGTTGATCCAGGCCATCGTCCCCACGCCGATGTCGCCCAGCGTCCAGGTGACCCCGCTGGTGGTCAGGGAGCCGACAAAGACAGAGGTGATGGTGCAGAGGCGCAATATCCAGACCACCACTTTCTCACTGCGGTCGTCGCCGAAGACCCTGTCGGCCTCGTCAGCGGCCTTCTGGGCAGCCTCCATGTCGAGGCCCTTCGCTTTCTTGCGACTCAACTGCCAGCGGCGGAAGCGGCTGAAGAGATAGACGAGGTTGGTCTCGGCGTAATAGTAGTAGGCCATGATCGTGGTGAAGGCGAAAAAGAAAAGGGCGATGGAGACGAGGTTGGCGCCGGCGCGTTGGCCAATGAGGGTGCTGATGGCGCCGATGGTATAGAAGACGCCGGGCTCGCCGGCAGGTGCCCCTGCATTCTGTTGCAGATAGGTGACAGTCGTCTCGCCCGCGGCCGTCACCTGCACGCTGTCGAGGATGTTGTAGGTCTGGCATGCCAGGATCATCATGGCGGTGGCGGTGCAGACCAGCAGGGTGTCGATATAGACGGAGAAGGCCTGCACGAGGCCCTGCTTGACGGGGTGGCTCACCTTGGCGGCGGCGGCCACGATAGGTCCTGTGCCCTGGCCGGCCTCGTTGGAGTAGATGCCGCGCTTCACGCCCCAGGAGATGGTGCTGCCGAGGATGGCGGAGCCTAGCGGTCCCGCGCCCACAGCCCCGCGCAGCATGTCGAGGAAGACCCCCGGCACCAGCTTGTAATGGACCACGAGGACCACGATGGAGAGCAGGATGTAGAGGATGGCCATGAAGGGTGCGACAATCTGCGCCACGTTGGCGATGCGCTTCACGCCGCCGATGATGACGAGGGCGATGAGCAAGGCCACGGCGAGTCCGATGATCCAGGGAGCCACGCCGAAGGCTTGCGACATGGAGAGGGCGATGCCGTTGCACTGTACCGGCGGCATGAAGAGGCCGCAGGCGAAGGCGGTGACGACGGCAAAGACGCACCCGAAGAAGGTGCTGTGCAGCCCCTTCTCGATATAGTAGGCGGGGCCGCCACGGTACTGGCCGTGGTGGTTCTCCTTGAATATCTGCGCCAGAGTGGCCTCCACGAATGCGCTGCCCGCCCCGAAGAAGGCGATGAGCCACATCCAGACGATGGCTCCGGGACCGCCAAAGCCGATGGCCGTGGCCACTCCCACGATGTTGCCCGTGCCCACGCGCCCCGACAACGCCATGGCGAAGGCCTGGAACGAGGTGATGCCCATCTTCTGCGTCTTGTCAGTGCTGAACAACAGGCGGCACATCTCACCTAAGCGCCGCACCTGCACGAAGCGGGTGCGGAGGGAGAAATAGAGCGCCGACAGCAGGCACAAGCCTACGAGGAAAGGACTCCAAATCCAGCTGTAGAGGGTCTCCACTATCTTAGTTGCCCATAATATGTCTGTCAAAACCATGTTCTCTTTCTTCTGTGACAGCCGCGTTTTCAGGCTGCATTTTGCAAGCGCAAAAATACGCATTTTATGTTTGTTCTCAAAAAGTCGTATTTTTGCGCTTCATTTTTTCAAACAACAACAGGCCTATGAAGGAAAGCTCATTCAGGGATTGGTTCCGCGGACATTACCATTTTGGAAAGCCACTACCCTCGGCGCGTCAGGCCTTGCGCGAGGGACTGTTGCCCATCGTCGGCATCCTGCTCATCACGGGCGTCTTGGTGGCTTTGTTTGCCCTGTCGTTGCACTTTGGCAGCGACATGAAGCCCATCATCGATCCGCATTACGACGATGGCGAGCTGGTGGATCCCAACCCGATGCGCTTTGTCTTTATGCTGACAGCCTTTGTGGCGGCCTTCGTCTTTGCCGCTTTTGCCGACCGCAGTGGTATGATGAAAGCCTTTTGGCTAGGATACACCGGTGGCACGCTCTTGTGGCAGTCAACAGGCGAATGTGCGTGGCATTTCAGCATCCCCACCGAGGAATACATTATGTGTTTTCCGCACATCGAAGGTGCCTCGGCGGTCATCATGGTCATCGTCTGTACGGTCCTGCTGGTCTATTGTCTGCGCCGGCGAGCCTTCAGCTGGGGTGTGTGGATATTTGTCTTGTCCTTCATCGGCAACTGGTTCGGCCATTTCATCCAGATCGGGAGCTATCCGCTGGTTCACCGTATCATGGAGGAGACCAGCTGGTTTGTCATCACAGGGTGGACCTTCGGTCTGGCAAGCATTACCGTAGCGTTGGTGCTCAACTTCTTCGCGGCACGCACCACCAAGGCGCGGCTATGCTGCGCTCTGCTGGCCTACTTCGGTCTTGGCATCCTGGTAACAGGCGTAGCAGGACTATAGAGAGTTAGAAGTTAGCAGTTGTCAGTTAGAAGTTTTCCTTGAGCAGCCCCGTTAGGGGCAAGAGCTCGGTAGAATAATAGTTGTCAGTTTTCAGTTGGGAGTTAGGAGTTGGAGGCTTATCCCTAGAACTTTATCCTCAAACCTCCCAGGAAGTTGATGCCGGCCTGCGGGAAATAGTACGGCTCATACAGTATCTCACCGCCATAGTAGCCCTCGTACAGTGCTGCATTGGACTCATACTTCGTGTTGAAAAGGTTGTTGACATTCAAAAAGAGTTCCAAATCCTTCAATGCCTTGAAATGGAACGTGTAGGAAAGGCGGAGGTTCGTGTAGGAATACGGCTTCAGAATAAAGGTATCGTCTCCGCTGTTGTCCAAATACTGCTTGCTGACGAACTTGGTAATGAGGCTGATGTTGAAATCCTTGAGCGGCGTGAAAGTGAAGTCGTTGCCCAACACGATGTTAGGGGAGTAAGCAAGTGGTGTGTTGCCGATTTGCTGCTCCACATAGCCACCGTTCTCCCAGTCTTCGATATAGTGCGTATAGTTGAGGACGCGGTTGAGGCTGAAGCCACCGTTGATATGCCATGTGAAGAAGCGCACGGGACGGTAGGCCGCTGACAACTCGATGCCGACGCGATAGCTCTTATCTACGTTGGTCATGAGCGGGTCGCCGGTCTGGTCCAACTCGCCGGTACGCACCAGCTGATCTTTATAGTACATGCCGTACAACGTGGTGTTGAAGAAGAACTTGTTGTTGTGCATCATATAGCTGAATTCCATGTCGTAGAGTGTCTCCGGCTTGGGTTTACGGTCGTCTGGCGCTCCAATGAGGTCGTTGCGGGTGGCTTCGCGGTTGGCGGTGGCGAAGGAGAGGTCGAAGCTGTGTTTCAACTTGCCTTTATCCAGATAATAGTGCAACGCCACTTTCGGGTTGATGAAATTCCAGTGGTACTCCTGCGGAATGGGAGTCAGTTCGTCGGTGATACCCTCAATGGTATAGTCCACCCGCCGGTACTGCAACTCGCCCGACATGCTGAAATTCTTGATATAGTAGTGTAACTTAGCAAACATCTTGGACTGCAACTTGTTACCCGTACCGCGATACCACTCGTACATGGCTGGACAATCGGCCACGCGGTCGGGCTGCACCCAAACTATGTTGCCGTAGTGTTTGCCGTTGTAATTGCTCACATCCAAGCCGGCCACCCAACGCAAGCCATGGAAGGCCTCGCTTTTAAATCGTTGACTTCCCCAGTATTCTGCCAAAACGCCATAATAATAGTTATCTAAATATTTCTGAGTGATGAGGTCGGCGCGTTTCTGGTCTTCATGCAGTGGTTCCAACCCGTATTTGCTCAGTTTCTTGTCATCCTTGTACTGTTCGTAATATCCGTAACCGCGCGTCAGGTAGGGCATCACCCGTACATTATGCCATTGCTTGCCGAGCTGGCGTAACCATCTTTTCTGGTACTCCAGCTGGTAGAAAGTCTGGGTGTAGTTGTCAAAGGAATTCTCATAATAATGTTGCACACCGTTTTCATCATAGTATGCACCGCAAGAGTTGTAGGTGCGGTTGGTCTCCAGCATGTCGTAGGGCACGCCGTTCCAAGCAAGTCCGGATTTCTCCTTGCCAAAGAGCAAGTTAAAGCGCAACGTGCCGTTGTCTTTATTCTTCTTGAAGTTATAGAGGTCGAGTTTCGCTGTGAGGAAGCCGGAGTTGAGGTGCACACCAGAGTAGTCGATGTAGCCGTCGCTGCGGATGTCGGAGAAGGAGGCCAGCATGGAGAAGCGTTTGCCGATGAGGCCGGTTCCTGCGCTGACCATGTTATGGAAGGTGTTGAAAGAGCCGTAGGAGCTCCTCGCCTCCGCAAAGGGTTTGACGGGGACGTCGCGGGTGAGGAAGTTGATACGGGCACCGTAGGAGGTACTGCCGTCTGAGGTGTTGGCGCCACTCTGCACACTCATGTGCTCGATGTAAGCAGCCATGTCGGGCAGGTTCACCAGCCAGGAGCCCTGCGATTCCGGGTTGTTGACGGTGACCCCGTTGAGGGTGGTGTTGATACGGGTCTGATCGATGCCACGGATGAAGAGATAGGTGGCGCCCAGTCCCGTACCCGACTCGGAGGTGGTAACCACGGAGGGCATCATCTCCAACAGGTTGTTGACACTACCGTTGCCCTGTTGAGCGCGGATCTGCGGCATCGACATGGTGGTGACGTTGGCGGCGGTTTGCACCGTGGGCTTGACGAACTCGATGGTCACCTCGTCAAGCTCCCTATGCTGTGCCGTGTCCAGCACCTGGGCAGATGCCACGAAGGGCAGCACAAATAGACATGCCACGGCCATCCTCTTGACCATGGTTCTCACAAAAAATAGATTTTTCTGGATTTGCATAACTCTAACAGTTTTAGTTTTTTTTAATGAAACAATACTGAAAGAGGGATTTGAAAATAGAAGCGTTTGTCTCCCTACGGCGGCATTATCCGCATCAGGTTCAACGGGTCTGATCTCAGCCAAAAAGGCACCCCTTTCAAAACGGCGGCAAAGATAGGTAAAATATCGATACGTTGGCCATTAGCCTTTAGCTATTAGCTGTAGGCTGTTCGGAGGGTTTAGGGGAGGCCAAGGATTCGGTGAATCTGGAGGGAGAGGCGCCATTGGGGGTTGTGGAGCACGGCCTGCACGCACGCGCGAAGGTTCTGCTCACGCAGTTCCTGCACGGACGAGTAGCAGGGCTGCAGGAAACGGTAATTGGCCTGGATGGCCTCGTATTGCGCGAGGTCCTGGCCTGTGAAGACCACCTTGAGCTCATCGCACGCCTGCAGGATGCAGGGCAACGCATCACCGCCAGGGAATGCGGTCTTGGGAGAGAGCGTCACCCAGTCGAGGTTGGCAGGCAGGGGACACGTGCCGTTGGTCTCGATGGCAACCCTCTTGCCCGTCTCACGCTGGAGCGCCTCCACAAAGGGCTCATCAATGAAGAGGGACGGCTCGCCACCCGTGAGCACGATCATCGGCGCCTGCGAGTACCGTTGCACCTCCGCCAGGATCTCCTCCAGCGTCATCATCGTCCCGTCTTGATGGTCGGTGTCGCAGAAATGGCACTGCAGGTTGCATCCGCTGAAGCGGACAAACACGGCGGGCGTTCCCGAATGGAAGCCCTCGCCCTGCAATGAGTAGAATATCTCGTTGATACGGTACATGTCAGAAGTTCTGCGGGGCATCATCGGCGATGTAGCAGGCTTTGTTGTCGCGCGACTCCCACACATCAGCACGATAGCAGTTGGGGACAGTATCCACAATCCAGCGGGCAATGTTTTCTGCGGTCGGATTGAAATCCAAGACCTCGTTCAGGTTTTTATGGTCTATCTTGGCATGGATAAGACGCTTGATCTCGGTAAAATCACACACCATGCCGTTGGAGTCCAACTCCTTGGCGCGGCAATAGACCTTCACAATCCAGTTGTGGCCGTGGAGGTTCTCGCACTTGCTCTCGTAATCTAAGTAGAGCTGGTGGCAGGAAGAGATTTCGAGGGTTTTTCTAACGTAATACATAATAAGTTGTCAGTTATCAGTTATCAGTTATCAGTTTTCAGTTGTCAGTTTTCAGTTGTCAGTTTTCAGTTGTCAGTTTTTTAGTTTTTAGTTTTTTAGTGAACAGTGAATTGTAGTTACTTTTTCAAGTTCAGAGTTCGTACACGGTGGTGTCGGTGATGCCGGCGGCGGCTAGGGCCATGCGGCGTTCGCGACAGGTGCCGCACTTGCCGCAGTGGTGCTCCCCGCCCTTGTAGCAGGAGTAGGTCTCCGAATAGTCGAGGCCCAGCGCTTTGCCGTGACGGGCGATCTCCACCTTGTCGATATGGGTATAGGGGGCATAGATGGCAATGTTCTCGTAGGTGCCCTGTTGCATGGCTGCATCCATCGCTTGGATGAAGCCGGGACGGCAGTCGGGGTAGATGGCATGGTCGCCGGCATGGTTGGCGATCATCACGCGCTTCAGCCCATTGCTCTCCGCAACTCCGCAGGCGACGGCCAGCATGATGCCATTACGGAAAGGCACCACCGTGGATTTCATATTCTCGTCATTGTAGTTGCCTTCGGGGATGTCATCGGCCGTCATCAGCAAGGCACTTTTGAAGTACTGATGCATGAAAGCCAAAGGAATGGTGATATGCGGGATATGCAACCGCTGGCAATGGGTGATGGCACACTGCCGTTCGCGTCCGTTCTGCGTGGAGCCATAGTCAAAGGTGATGGCCATGGCTATCTCCTCGCGGTACTCATAGAGCATCGTGGTGGAATCCATGCCGCCGGAAAGGATTATCACTGCGTCTTTAGCCATCTTCTTAACGGTTTTGCATCACATTCAACATTCTCTCTCTCACCATCTCTTGATGATCCGGGTCGCCGAAGTTGGCAAAAGGCAGTATCGAGATGCCCCCGCGCGGGTTGAAGCGTCCTTCCACCTCCAGATACTTGGGATCCATGAGCTTGACGAGGTCCTTCATGATGATGTTGACGCAGTCCTCATGGAAATCGCCATGGTTGCGGAAGCTGAAGAGATAGAGCTTCAGGCTCTTGCTCTCCACCATGCGGATGCGGGGAATATAGCGGATGATGATATGGCCGAAATCGGGTTGACCGGTCTTGGGACACAGCGAGGTGAACTCCGGACAGTCCAACGTGACCAGGTATTCCAGTTCCGGGTGTTTGTTGTCGAAGGTCTCCAGCACCTCCGGCGTATAGTCATAGCTGTAAACAGTCTGCTGATTGCCCAGCAGGGTGACGCCTTTCAGTTCTTCAGTATTTCTGGACATAGTGTATCGTCTTTAGGCCGCTGACGGTGTCAGGGCATCTTTTCTAATTTCTTGGGGTTGTCTTTTTTCTTCCATTGGGACAGCTCGCCAAAGTTAAGGGCAAGGTTGACGCAGTTGGGAGCAGCGCCCGGGGCGTATTGCAACCGTGAGAAGCCGAATCGCAAGCCCTTGATGTTGAGCATGAATCCGTAGGAGAAGCCAGCCATCGAGTGACGCGCCAGCACCTTCATCTCCTGATGGATATTATGGTTGTAAGCAAACTGTATGGAGAAATATTTAGAAGGTTCTATTTCCAAGCCGAAGATGATATGACGGAAAAAGTTGTCGAAGAACTGCTTTGCTTTGGACGGATAGATGAGGGTGTTGGTGAGCGCGTCAGTCTCCATAAAGGGGTTGTCGGCACCGTAGTAGTTCATATTCCATCGATATAGAGAATGCAGTGAGATGTGGTAACGGATAGGCACATGGGCGAGGCGCTGGGAGAGGGCGAACTGCAAGTCGAAGGGCAGACGCTCCAGGTTGCCGGGATAGAAAGGCTTGACCTCCGAGCCGATGTTCTTGGCCAAGAGGGTCAGGGAGAGGTTCTTCTCCTTGTTGAAATAGCTTCCCGCCACATCCACAGCGAGACCAAAGGAGTGGTAGGCTTCGTAACCGCAATAGACCAACTTGAGATCAGCGCCAATGCTGAAATGAGGCGACAGCTCACGGCCCCACCCTAACGTCAGGGCAACATCGTTCACCGAGAAGGTGCCCGTCTCCACCCCGCTTTCGTCAGTGCCGTTGAACTTGCCATAGTTGACGTACCGTGCCTCCACGGCAAAGCTGCCAGCCTTCGGAAAGGTGTAAGAATAGAGGGCGGAGGCATAGTTGGTGTTGGCAAAGTAGTTGGTAAAATCCAGGGCCAGGGTGTTGCTGTGGCGCGCCCCGATAAAGGAAGGATTCACCATCAGCAACGTGGGATCATCGTCATACACCGAAATCAAGCCGCTACCCAATGCGGTGACACGAGAAGCATAGCTGTAACTCAAAAAATTATAAACGCTATGTCCACCCGTCTGCGCACGCAACTGACCAGCTGTCAGCAGCAGTAAGAACGCCACTATGAGATGTTTGTATCTTAATACCATAAAAAGCGTGCAAAAATAATAAAAATTACTGACTATGGGCGACACCTATTGTTTTTGCAGATGAACAGTTGTCAAAACAGCATCAACGCCAGGGAACGCAAAAAAAACATTTATCTGACAATCGCTATTTTTTTTATCTTTGCATTCTCAAAAAACACAAAGCAATGAAGATTATTGGCATCACAGGCACCTTGGGTGCGGGAAAAGGCACTTTAGTGGATTATTTACGGGATCATTACGGATACAAGCACTACTCCGTGCGCGGCTATCTCATCGAGGAGGCGGAGCGGCGGGGGTTGCCCATCAACCGCGACACCTTCGTGGAGGTGGCCAACGACCTGCGCGCCACCCACTGTCCCTCCTTCATCACCGACGAGCTCTACAAACAGGCCGAGGCGGCGGGCACGGACGCCATCATCGAGAGCGTGCGCACCCCGGGTGAGGTGCTCTCCCTCCGCCAGAACGAGCACTTCCTCCTCTTTGCCGTCGATGCCGACCCGAAGATACGCTACGAGCGCATCGTGCTCCGCGGCTCCGAGACCGACCACGTCTCCTTCGAGACCTTCCTTGAGAACGAACAACGCGAGATGGACTCTGAAGACCCTAACCACCAGAACATCGGACGCTGCATGGAGATGGCCGACGTGGTCTTCCACAACGACGGCAGCTTTGAAGATCTCTACCGACAGGTGGAAGAATTCCTTAACTAGTTGTCAGTTATCAGTTGTCAGTTTGAAGTTAGGAGTTAGGAGTTTGAAGTTTGAAGTTAGAAGTTTGAAGTTAGAAGTTTGAAGTTAGAAGTTAGAAGTTGGGAGTTTTCAATTACCCACTAATGGCTAAAGCTCCCGTTTCGTCACATAGAAGGTGAATTGTTTGTCCATCCTGTTTTTGAAATGATAGAGCACCACATAATAGAGGAAGGTGCAGACGAGGCTCACCAGCACGGGGATCCACTCTTTGTCGGTGAAGAGAAAGGTCAGCAGAAAGGAGGCCAGGAGCACCAGGAAGGGCATCAGGTAGCCTAAAATAACAGCCTTGCGTCCAGAGGAGGACTGCAGGTTCAGCGTCACGACTTCTCCCACCACAAACTCTTGATTATATGGATTCTGCGCCTCTATGAGTTCCTGTTTCCGTTCGGAGGGCATGCAAATGCTCTTGGCGCGGCACTCGCCGCACGCGGAGCTGACGGTGATCTCCACGAGGAGATGGTCCTCTTCTATCTTTCTAACGATGCCGTCACGGCAGATGGGTTGTGCTTCCATAATCTATTCAAACAGATTTTTAAACATCTCCTCCACGCGGGCGATGGGGATGAGACGGATGTGATAGTCATTGGGGTTGACCCCTTTCATGTTGTATTTGGAGACGAACATGCGGGTGAAGCCCAGCTTGTCGGCCTCGGCGATGCGCTGGACGATGCGCGACACCGGGCGCACCTCGCCATTGAGGCCCATCTCGCCGGAGAAGCAGGTCTTGGAGTCGATGGCGATATCGGTGGCGGAGGAGAGGATGGCGGCGACCACCGACAGGTTGATGGCGGGGTCCTCCACACGCAGGCCGCCGGCGATGTTCAGGAAGACATCCTTGGCGCCCAGTTTAAAGTTGCACCGTTTCTCCAGCACGGCCAGCAGCATGTTCATCCGTCTGATGTCGTAGCCTGTAGCCGAG
Organism: Bacteroidales bacterium; assembly: GCA_017615595.1. Taxonomy (GTDB): domain Bacteria; phylum Bacteroidota; class Bacteroidia; order Bacteroidales; family WCHB1-69; genus F23-D06. Next base: position 30,007 of record JAFZZT010000053.1, read on the forward strand.
CGTTGCGGCATGCCATAGACGGCCGTGCTGACCAGCGCCTGCACCTCGATGAGCATCGGCCGGTTGCCTTCCAAGATGGTGGCGACGGCCACACCGCTATAGTCCTCCTCATGCTGGGACAACAGGATCTCCGAGGGATTGTGAATCTCCCGCAGACCTTCCTGGGACATCTCGAAGATGCCCATCTCGGAGGTGGAGCCGAAGCGGTTCTTGATGCAGCGCACGATACGGTAACCATAGTGCTGGTCGCCCTCAAACTGCAGCACCGTATCGACGATATGCTCCAGGATCTTGGGGCCGGCGAGGCTGCCCTCCTTGGTGATATGACCGATCAGGAAAACAGGGATGCCGGTGGTCTTGGCGAGATGTTGGAACTCGGCGGCGCACTCCTTGAGCTGGGAGATGGAGGCCGCGGCGGAGTCTATCAGGGCGCTTTGGAGCGTCTGGATGGAGTCCACGATGATGAGGTCGGGCTTCTCCGCCTCCACGTGTTTGAAGATCTGCTGGGTATTGGTCTCGGTGAGCACATAGCAGTGCGGCGCTTTCTCGGAAGAGAGACGGGCGGCGCGCATCTTGAGTTGCATCTCGCTCTCCTCGCCGGAGACGTAGAGCACCTTGCGGTCGCGCATGCGGAGGGCCATCTGGAGCAGGAGTGTCGATTTGCCGATGCCCGGTTCGCCGCCCAGCAGGATGATAGAGCCCGGCACGATGCCCCCGCCGAGGACATTGTCGAACTCCACGAAGCCCGTCTGGATGCGGGGCAGCTGGGTGAGGGAGATCTCGTCGATAGGCTTAGGGGTGCTCTGCAGGACCTCCGCGGTGGAGCGTCCTTTGGGGGCGGGCGTCTCCCGGACGATCACCTCCTCTTCGAAGGTGTTCCACTCGCCGCAGGAGGGGCAACGGCCCAGCCACTGCGCCGACTGCGCCCCGCAATTCTTGCAATAATATAAGGTTTTGTTTTTTGCCATCAGGAAGAATTATGAGCGGCAAAGATATAAAAAAAGCACCAATGGAAGAGTGTTTTTTCAAAAAAGCCCGGAGCCATGCAAAACCCCTTTCATTTTTTTGTATTTTTGCGCCTTCTTTTAAAAATATATAAGGCATACTATGTATAGAACTCATACCTGCGGCGAACTGAACATCGCCCATGTCCAGCAGACTGTCACTTTGTGCGGCTGGATCCAGAAAATCCGCCATCTGGGCGGCATGATTTTCATTGACTTGAGAGATCGCTACGGCATCACCCAGCTGGCCTTCAACCACGAGACCCGTCCAGAGCTCTGCGCCCAGGCCGAAGAGATGGGCCGCGAGTGGGTCATCCAAGTGACCGGCCAAGTCATCGAACGCTACAGCAAGAACAAGAACATCCCCACCGGCGACATCGAGATCGACGTGGCGTCGCTGAAGGTGCTCAACCGCTCCCTGGTGCCTCCGTTCACCATCGAGGACGTCTCCGACGGTGGTGACGAGCTGCGCATGAAATACCGCTACCTGGACATCCGTCGCCGTCCGGTGAAGGAGAACCTCATCTTCCGCCACAAACTCGGACTGGAGATCCGCAAGTATCTGAGCGAGCAGAGCTTCTTGGAGATCGAGACCCCCTTCCTCGTCAACAGCACCCCTGAGGGCGCCCGCGACTTCCTCGTGCCCTCCCGCATGAACCCGGGCGAGTTCTACGCCCTCCCGCAGTCGCCCCAGACCCTCAAACAGCTCCTCATGATCTCCGGCATGGACCGCTACTTCCAGATCGTGCGCTGTTTCCGCGATGAGGACCTCCGCGCCGACCGCCAGCCGGAGTTCACCCAGATAGACTGCGAGATGTCGTTCATCGAACAGGAAGACATCCTGCAGATGTTTGAAGGACTGGTGAAAGACATCTTCAAAAAGTTCAAGAACATCGACATCGAGCCCATCGAGCGCATCACCTGGGCCGACGCTATGAAATACTACGGCTCCGACAAGCCCGATGCCCGTTTCGGCATGCGCTTCGTGGAGCTCAACGACCTGTTGCAACACAAGGACTTCAAGGTCTTCAACGAGGCCGAGCTCGTGGCCGGCATCAAGGTGGATGGCTGCGGCAACTACTCCCGCAAGCAGCTGGACGGCCTCGTGGAGTTCGTCAAGAGTCCGCAGGTGGGCGCCGGCGGCCTGGTCTATATCCTCTGCAATGCCGACGGCACGTTCAAGTCGTCCGTGGACAAGTTCTACGACCAAGCCGACCTCAAGGCCGTGGCCGAGCGTTGCGAGGCGAAAGCCGGCGACCTCATCCTCATCATGTCGGGCAAGGCCATGAAGACCCGCAAGCAGTTGGGCACGCTGCGTCTGGAGATGGGCGACCGTCTCGGACTGCGCAAAGCCGGCGAGTACAAGATCCTCTGGGTCATCGACTTCCCGCTGTTGGAGTGGGACGAGGAGACCCAGCGTTTCTACGCCATGCACCATCCCTTCACCGCCCCGAAGCCCGAGCATGAGTCCATGTTGGAGAGCGATCCCGGCGCTGTCAACGCCAACGCCTACGACCTCGTCATCAACGGTTCCGAGATCGGCGGCGGTTCCATCCGTATCCACGACCAGGAGCTGCAGAAGCGGATGTTCAAGGCCCTCAACTTCAGTGAAGAGCAGGCCCAGGCTCAGTTCGGCTTCCTGATGAACGCCTTCCAATACGGTGCTCCTCCGCACGGTGGCATCGCCTTCGGCTTCGACCGTCTGTGCGCCATCCTGTCCGACTGCGACTCCATCCGCGACTTCATCGCCTTCCCGAAGAACAACGCCGGCCGCGACACCATGCTGCCCGCCCCGACCCCAATCGACCCCAAACAGCTCGAAGAACTTTACATCGACATAAAACCCATCCCTAATGGAAAATAACAACCAATACAACTCATTTAGCATCATCCAGTTCCTGTGGCGTTGGAAATGGTGGCTGCTGGCCATCTGCCTCGCCACCATGATCATCTCCCTCGGATGCTCCATGCTCATCAAGCCGCGGTTCAAGTCCACGGCCGTCATCTACGCGCCGCGCACCAACTCCACGGCCAAGATCTTGCTCAATGAGGAGAACTACAACGAGCGCCTCGACATCAAAGCCTATGCCATCGAGGAGGAGACAGAGCAGATGATGCAAATCCTCAACGCGCAGGAGATCAAGGACTCCCTGATTGCCAAATACGACCTGGCCTCCCACTACGACGTCAACACCAACAGCAAGGGATGGAAGACCAAACTCAACAAGATAGTGACCAACAACATCACCATCAAGCGCACGGAGTTTGGCGCCATCACCATCTCCGTCTCGGACGAGGATCCTCAGATTGCCTGCAATATGACGCAAGACATTCTCCGACTGCTGGACACGGTGAAGAGCCGCGCCGAAGGGGAACGCACCACCGCCGCTTACTACTCCCTCGTGGAGCAGCTGGACTCCATCAACCGGGAGATTGAACGCATAGACGACACCATCAAACTCTGCATGGAGCACGGTGTCTTTGACGTGGAGAAACAGTCTGAGCGCATGATGCAACAGTACGCCATCGCAATAGCCGGAGGCAATACCGCCGCCGCCAACCGCATCAAAGAGGAGATGAAGAACATGGCCGAATGGGGCCCGAAACTCGACGCCGCCCAGAATCTGCAATACTACTTCATCCAATATCAATCGCTCTGCAAGCAGAAGATGATGGATGCCAAACTGGATATGTCGAACCAGATCCCTGTCAAGTTCGTGGTGGACAACCCCACCCCCGCAGACAAGAAGTATTATCCCAAAAAATCCATCATCATGGTGGTCTCCACTTTCTGCGTCTTCCTCTTATCCATCTTAGCATTATTAATATTCGAAAAGATTAATGAGCCGACTGACAGAAAGGTTGAAACAGTGGACCAGTAAGCTCTCGATCCGGCACTGTATTCTCGTATGTGTCGGCTTGCTGCTGCTTCTGGTGAATGGTGTTGCCGTCCTCAAAGAGCTGCCCGTCATCCCTCTGATCTCCGCGGCGGCTCTGCTGGTATATCTGGTCATCTTCCATCTGGATCTGGCCATGTACCTGATGGCCTTCAGCACCCCTTTCTCGATCATTATCAGTCATAAAGAGATTCACCTGGGACTATCCCTGCCCGCGGAGGCGTTCATGATCGCCATCTCGTTGATGTTTCTGTTCCGCATCCTCTACGACCTGCGGCTGGACAAGAAGATCCTCACCCACCCCATCTCCATCGCCTTATACGTCTATCTGATCTGGATGCTCTTGACATGCATCACCTCGGAGCTGCCGGTGGTCTCGTTCAAGTTCTGGGCCTCCAAGCTGTGGTTCACCACCTCCTGCTACTGGATGCTGACGGTGCTCATCAAGGGGGACCATGCCAAAGCGATACGGTTCTTCAACTGCTATGCGGCGGCACTGGCCATCGTCGTGATCATCACCACCATCAAGCATGGCCTGAGCGGATTTGACAAGCATTATGCGCACTGGGTGATGAGTCCTTTCTACAACGACCACACCGCCTACGGTGCCGTGCTCGCCTTCTTCCTGCCCATCACGGCGTGCTGTTTCTTCCTGCCCAAGAACAACATCTTCCATAAGTTCTTCTACGCCTCCCTGACCGTCCTGTTTGCCCTTGCCCTCTACCTCTCCTTCAGCCGTGCGGCTTGGCTCAGCCTGATCATCGCCATCGGGGTATGGATCGTCCTGAAACTGCACATCAAATTTTCCTGGCTGGTGGTCGGTGGACTGATTGTCGGCGGACTCCTATACTTCTATGCCGACGACATCCTCTACAAGATGAGCCGCAACAGCCAAGACTCCTCCACCAGCTTCGTGGAGCATATCAAGTCTATGTCCAACATCTCCACAGACGCCTCCAATGTGGAACGCCTGAACCGGTGGAACTCCGCCTTCTCGATGATCAAAGAGCGACCTGTGGTGGGATGGGGCCCCGGCACCTACCAGTTTGAGTATGCGCCATTCCAGAAAAGCAAATACAAGACCATCATCTCCACCAACTTCGGTGACGGTGGCAACGCACACAGCGAATACATAGGCCCCTGTGCTGAGACCGGCATCCCCGGCGCCTTGACTGTCATCGTGATGTTCTTTATGGCCCTCTACACCGGCTTGCGGACCTACAACCACACCAAAGACCCCTACGATCGGCTGTTGGCCCTCATGATGACCTTAGCGCTCATCACCTACTTCGTCCACGGCACCATGAACAACTTCCTGGACACCGACAAGCTGTCGCTGCCCTTCTGGGGCGCTTTCGCCGTGATTGTCATGACCAATATAAGGATGAACAGCAACGCCTTGGATCCGCAAGCGCCATAGCGTTACCGCACTATCGTCAAGGAACCGTTGTAATTGACGGTCTTCATTTTTCCTTTATAGTAAAAGCTGTAATAATAGACCCCGTCTGATAGATTGGAGCCATCGAACACCTGGTCGCCCAGAGTGATGACGCCGTCACGGGCAAAGGTGTCGTAGTTCTTCGCCTGATACACCTTCTTGCCCCAGCGGTCGTAGATGTAGAGCTTGTTGGTGCGATACTCATCCGGGTCTTCCGGGTTGATATTCGTATTCAGATTCTGGATGGCGAACACATCGTTGAAACCGTCTCCGTTCGGGGTGATGACATTGGGGAAGATCAGATCCTGCTCGATGACCACCGTATGGGCGATCTCGCTGTTGCAGCCCGAAGGCGTGATGATGTTGAGCGTCACGACATAATCGCCCCACTGCGTGTAGGTATGCACAGGTGAGAAGGTGGCGCTGTCGATGGTTCCGTCTCCAAAATCCCAGACAACGGAAGCACCGGCCGAGAGAACCGAGTCGGCATAGTTGGTGAAGATCACATTGCCGTCGTTCTCAGCCATGAGGGAGATCTCTGGAGTGGCCTCGAAATCTGCCGTAGGCTGGAAATTGGCCTCTATGAAGACAGGCACATACAGGGAATCAACACAGCCGTATGGCGTGGACAGGCGGAGGAACAAAGAAAAAACGCCCGGCTCAACAAAATCAAAGGTGGGATTCGATTCTACGGAGGCGTATGCCAACTGGCCATCGGCATCGTAGAGATACCACTCGTACAAACAAGAGTCCGGCGTGCTATTATCGGTGACATGCACCGACAAGGGGATACAGCCCTGCCGCGGTTCAGCCTCGAAATCAATATGGGGTTGCGCCACCGAGATGACCCGGATGGTGTCGTGGCCAGCGCACTGGTAGAGGCCATTCAGGGAGGTGCCGATGATGCTCACATCATAATAACCATCTGCCAACACATAGATACTGCTGGTGGTATCGCCCGTATTCCATTGGATAGATACATCGGAGGGCACGCTGTCCAACGACAGCTCCAGCATGTCGCCATGGCATAGATACACATCTTCTCCCAGATCGGGATTCATGCTTTCCACAATCTCCACATTCATCACCACGGCATCGTCCACGCCGTTAGGATTGACCACAACGTGCTCCAAGGAGTCGGATTCCGTAAACGTGACGCCATACCAATTGAAAGGCAGGTCGTAGGAGCAGATGGCGGTATCTTCAAAATGGCGCACCAGCACCTGGATGGTATCGGTGACCCCGCAATTGGTCAACTTGAAGAAGGAGATGTCGTCCAAACCGAAGTCGTTGCCACCGCCAGCTGTGTTTTGGTTGATGATGGAGATGGTGGCTTGGGTGTTGGTGCCGCTGTTCCAGACGATATAGAAAAGTTCCCATGTATTGACTTGTCCGTATTGGGACGGGGCGGTGAATATATTGCCTATCTGCTGGCCGTTAATACTGAACTGGAGCTGTGCCCACGGACTCAGACACACCGAGGTAACCCATGTGGAAAAGGCGTAGTCGGTATAGGGCGTGACAGGGATCGTCTGCGACCAGACAGTCGTGCCTGGTGAGGTGGCCCCGTTGATGATCATATAATTGCCACTTCCTGTGGTGTGGTCGTGAGAACCTTGGAAATCGGAGTGGTAGTTGTTGGCATTGCTTCCCACATAATAGGTAGCCTCGCCCCAAAGATTCGTGTTGAGGGTGTAACTGCTGGTGAATCCTACGCTTCCCAGCTCAAAGTCACCATTGCCGATGAGGTTGATACCCGTGTTATAGCCTGACACGAAGACGTACATCGACTGGTCGGGAGAGCAGACCGTTTGGGAAGAGGTAGTGTTGGACAGGTAGGCGGCAGGCGACCAGACGTAATAGTCTGCTCCTGAGGAGGAGAGTGTGATTGTCTGCCCGGGATCCAAAATGGTATCATGCGAAGAGACTATGGTAGGCTGCGGAGTCAGGCTCAGGTGGAGCGTGATGATACTGTCACAGCCCGTAGGGGTGGGCGCCGTACGCACAAAGGTCAGCTCTGTGCCACTAGCCAGACTGTCAGGAGGCAAGTTAAAGCCATGTTCGGTATAAGAATACCCTTGGCAGCCAGAACCGTAAACCGTCAGATAGACAGGTTCCCCCACCATCAACGTCATCACCACCACGCTGTCGCTGCCATCGGAGGCAGTGAGCGTCACCATTTGAATGCCCGCTTGGGAAAAGAGCACCCCATTCCAAATATAGGGCAGCTGATTGGTGCAGATGCCCATCTGGACATAGGTCGTATCACTCAAGGTGCGATGCACATCTTTTATTGGAAACATCTTATTGTCAGCAGCTTGCATATTCTGAATGCCGACCAGCACCAACATCATGACCCATAACAAATGAAAACAACCAGACGACAGGCTCCTTCGCGCATGGGATGAAGCAAAACGGACAGATGGGGCTTTCAGCGTGTTCATAACGGGACTTCTGGTTATCAATTTATAGTCATATTTAATAATTTTGCAAAAAAACAATGTTTTTTCAACAATCACATTATCCAATAGCGTGTAAAAATGTTCCAATACAACGATAAAGGTTACGGGCAACGGTGTAAAAATCTTATCGTGCAAAAGTGGTGAAAAATGTGTATTTTTGCCACCTTTAAAAAATTAACATCAATAATGGAATTAGCAACGAAATACAATCCCCAAGAGGTAGAAGACAAATGGTATCAATATTGGATCGAGCATAGACTGTTCCACTCGGAGCCTGACAGCCGTCCGGCCTACACCATCGTCATTCCGCCGCCCAATGTGACGGGCATCCTGCACATGGGCCACATGTTGAACAACACCATCCAGGATATCCTGATCCGCCGTGCCCGCAAGCTGGGCTTCAACGCTGTCTGGGTACCCGGCACCGACCATGCCTCCATCGCCACGGAGGCCAAGGTTGTCAACATGTTGAAAGAAAAAGGGATTGAGAAGAAAGACCTCTCCCGCGAGGAGTTCTTAAAGTATGCTTGGGAATGGAAGGAAAAGCACGGCGGCATCATCCTCAAACAGCTCCGCAAGCTCGGTGCCTCCTGCGACTGGGACCGCACCAAGTTCACCATGGACGAGGAACTCTCCGAAGCGGTGATTGACGTGTTCGTGGATCTGTACAACAAGGGCCTCATCTACCGCGGCGTGCGCATGGTCAACTGGGACCCCAAGGCTCTGACCGCCGTCTCTGACGAGGAGGTCATCTACAAAGAGTTGCAATCCAAGCTCTACTATGTGCGCTATCAGATCGAGGGCGAGCCGGGCGAGTACATCACCATCGCCACCACGCGTCCCGAGACCATCTTGGGCGACACGGCCATCTGCATGCACCCCGAAGACGAGCGTTACGCCAAGTACAAGGGCAAACGCGCCATCGTGCCCCTCGTGAACCGTTCCATCCCGTTGATTTATGACGAGTATGTGGAGCGTGAGTTCGGCACGGGCGCCCTCAAGATCACGCCCGCCCACGATATCAACGACTACAACCTCGGCATCAAGCATCATCTGGAGACCATCAACATCTTCAACGACAACGGCACGCTCAGCGAGGCCGCGCAGTTCCTGGTCGGCATGGACCGCTTCGAGGCCCGCAAGGCCATCATCCCGTTGCTGGAAGAGAGCGGCAACCTCGTGAAGATCGAGGACTACACCAACAAGGTCGGCTTCTCCGAGCGCACCAACGAGGTGATCGAGCCCAAACTCTCCCTGCAGTGGTTCTGCAAGATGGAGTCCTTGGCTAAACCAGCCCTGGAGGCCGTCATGAAGGACGACATCAGATTCTATCCGGACAAGTTCAAGAACACCTACGCCCACTGGATGGAGAATGTGAAAGACTGGTGCATCAGCCGCCAGCTGTGGTGGGGACATCGCATCCCCGCTTACTACCTGCCCAACCACGAGTTTGTGGTGGCGCACAATGCCGAAGAGGCCTTGCAGATCGCCCAGACAAAGTTCCCCGAGCTCAACCTGACCGCCGCCGACCTGAAACAGGACGAGGATGTGATGGACACTTGGTTCTCCTCCTGGCTGTGGCCCTTGTCGGTCTTCGACGGCATCCGTCATCCCGACAACCCGGAGATCAACTATTACTACCCCACCTCCGCTTTGATCACAGCCCCCGACATCATCTTCTTCTGGGTGGCGCGTATGATCATGGCTGGCTTTGAGTGGCGCGGCGCCATCCCGTTCAAGGATGTCTATTTCACCGGCACCGTGCGCGACAAGCTGCACCGCAAGATGTCGAAACAGCTGGGCAACTCCCCCGACCCCATCCTGCTGATGGAGCAATACGGCGCCGATGGCGTCCGCTTCGGCATGATGCTGAGCTCCCCCGCCGGCAACGACCTACTCTTCGACGAGTCGCTGTGCGAACAAGGCCGTAACTTCAGCAACAAGCTGTGGAACGCCTTCCGTCTCGTCAAAGGCTGGACCATCGACCCGAACATCCCGCAGCCCATCCACTCCCAGACCGCCGTCCTCTGGATGCGTGAACGTATCCAAGAGGTGCTCGTCAAAGTGGAGGAGTCCTTCAAAGACTACCGTCTCTCCGAAGCCCTCATGGCCATCTACAAGCTGATATGGGACGACTTCTGCTCCTGCTTCCTTGAGGTGGTGAAGGCTGCCTATCTGCAACCTGTCGATCAGAAGACTTACGACGAGATCATCGGCATCTTTGAGACGCTAATGGAGATCCTGCATCCCTTCATGCCGTTCATCACGGAAGAGTTGTGGCACGAGTTGCGCGAGCGCACTGCTGACGCCAGCATCATGGTCACCCCCATACCCAAGGCAACAGGCACGGTCAACCAGGAGCTGCTGGACGATTTCGCCAACACCCGCGAGGTCATCGAGCAGGTGCGCAGAATCCGTTCCGAGAAAAACATCGCCAACAAGCAGGCGCTCACCCTGCATGTCCACAGCGACAAGCCCGCCAACGAAGGCTTGGACGCCGTCATCCGCAAACTGGCCAACGTGGAAGAGATCTGCCATGTGGCCCCCGATGCGGAAGTCAACGGTGCCTCCTTCATCCTGCAGAACATCCAGTACTCCGTTCCTCTTACCGGCCTCGTCAATGCCGAAGAAGAGATCAAGAAGCTGGAGGCCGACCTGAAGTATGCCGAAGGATTCCTGCAAGGAGTGATGAAGAAGCTCTCCAACGCCAACTTCGTCAATAACGCCCCGCAAAAGGTGGTCGATATCGAACGGAAGAAACAGGCTGACGCAGAAGAGAAGATCCGGATCATCAAAGAGCAACTTTCCAAACTGCAATAAATTATGAAAGCCACCTTCCGATATTTGCTCCTCATGGCAATATGTCTGGTGCCTGTTACGTTTATGCCTTATATCCCTGAACGTTTCCCCATCGTCATCGGCATCGTGCTGGCGGTAACTATTGCCTACTGGGGCAGTTACGCTTACATCGAGAAAAAGAGGAAACAACAGGACAAAGACAAGTCACCCTCTTGACCTCTTGCATGAGAAAGGCCCTCTGCTATATCATCTTCGCAGCCGTCATCCTGACCGGCCATGCCCAGAAAAACGCTTCCGCGTTCAGAGTCTGGGAGGACTCCTTGATGGCACTGCGCGACCAAGTGATGCAGGAGCCTGACGAGACCACGCGCCTGTCGTTGAACGAAGACTTCATGTCGCTGCTCGAAGAGGTGCTCCAGATGCCCAACTCCTTTCAGTTTGGATGGGACTCCACCCAGAACTACGCTGTGCTCACCTCCCCCGACCATCTTTTCAAGATCTTCACCTGGTACATAGTCAAGGACAACCAGACGGTCGAGAACTTCGGCTTCATCCAGGTCTATAATGAAGCACGCAAAAAATATGTGCTCTTCCCCTTGTACGACAAGCGGAATGTCATCGACTTCCCCAAGTCACAAATCGGCAACCACAACAAATGGTATGGGGCGGTATATTACCGGATGATTCCCGTCAAAGAGAAAAACGCCACCTACTACACCTTGCTGGGATGGAATGGCAACAACCTGTTCACCAACCAGAAGATTATCGAGATCTTGCACTTCAACAAGGATATGACGCCGGTTTTCGGGGCGCGGGTATTCAAAGGGTATCCGGAACGCGTCACCCGCGTCATCCTGGAGTACTCCAAGAATGCAACGCTGCACCTCAACTACGAAGACCAACAATATATGGTCAGCACGGGAAAATTCAACCCGAAGACACAACAAACTGAATACAAACTCGTCAACAGCCCCATGATCATCTACGACGAACTCATCCCGATGGAAGAAGGGATGGAGGGACTCGCCGCCTATTTGGTGCCGGAGTCGAGTTTGAGCCAGGGCTTTCTGGAACAGGACGGTCAGTGGCACTATATGAAGCGCGTGCGCGGCACCAACCCCGACAGGGTCAAGCCCGAATATCAGTACAAACCCCGACAAATCTATAATCCATAAGCAGTTATGCAGACATTCCTTTACCCCTTCCTTTTCGAACCCATCTTCAAAGAGAAGATCTGGGGCGGACGGCGTTTCGCCACCGTGTTAGGCAAAGACATTGGTGACATGGAGCATTGCGGCGAGAGCTGGGAGCTCTCCGGCCTCATCGGTGACGAGTCCGTCATCGCCAACGGTTTCTTGGCTGAGAACAACTTGAATGAAGTGCTGGAGATCTATCTTACAGACATCGTGGGCGAGAAGAATTATGAAAAATACGGCTTAGGATTTCCCTTGCTCATCAAGTTCATTGACGCGCAAGATGATTTGTCGGTGCAGGTGCATCCGGATGATGAGATGGCGCAACAAGAATATGGACAGAATGGCAAGACGGAGATGTGGTATGTGGTGGATGCTGAAGAAGGGGCGGGTCTCTACGTCGGCTTTCAGCGGCCCGTGGGGGTGCCTGAGTACCTGAAGGCCGTGGCGGAGGGCACCCTGCCGCAGCTGATGCGCTTCTATCCCGTCAAGCCGGGCGACACCTTCATGATCCCCGCCGGCACGGTCCACGCCATCGGCAAGGGCGTGCTCGTGGCAGAGATCCAACAGCCCTCCGATGTCACCTTCCGCATCTACGACTGGGACCGGGTGGATGACGAGGGGATGCCGCGCGAACTGCACACCGAAGAGGCGCTGAAGGCCATCCACTTTAAGGAGAACAACGCTGACTTCCAAGTCCACTACACCCCGAAACTCAACCATACCGTGGACTTGGTCCGCTCGCCCTATTTCAACACCAGCGTGCTGGTCTGTGACGCCCCCATCCAGAAACGCTATGGGGAGCTGGACTCCTTCGTCATCTACATGTGTCTGGATGGCGACATGGATGTGGTCCACGGCGGCGGGCGCACACGACTGAAGACTGGGGACGTGACGTTGGTGCCCGCCGCCATCGACACGCTCACCCTGGAGCCGGCACGAACCACCACCCTCCTGGAAATCCACTGCTGATGCAGTTCCGCTTTCAACACTTCACCCTCTCCCACGACCGGAGCACGATGAAAATCGGCACGGACGCGGTCTTGTTGGCTACCCTCACCGACACTGCGGGAGTGCGCTCGCTCCTGGACATCGGCTGTGGCTGCGGCGTGGTGGCCTTCTGTCTGGCCCAGAAAATGCAGGACGTTGGTTCGCAGGCTTCCGTCTGGGGCGTGGATCCTGACGAGCGTTCCATCCTGGAGGCGCGCGAGAACGCCGAAGCATTCCCCTTGCTTCCAACCTCCTCGTTCCACTTCGAGCAGACCGCCGTACAGGCTTTGGCCATACAGGAAGGCACTCCCCGCTTCGACCTCATCGTCTCCAACCCGCCCTTCTATAACCGAGATTTAAAACCCACCCGGGAGGACCGCCTCAAAAGCCGCCACCGCGATGGGCAACTCTCCTTCGAGGCGTTGGCAGACAGTGTGATGCGACTGCTCGAGCCCGGCGGAAGATTCGCCGTCATCCTGCCACCCGTGGAAAGCGAAGAGTTCAGAGAGGTCGCGGCGGACAGACTCTTTTGCCTCAAGACGGTCAGCGTGCGCCCCACCGCCAACAAGCCCGTCTATCGCCATGTGCGGGAGTACGGATTGTCTCCCGACAAAGCAGAGCAGAAATCTACGCTCACCATTCGGGACGACACCTTACAATACACCGATCTTTACCTGTCTCTGATGAAGGACTATCTGCTTTTATGATTGCCCTAAACACTATTATTCAAAAACTTCATAGCAACAAACAGCTTTCTTACTTTTTTTTAATGAATAGGCTGGGGTATAAAAACAATTGCTATTTTTGCTAATTCATTTTTCATAGAGAAAATTATCCTTATTTATCATTTATAAAACAACCCACAATGAAAAAATTATTATTCCTACTTCTGATGGTATTGGCGGGTTCTTTTGCCACGCTGTCCGCTCAGGTTACGGTTGCCAACGGCACCGTAGAGAACGAATTTTTGCCTGTGTACGGCCTTTGGCTGGATGCCGACCAACACAATCAGATCATCTATCCCGAAAGCATGCTTACGGCTTTGCAGGGAGAGACCATCTCCGGCATTATGTTTTATCTGGCAGAACTGCCTTATTCCAGCTGGACCTCCACCATCACCCTTGGAATGGGCATTACCACCAACGGCTCTTTTGCTTCTGCCACGTTTGATGCCGCCACGCTGTCCACCTGCTGTACCGGTGTTCCGTTGGTAGTCAGTGGCAACACCCTGACGCTGGCGTTCAGCACCCCTTTCACCTACAACGGCGGCAACCTGTTGATAGACATTACCACTGTTAGCGGCGACTATGCTGGCGCCACCTTCTACGGCACCACTTCTACAGGCGGAGGTTTGTATTCCTACAGCTCCTACTATAGCACTGTGATGGACATCGAGAACTTCATCCCCAAGACCACCTTTATTTCCGGCGACTGTTCGATGATCGGCGGTCTGACCGTGACAAACATAACCAGCGACTCTGCCACCGTCTCCTGGGCATCCACCTCTTCTGGATTGTATGACATTTATCTTGGCCATCTCACCGATGACCTCACCAATGTGGTATGGGAGTCCACGACTGACACCTTCTACACCTTCTCCAACTTGAATGCCAACACCACCTATACCGTTTTTGTAAGAAACAGCTGTAATGGGGAATACAGTGTGGAATCTTCCATCTCCTTTACCACGGCTTGCGGCATCATGAATGTCCCCTATTACGAAGGATTTGAGACCTCCTCTTTATACTCCGCTCCCTCCTGCTGGACGCAGCTCAACCCTTACAACAATTGGGGCGATCTTTACCCCCTTGTGGATGATTCTTATGTCCATTCGGGCAACCATGCCTTGATGTTTAATGCAGACGCTGAAGATCCCAACCCGCAATTTGCCGTCTTTCCTCAGTTTGTGCAAGATATCACAGAACTGCAATTAAGCTTCTTCACCAGAAGAGAGGGCCCCTCTTCCGGTACTTTCTCTGTCGGTTATTTGACGGACCCCAACCAAGCCAGTTCTTATGTGAGCCTGCTGACCCTCACTGCCAGCCAGATTGGCGACAACGACTATCACAAATATATTGTGGATTTCAGCAACGTGAATGTGGCTCCCAACACTCCGGTCTATATAGCCATGGGTTACACCTGTCCCAACTATTGGTATTGGTATGTGGATGATATTGTTGTGGATTTGATTCCGGCTTGTTCCGAGCCCACTGGCATGACCGTCAACAACATCACCACCTCCACCGCTACCGTGTCATGGGTTTCCGGCACCGCAACCACTTTCAACCTTTACTACAAGAAGAATACGGATACAGCCTATACGGAAGTGCTCTCCTTGTCCGACAGCAGCTATTTGATCGAATATTTGGATCCATCTTCCACCTACCAATGGTATGTAGCGGCAGTCTGTGACGATGGTTCCTTGGTGAATGGTGAGGTTACCACATTCGTTACGGCATGTGCGGCCCTCACCACCCTGCCTTACGCCAATGACTTTGAATCCATCCCCTCTGACGCCCTTATGCCTCATTGTTGGACAAAAGGCAACGAGAGCACGGATGATCCCTACATTGACGAATATAACGCACACTCCGGCAACAAAAACATTTCCTTCTACTCCACCAACACTTTGGCCATGCCTGAGATAGATGCAACCGAGATTGACATCACAGAAACGATGCTGTACTTCTATGCCTTCTCGTCGTATGATGCCACCTCCTTGCAAGTGGGTGTGATGACCAACCCCAATATCTCATCCACCTTTGTTCCGGTAGGCAATCCTATTACCTTAACCGACACCTACCAACAATACGAAGTAAGTCTTGCCAGCTATACCGGCAACGGCACCTACATTGCCTTCCGAAATCCTGTCCAATATCAATCCGTCTTTTTGGATGATGTGGTGTTGGATTATATCCCCGACTGCGCTCGCCCCACGGCTGTTTGGGCACAACAAGTTGACACCACTTCCGCCACTATTGAGTGGACCACTTTGGATGGCCAAAACGGATGGGAAATCGTGTACGGAACCCATGGCTTCTCCCCCGACACCGCCAATGGAGACATCGCAACCACCGGTTCCTACACCCTCGACAATCTTGCCAGCAATACCACCTACGACGTTTATGTAAGAACAGATTGCGGCACCGAGTTCAGCCAATGGTCCAATGTGGCGACCTTCACCACCCTGATGGCTGCTCCCGCCATGGTTCCTTACCTTTGTGACTTTGAAGATTCCACGGAAACCCTTAATTGGATTTTGCTGAATGGCAGTGAAACCAACAAATGGTATGTCGGCACGGCGACAGCCGCAAGCAACAGCACCCACAGTCTGTACATCTCCCAAGACAATGGAACCACAAATACTTATAATGGAGACACTGCCTCTGTAGTGTGGGCATATCGCGACATCCAATTCTCCAATGCGGATGAATTTGAGCTCTCTTTTGACTGGAAATGTTATGGTGAGAGCACATGGGACTTCCTCCGTGTCTATGTAGGCCCTCCCGCCACAGTTGTTGCTGGGGACATGACACCTCCTGTCGGTGCAACCCAGCTGGATCAGCTCAATCTATCTACTTCGTGGACGCACGCCGCTTATACGCTAAACAGCTCTTACAATGGCGCCACCCGCCGTCTCTACTTCATGTGGAGAAATGATTACAGTGTCTCTAACGATCCTCCTATCGCTTTGGACAACATCTCTGTTCTTGGCTTAAATTGCGCACAACCCATTGGTATTGCGCTCATCAGTTCCGACACAACCTCTGCCACACTCACCGTCACTCCCTCCAGCGCCGACCACTCCGAATGGGAGGTCCTGTATGGCTCGAACGACTCCACCCTGACTTCCCTGACAGTGTCAAACACCACCTTCACCTTGGACAACCTTATTCCCGGAACCCAATATTTGGTATATGTGAAGACTCTTTGTAACAACGGCGACACCAGTAGTGCTGTCAGTACCTCTTTCTCGACAGAGTGCTCCTACATCTCCACCTTGCCGCAAATCTGGGACTTCGAGAGCAACAACACGGGCGGCACCGCGGATTATCCTATGCCTGCTTGTTGGGAAAGAGGGGTTGTCAACACCACTTATCCGTTTGTCTATGACTACGAGTCTTACAACGGAACCCACTCCCTCTATTTCTTTAACTACAATCAGAACTTTGCCATTCTGCCTATTATTGACACCAATGTGATTTCCATCAACACCTTGCAGCTCTCCTTCTATGCCAGAGCAACTGGCCTGGACTCTTATGATGCTAAATTCATAGTAGGCGTATTTAGCGATTACACCAATCCCTCCACCTTTGTTCCCGTTGATACCGTGGAATTGACAGGAAACTATCCGACAACGCCTTATGAGGTTCTCTTCAACCATTATACCGGCAACGGCAATCGCATTGCAATCAAGAACTACAGCTCGGATTACTACGCCTTCAACTCCCTTTACATCGACGATGTCACGCTGGATGTGGCTCCGTCCTGTCTGCCCATCTCCAATCTGCAGATGGTAGGCAATGATCAGACTTCCATCACATTGAACTGGACGGAGGGTGCCTCCGAAACCTCCTGGAATGTGGAATACAAAGAGACTTCCGACACTGACTGGACTTCTCTCACTGCTTATTCCATGCCTTTCACCATCTCAGGCCTTACAGGTGCCACAATGTATAACATTCGCGTTCAAGGCGACTGCGGCGGGGGCGATGTCTCCCCATGGCGTTTGATAGATGCCTACACAAGAGTTTGCGACTCCGCCTCCCAGTGTACTTACTTCCTCACGATGTATGACAGTTTCGGTGATGGCTGGAATGGCGGTCTGTTGACCTTCAAACAAGCTGGCATCCCGGTAGTAGCCATCTCCCTTTCCAATGGCTCTTCCGCCACCGCACAAATCTCCTTGTGCGACAATCTGCTCACTACGATTGAATGGTCTTCCGGCTTATATGATGATGAGCCCAGCTTCTCCTTGGCAGATCCTGCCAATGTGGTGATTTACACTTCCCCCGTCATGGAATCTTATACCACCTACTCCTTCACCTCCGACTGTCTGTTATCGGCATGTTCCGCAACCTCTCTCCCCACCGTCACCAATATCAGCACGACCTCGGCCACCGTGGACTGGACAGCCAACGGTAGTGAGACAGCTTGGAATGTAGAGTACAAGACGGCTGACGATGTCAACTGGACTGTAGTACCTGTCACTGCTCATCCGCATATTTTGACAGGACTCACTAATGGCACGACCTACACAGTACGTGTTCAGGCCGACTGTGGAGCTGGCGAGGTCTCCTCTTACAGACAGACCTCTTTCTCAACGGCCCTGTGCGATGCCACAGACCAGTGCTCCTACACTTTCAACTTGACTGACGGTTTCGGTGATGGTTGGAATGGTGCCAGCATCTCCGTCATGCAGAATGGTCTGATGGTTGCTTCCGTAGGCGAAACCTTCTCGGGAACCACCTCCACGGAGACCGTGACCTTGTGCGACAACGTGTCCACCTCCTTGATATGGGTGTCAGGCATGTATGATGACGAGTGCAGCTTCACCGTGACCGACCCAAGCGGTACCGTGATCTTCACCTCTTCCGGCATACCTTTCGGCACGATCACCACCTTCACTTCTGATTGTAGTGGCTCTACTCCTTCCGCATGTCCGACCCCTACCGGACTGACCGTCAACAATGTGACGCAGACCGCCGCTACTGCCTTTTGGATCGCCGGCGGCACCGAGACATCCTGGAATGTGGCCTACAGACAACTTAACGCTCCCTCTTGGACAACGGTAACCACGAGCATTCCGTTTTTCACCATGACAGGCCTCACTCCCAACACTACTTATCAAGTAAAAGTTCAAGCAATCTGCGATGCCAAGGGGTTCAGCGACTGGACTGACGCTGTCTCCTTCACCACTCCAAATGACGACACGCCTACCTGTCCGGCTCCTACGAACCTGACCTACGCAATAGACGAGACCAGCCACACCACGGTGACGCTGACCTGGCAACAGGAGGCCAACACGGCCAACGAGTGGCAGATCAACTACCGTATCACCTCGGAAGACACTTGGAGCACCGTGACGGCCAACGCCACCTCCTACACGCTGACCGACCTCACGCCCAATGTGGACTATGTGGCCAACGTGGTGGCGCACTGCACCAATGGCTTGACGAGCGATCCGTCCAACACGGTGACCTTCCACACCGACAATGTAGGCATCCAAGGCTACCTGGAGAAGAATGTGACACTCTATCCAAACCCGGCTACGGAGATGATTTCCGTGGCAGTGAGCGACGCCAACATCATGATCACGGGCGTGGAGGTGTATAACGTCTATGGCCAGTTGATCAACACTATCATCTCTACCGAGAATCCATTGCACATCAACGTCAGCGGTCTGGCCGATGGCATGTACTATGTGCGTGTCACAACCGACAGCGGCGTGGTGACGAAGAACTTTGTGAAGAGATAAGCCGGCTGTTAGCTATTAGCTGTAAGGACGCTGGTTCCGATATGGGAACTGGCGTCCTTTTTTAGTTGTCAGTTGTCAGTTATCAGTTGTCAGTTACCAGTTTGTCAATGCCTAAATAAGGTTGACCGTTTGTCTCTTATTTGTCATTGCATATTTGTTAAATTCTTCATTCATCTCATTCCAACCTTTTTTGGTGTCAGAGTCCGATTTCATGGCCACCGGGGCCATGAAATCGGACTCTGCAAATGTATATTTTTTTTCAAACTGTGCGGGACTCATCCGGTGTAGCTTAATGTGGGGTTTCTCGTTGTTGTAAAGGGTCACGGAACGGTCAACCTCCTTGACGAGTTTCTCGTAGGAGTTGATATGCTTGTGTTCCAGATAGTTGTTCTTTATCACGCCGTTGACCCGCTCAGCCTTCCC
>JAFZZT010000003.1 GCA_017615595.1 Bacteroidales bacterium
CGTGTTGTTGTTTCAGTCTGCAAAGATACATTTTAAAAGCAAATCACAACTACAATGGCCGCAACCTATTGGCACCATCAGTTGTTGTTTCAGTCTGCAAAGATACATTTTAAAAGCAAATCACAACAGTTGAGTGCGGACCTTGACATTCTGCGCGTTGTTGTTTCAGTCTGCAAAGATACATTTTAAAAGCAAATCACAACACATATGACAATGTTCTCACGGCAGACGTGTTGTTGTTTCAGTCTGCAAAGATACATTTTAAAAGCAAATCACAACAGGTTTTTAAAGGTTAATATTTAAGAAAGGGTTGTTGTTTCAGTCTGCAAAGATACATTTTAAAAGCAAATCACAACATAGAATGGTACCAGTGTTCCCGGCGTCATGTTGTTGTTTCAGTCTGCAAAGATACATTTTAAAAGCAAATCACAACTGGCTTTTTAACAACTGCCCTCTTTTTTTACTCAACGTTAAAAAAAAATCCGTATTATTGCAGTTTATGTTTTTAAACTAATAATATGTTGAAAATCAAAAACTTAACTATAATTCTGGGCGTTGTTTTGTCGCTGTTTGGCACGGCGGTCGCCCAACCTGAGATGCAACCGGGACATGCACCGAACCACACCTCCGGCATGGTCGTAGGCTCTATTGTGGACGCCCATGGCGTGGCATTGGAATACGCTACCATCTATGTGAAGAAAACCTCAGACTCCCTCGTGGCCCAGTATGGCATCACGGACGCGGACGGCAAGTTCCGGATTCAGGACATCCCGTTCGGTCGTTATTTCCTGGAGATCCAGTATATGGGCTACAAGACCACGACCTCAGCTCCGTTTGAGATCACAAAGGAACATGCGGTCTATAAGATCGACAAATTCAAGATGACCGACAAGGCGGAGGAACTCGAGACAGTGGTCATCCGGGCGCAGCGCGACATGATCCAGAGCAATCTCGACAAGACGGTCTATAACGTGGAGTCCAGCGTCTCCAGTGCCGGCCAGACGGCTGTGGAAGTCCTGGAGGAGATCCCCTCCGTCTCCGTGGATATCGAGGGCAACGTGAGCCTGCGCGGCAGCGAGAACGTGACGATCCTCGTGGATGGCCGTCCCACCAACCTGACACTGGACCAGATCCCCGCCGACCTCATCGAGAGCATCGAGGTGATCACGAACCCCTCCGCACGTCTGGAACCGGATGGCATGGCAGGCATTCTCAATGTGGTCCTCAAGAAGAAGAAAGAGTCGGGATTCAACGGCATGGCCTCTATCGGTGCCTCCACCGCCATGCTGCACTATAACGACAAACACCATTTCTACTTTAACGGCTATAACGGCAGTCTCAGCTTCAACTACCGCTACAACAAGATCAACCTGTTCGTCAGCTACGGCATCCGCAGTTTCGGCTTCCGCAACGCTGGCACGATGTGGCGAGACTCCTGGTATTACGAAGACACCACCCGCATGGAACAGTCCAACTACGGCCAGAACCGTGACCGCTTCCACAACGTGAGCGCCTCTCTGGACTATTATATCAACAAATACAACACCATCACCTTCAATGCATCCGGCCATTTCGGCAAGATGCGGCGCGAGAGTGAACTGCACTCCATCACCTATTCGCCCATCGACACTTTCTATTATTACGACCAGCTGGGTCTCAGTCCGCGCCGCTTCAACAGCTTTGATGCGTCTGTCAACTACAAGAAAACCTTCAAGACGCAGGGCATGGAGCTGACGGCAGACCTTTTCTACACCCAACGCTCAGGCAATGGCTACAACCAGATCCTGCAAGATAGCTACCTCGACATTCCCGACTTCTATCAGCGCACCGAGACGTCCGACCTCAACCGAGACGTGTCGGCTCAGCTGGACTTTGTGACGCCCGTGGGCAATGGCGGCCGTATCGAGACTGGCTACAAGTTCTCCTATCGCGGGGTGGGGCAGGACTACGCCCGCTTTGAGGGCACCTCCGACAGCGACTGTGTGGAGGATCTTTCCAAGAGCAACGACTTTATGTACCATGAGTATCTCAACGCGCTCTACTTCATCTATTCCAACACCTTCTGGAAAAAGCTGAAGGTGCAGGTGGGTCTGCGTGGCGAGATGTCATACACCATCTCTGATCTGAGGTCGGTGGACACGGTCTATTCCTACTTCAACTACGGCCATTTTGCCCGTAACTTCTTCTTCCCGACCGTGCACATCAAATACGACATCACCGACAATCACGCGTTGCAGTTCAGCTTCTCGCGCCGTGTGCAGCGCCCGCGTATTCACCAGCTGAACCCCTTCGTGGATGACTCTGACCGCGAGAACCGCATGACAGGCAATCCAGCCCTGGAACCCGAGTTCGCCAACTCCTTCGAGCTGGGCTATATGTACAGCCAGCAGAAGTGTACGTTCACCTTCACCACCTTCTACCGCCGCCGTACCAACCTCATAACCCGCTATACGGAGATCTTGCGCGATCCCGAGACGGACATGCCCTACACGATGACCTCCTATCAGAACCTCAACAAGAGCCAGAACTTTGGCGTGGAAGTCTTCTTCAGCTACCGTGTCAAGAAGGTCTATCGCATGAACATCACGGGCAGTTTCTATCGTAACTTGATCGACAGCGACAACCTGCTGGATGAGAACCTCTCCCGCGATTGGGCCTGGAATGCCGGCGTCAGCCAGACCTTCACCTTGGGCAAGGACTTCGACTTGCAGCTGGATTTCCGCTACCGTTCCTCCACATTGACATCCGGCAGTATGGGGTGGGGTACCTACGGCATCGGCCAGGGCCGCCGCTCCGCCAACTACCGTCTGAACCTCGGCTTGAAGAAGGGCTTCCTCGACAACTCCTTGGTGGTCAGCCTCAACATCCGCAACCTGCTCTATTTCATTCCCAAGGTGCGTATGATGGAGGTCTCCTCCTGGTCGGGTCTGGACGAGCCCATTGGCTATGAGTCTTATAGCGTGCGTGAGAACTCCGGCTTCAACATCTCCTTGAATTTGACCTACAAACTCAATAACTACCGTAACCGTCCTGTCCGCATTGCCGAAGATGAATATTCCGGCGGAGAGGGCGATATGTAATTTTTTGTATTTTTGCATTTTTATTGATTAAAAGTAAAACGATGCATAAAAAGCTTTTTCTATTGGTGATGATGGCGTTCCTCGGATTCCAAAGTCTGAGCGCCCAGAACGATGTGACACCCTATACTGCCTCCATGGACGTGGAAGAGAAACCCGTGGTCTTCAGAGACCGGCTGGTGATGGATATTTTCCACTCTTTCTGGATGGGCATGCCCTCACAGGTGGATTATATGAAGTTCGATCCCGGCTTCAACATCTCGGCGATGTGGGATTTCCAAATCAAGAAGAAACCCCTTTCCTTCGGATTAGGTGTCGGCGTCACCTATCATACCCAGTACAGCAATGCGCTCTTGTTGTATGACAAGGCTAATGACATCATGAAGTATAACATCCTTCCTTCCTCGGTGAAGTATAATCTGCTCAAGATGAACTATCTGAGTGTGAATATCCCCTTGGAGTTCCGCTATCGTCACGAGTGTGGATTCAAGTTCAGCGTGGGCGCTCGCGTGGGCCTCGTGGCGGAGGTCTCCCAGAAATACAAGGGCCAAGACTACACGACTGCCTCCGACACCATGATGGTCAAGAACCTGCGTATGGAGCACAAACTCAAATACAATGTGGATGTCTATACCCGTATCGGTTGGAAGTTCGTGGATGTTTACTACAGCTTCCAGGCGACACCGCTCTTCGAGGCGGGCAAGGGTCCTAAGATCTATCCGATGTCTGTCGGTATCTCATTGAGTATCTTCTAATTGAAATTCTAAAATTCTTGCGATATGTTCTATGTAATGATTGCTGTTTTTGTCATTGGCTACCTCTGCATAGCCTTTGAACATCCTTTGAAAATCAACAAGACCGCTTTCGCTTTGCTGACGGGCGTTCTGATCTGGACATTGTATGTCCTGACGGGCCCTGGCATCTATGAGACGGCCGGTTTTGGCGCAGGCTATGAGGCTTTCAAGGCTGCCCACCCTGACTCGGTACACCCGTTTATCGATTTCATCACCACCCACGAGCTGATCGAGCATCTGGGCGACATCGCCGAGATCCTGTTCTATCTGATGGGCGCCATGACGGTGGTGGAGCTCATCGACACCTACGGGGGCTTCAACATCATTACGGACAATATCAAGACGACCAACAAGGTGAAACTGCTCTGGATCCTGAGCTTCATCACCTTCTTCTTCTCCGCCATCCTCGACAACCTGACCACTGCCATTGTGATGGTGGCCCTGTTGCGGAAGCTGTTGCCAGACAAGCATGACCGCTGGTTCTTCGGCGGCATGGTGATCTTGGCTGCCAATGCTGGTGGCGCGTGGAGCCCTATCGGCGACGTGACCACCATCATGCTCTGGATTGCGGGACGCGTCTCCACAGGTGCTGTGATGCTGCACTGTCTCATCCCGAGCCTCATCTCCATGATCATCCCGCTCATCGTCGTCTCCTTCGTGGAGCGTGGCGAGATTGATGCCTCCCAGCGTCCGAAACAGGAAGTGAACACTAGCATCCCGACCTGGCAGCGCAACCTGATCTTCTTCATGGGTATTGCCGCGCTGGTCTTCGTCCCCATTTTCAAGATCCTCACCCATCTGAAACCCTATATGGGCATTATGTTGGGTCTCTCCATCCTCTGGATTGTGACGGAGATCCTGCACAAGACCAGTCAGGAAGAGATGCGCAAGTTCACCATCTCCGGCGTGCTCACCCGCATCGACATCCCCAGCATCTTGTTCTTCCTCGGTATCTTGCTGGCCGTGGCCGGATTGCAGAGCGCAGGCCACCTCTCCATGTTGGCCGCCAGCCTCGACAATGTCTTCCACGGCAACTTCTACCTGATCGACTCCGTCATCGGTATCTTGTCGTCCATCATCGACAATGTGCCGTTGGTGGCAGGTGCCATGGGTATGTACAGCTTCCCGATGGATCATCTCTTCTGGGTCTTCCTGGCCTACTGCGCTGGAACGGGCGGTAGCCTGCTCATCATCGGTTCTGCTGCCGGTGTCGCCGTGATGGGTATGGAGAAGATCGACTTCATCTGGTATCTCAAGCACATCACGCCGTATGCTTTGCTGGGTTATCTGGCCGGTATCGGTGCTTATATTCTCTTTGACAAGCTCTTTGTCCTGATGGGCATCTCTGCCACGCAGGTGGCGATGGCCATGCCGATGGGCTTTTAAGGGTTGTCAAGATGCTATAAAAAAAAACGGGCGCTGCAGAGCGTCCGTTTTTTTGTTGATGGCTGTCGGGTCTTATCTCTTGGCGAGGCCGAGGATCTCGCGGGCCTCGTCTGAGGTGGCCACCTGACGGCCGAGCAGCTTGGCCATGCGGACGACCTTGTCCACGAGTTCGCCGTTGGACTTGGCGAGCACGCCTCTCTCGAGGTAGAGGTTGTCTTCAAAGCCCACGCGCACGTTGCCGCCCATCACGATGGTGGGAGCGGCAAGGGTGAAGGCGTGGCGGCCGATGCCGGTGCAGGTCCAGGTGGAGCCTGCCGGGATGTTCTGGACGAGCCAGCAGAGGTTGGGCACCATGGCGGGTGTGCAGCCCGGGACACCTAACACGAAGTTGAACTGCATGGGCGCGCCGGGGACCTCGCCCTTGCGGGCCATCGTCAGGATGGTGTCCAGGTGGCCCATCTCAAAGCACTCGTACTCCGGCTTGATGCCGCGTTCAATCATGCGCTTGCCGAAGGCACGCATGGTGGGCATCGTGTTGTCGAAGATCTCGTCACCGAAGTTGCAGGTACCACAGTCCAGGGTGGCCATCTCCGGGATGGGGGTCGTGTCGGTGGACTGCAGACGCTCGTCAGGGGTCATGCCCACAGCACCGCCCGTGGACGGGATCAAGATGACGTTGGGACAAGCCTTGTAGATGGCCTCTTCACACTCCTGGAAACGGTCGCGACTCTGGGTCGGCGTGCCGTCGTCCTCGCGCACATGCAGGTGCACAATCGCAGCGCCGGCATCCACTGCCGACTTGGCCTCTTTGACAATCTCCTCCACCGTGTAAGGCACGGCAGGGTTTTGTTCTTTCGTTACTTCCGCACCGCAAATAGCGGCGGTAATGATCAGTTTATCCATTGTAGAATTGTTGAATTGTTGAAATGTTGAAATGTTGAAAATGTTATTGTTTGGCGTTAATTATTTATTGAATATAAGTCGTTTATTCTTAAACAATTAAACATTTTTTCTTTGGCATTGTTTCGGGACGACGCAGGTGCCGGAGGCGCGGCAGACAACGATGGGCTCGGGGAGCACGTCTGCAGCGGAAGCGCTGATGTCAGGGCGCGGGGCGATGACCTTGCGGGCCTCGAAGACCATCTTGCGGGAGGTGTTGCCCACCTTTGTGATCTCACCGACAGCCTCGATATAGTCGCCGGCAAATACAGGCGCGAGGAACTCTACATTGTCGTATGCACAGAACAGACCTTCGTCGCCGTCTTGCATGATGAGCAGTTCCGTGGCCACATCGCCGAACAAGGCCAGCATGTGTGCGCCATCAACTAAGTTACCACCATAATGAGCGTCCTGGGAGCTCATTCTCAATCGGATCATAGATGTTTTTTTCTCTTCCATATTACTGATGCGTTTATTGTTTTGGATTATCTAAATAATGGGGCGCAAATATACATAATATTCCCTAATCTCACACCTCTGTTCGTATTTTCAAAATGTGTATCTTTGCCCCCGTATGATAAAAGTGCTTTTTATCTGTCATGGCAATATCTGCCGCAGCCCTATGGCCGAGTTCGTGTTGAAACAGAAAGTGTCGGAACGCGGCCTCTCGTCTTTTTTTGAGATCGCCTCCGCCGCCACCAGCCGCGAGGAGATCGGTAACCCCGTCTATCCACCTGTGCGGCGCCTGCTCCACGAACACGGCATCTCCTGCGCCGGCAAGACGGCCCGCCAGATGACCGCCGAGGATTATCATCATTACGACTACATCATCGCGATGGACCAGAACAATCTGCGTAACCTGCAACGGATGTTCGGCACCGACATGGAGGGCAAAATCTCGCTCTTGATGGACTATACCGACACGCCCCGCGATGTGGCCGACCCATGGTACACCCGCGTCTTCGAAGCCACCTGGCGTGATGTGCAGGAGGGGTGCGACGGCTTTCTGGATTATTTGGCTGATAAAATGCCGGAACTGAGTGCATTGTGACATTTTATTTTTTAATTTTGCACCATCATTTAAAATATTGAAACGATGATAAAGAAAATTCGCCTTTTGCTTATAGCGCTGCTCCTCTGTGTGGCCAACACCCCGTTGAAAGCCCAGATGGGCGACAAGCCGCTGAATGTAGATTACCAGAAGATCGAGAAGTTTGTGCAGTCGCAACCCGATAAGTTCGGGGCTCTGATGACTCGCTTCTCCGCCGGCGACTCCTCGCTGACGGTGGAGGAGTTGGCGACCCTCTATTACGGCAGTTTCTTTTCCACCGACTATGACTATGAGGGCGCCTCCAAAGCGCTGGTGGATCTGAAGAAACAAGAGGATTATAAAAATGCCATGGATCTGTGCCTGAAGGAGCTGGAGAAGTCGCCTTGTTCCATAGACTTGCTCTTTGACGCCTGGCTCTTTGCCAAGGAACTCGGTCAGGACAACAGCCTGTATGGGCATAGACTCAACCAGATCTTGAGTGTGATTCTGGCCTCGGGAGACGGAAGGGAGCAGAAGACCGCCTATAAGGTGGTGGCTGTTTCCGATGAATACTTCATCATCTATGCGGTCTTGGGTCTCAATCTCCGTAAGCAGGCCCTCGTGGGCAACTGCGATGTGATGACCGTCTATGACGAGGCGGCGCCGGATGATACCGTGGACATCTGGTTCGATGTGTCACTGCACATGTCGGCGCTGGACAAGTTGTTTGGAGGTATGGATATGAAGTCTGGAAACAAGAAAGCCAAAAAGAGCGGCAAGAAGTCTAAAAAGCAACCGCAAGTATCATTGATAATAGAGTAAAACATTAAAAAACACTAATATGGAACTTTTTTCTATTCAGGATCAGGAGATGATCAAGGGACACGGATGCGATGTGGCCCAAGTGGAACAGCAATTGAAACGTTTTGCCAAGGGATTCCCATTTGCCTGCTTGGACCGGGCGGCGGTGATAGATGATGGCATCGTTCGTCTCTCCCCGGACGCAGTGGAGGAGATCGAGGCCGATTATGAACAGGCCACTGCCAAACTCCAGCTGCTCAAGTTTGTGCCGGCATCCGGTGCTGCCACGCGTATGTTCAAGGATCTCTTTGCCATCCTGACAGACGATCCCGAGGCCCTTCGCCCGAAGGCTATGGCCTTCCTGCAGGATCTTCCCATCTATCCGTTCTATGAGGATCTGACGGCGGCGATGAAGAATGCTGGCCTCGATCTGGAACAGGTGCGCCAAGAGGGCGACTACCGTCTGATCATCCGTTATCTGCTCTTGGAAGAGGGCCTGAACTATGGCAATCTGCCCAAAGGCATGCTCGCTTTCCATCGCTACGAACACGAGATCCGCACCTCGCTGGAGGAGCATCTGGTGGAGGCTGCCCTCTATGCCAACAATGGCGGCAAGTGCCAGCTCCATTTCACCATCTCTCCAGCCCATCAGGAGGGCTTTGAGAAACTCGTCCGCTCGGTGGTCCCGAAGTATGAGGCCCGCTATGGCGTGACCTATGACATCACCTTCTCTGTCCAGGATCCTGCCACCGACACCGTGGCGGCTAATCCTGACAACACGCCCTTCAGAGACGAGAATGGGAACCTGCTCTTCCGTCCCGCCGGCCATGGCGCCCTGATCCATAATCTCAACAAGATGGATGCCGATATCGTCTTTGTGAAGAATATTGATAATGTCATCACGGAAGACCGCATCGCGCCGACCATCCGCTATAAGAAAGTGCTGGCAGGCTATCTTGTTCAGCTTCAACAATGTATCTTTAGCTATCTAAAGCGGATAGAAGAGGGTGGAGTGGATGAGATGCTCTTGTGCGAGATGCTGGATTTTGCCGAGTCTGAGCTGCAGATCTCCATGGGGGAGGATTGCTCGGTGGAGGCGCTCTACGACAAGCTGAACCGTCCTTTGCGCATCTGCGGCATGGTGAAGAACGAGGGCGAGCCCGGCGGCGGCCCCTTCTGGGTGCGCGACACCGAGGGCAATTGCTCCCTCCAAATCGTGGAGTCCTCCCAGATTGACAAGGCCAATGACCAACAACGTGATATCCTGGAGCACGCCACCCACTTCAACCCCGTGGATTTGGTCTGTGCCATCAAGGACTACAAAGGCCATAAATTCAACCTGCCCGACTTCGTGGATCCCGAGACGGGCTTCATCTCCAGCAAGTCGTACAATGGTCGCGACCTGAAGGCCATGGAGCTGCCCGGTCTATGGAACGGTGCCATGAGCAACTGGATTACCGTATTTGTGGAAGTGCCAATCGAGACCTTCAACCCCGTGAAGACGGTCTTCGATTTGTGCAAAAGAAACAAACGGTAAATAAGAAGGTTGATGAACAAAAATAATGGAGTGTCAAGTTCACCTTGACACTCCATTTCTATATACTTTGCGTCCTTTGCGCCTTTGCGGTCACAACCTTTGCGCCCTTTGCGTCTTTGCGGTTGCAACCTTTGCGCCCTTTACGCCTTCGCGGTTACAATCTTGCGCTCCGATGTTGCAGATTGTTGCAAATGGTGTAGATGCGCAACAGGTCTTGCACCAACTCCTCTTTGTTGAACTTGTGCAAGGGCTGCAAAGCCGCGACTCGCTGCTCTATGGTGGCATATTGCTGACTGATCAGCAGGATCTTGTCCCTGAGCTGGCTGGGACTATCTTTGTCGATATGGCAGTTCTTCAACTCTGGGAAGATGCCGTCCACGCAACTATGTTGGGAATAGATGACGGGCAGGCCTTGTGATATGGTGGCGGCGAAATGACAAGTCTCGGTTATGTCGGTGCCAGGCATCACCACGATGTCATGGTCTCTGAGGAGCGTCAGCAGGGATGGCTTGTCAGGACATACATGATGCTGGACATCGGTCGAGGTGTGGGCTGCGGCTGCGGCCTGGCTGGCTAAAGTCTCTTGTCCTGAAAACGTGACGATGCTCAGGGAGATGCTCAAGTTCATCTGCCGGATCTCTTTCATCGCCTTGAGGATAAGCGCGGTGTCGTTCTTGAATGAGCGCTCTTCGGCGAAATAGAGCAGGCGGGGGCGCACCAGGGCCACTGGCTTGTGCTGGCTGGAGTTGTGATGGAAGAGCGGGTCAAGCGGACGGTAGAGGGTGCTGGTCTTGCTGAAGAGCTGGTCAGCTTGACTGTCTGAGAGTGCCTGGTTGAAGGCGTTGTAAAACTGGAGATGCGGGAAGATGAGCTTGGCGGCATCCTGCAGGATCCTCAGACGGTCGGGATGGAGCTTGAGGGACATTCTGCCCACATATTGGATGTCATCCTCCGACAAGGAAACGATATAAGGGATCCCGTGCGCTTGGCTCAGCTTCCAGGCGATGGCGCCATCCAGCATCCAGCTGTGTGCGTGGATAAGTTGGAA
This sequence comes from Bacteroidales bacterium, assembly GCA_017615595.1. GTDB lineage: Bacteria > Bacteroidota > Bacteroidia > Bacteroidales > WCHB1-69 > F23-D06. Next base: position 10,613 of record JAFZZT010000003.1, read on the forward strand.
AGCGGAACTCGTCACGGCTTCTTGCTCGATTGAGGGTAATGATCCCGGCCCCGATGCGGCGGGAAGGCCGCTGGAGGTCTGAAGGGTGACGGAGTGGGTCTCCGCTTGTGGCAGATGGTGGAGCAGCTCCCAATCGGGATTGTCGGGGGATTGTATGATGTGCAGAATGGAAATCATAGGTTTGGTGTATTCGTAAGATGTTGCCGGATGAACGGCTGGTAAAGGTTCTTGAAATGTGGGTAGTACTCGCGGCGGAGCAGATGGTTGTGCCAAAGCATGACGAAGTCGCCTTCCACCGCCATGCAGTTGTCATACAGCTTTTGTAGAATGGCCTGGCAGTCTTGGAAGCTGAGGCGCATATAGTCGAAGAGGGTGCCGTCCATCAGGATGAGCGGGTGCTCGATGCAGGTGGAAGGGCAGTCATTGTAGAGGTCGTATAACGGGTAGGGATGGCAGGTACCGCAGCGGAAGCCCGCATATTCGGCATAGCCCAACGTGTAGTCGTCTGTCCGATGACTGGCGAGCCATCCTTTCAATGAGTGTAGGCAGATGTCTGTGCCCGCCTCATAGCGCAGGTAGTGCTGCCGTGCGCTGGTGATGGCCTGTCCGGCGGACTGTTCCAGCAGGTTGGTTTCTCGGATGAGCCGGTCGCTATCGTTGTAGCTGTCGTAGCTTCCGTGCAGTCCTATGGTCTTGCCCGCATCCTTCACCATCCGCAATGCTTCGGCAGCCTCTTTCCCTGTGATGTCGTAGGCGACATTCCCGTCCTCTTTTGTCTGTGCCAGGAAGAAGAAGACGCTCGGCAGGTCTTTCTCCAGCACCAGTAACTCTTGGATGGCGGTGATGTACGGGTCGCGGCAGGGGTCTTGCCGCCACTCACGGTATTCTCGCAGCGATTCTTTCACCACTCTCGGTTTGCGGGTGAGCAGCAGGTCGCGGCCGAAGATGGATTTCATGGCCTGCCAGCGGCTGGTGAATCGTTGCAGATGGTCGATGTCGTGGGTGGGGATGAGCCGACCTTTCCTCGGATGAATCTGCTCTTGCGGGAATCCTGCCTCTATCAAGGCTTTGCGCAAAAACATGGCGTACACGTCCACCACGGGGATGTCGATGCAATGGTAGTGGTAGGCCAGGCTGTCCCGGTAGCGGAACCGCCCATGGTTGTCACGCTTGTCCGTCTGCGTCTCTTCTATTCTGGATAGGAAGAGGAAGGTCGGGGTGACGAGGTCGAGGCGGATGTGCAGATGGCGCTCCGCCACGTCCAGTTCTGGCAGCCCTTGGCAGCGTGCTGGCTGGAAGGCGGGTGCATCAGGAGCGCTGGGCAGTGGACAACTCTTCAGCTGGTGAGCCAAAAGCTGTCCTTTCTCATCGTCTGTCAGCAACTCCATGTCGATCAGGATGTCGTAGGCACAATGAAGCTGGAGATGGTCATCATTCATGATCATCTCCTTAACGAAACCATCTTCTCCAGGCAGTGCCACCCGGAGAAGATGTTGTATCGCGTACTCGACCGTGTTGGGGGTGAGCGTCATCGATTACAGGTTGTTGTATCCGACAGAGAAGGTGTCGCCGCCGTTGATGTCGCCCGTGGTGAGGCCTTTCTTCAGCCAGCGTGCACGCTGGGCAGAGGTGCCGTGGTTGAAACTCTCGGGAACGGTGTAGCCGTAGGCCTGCTTCTGCAGATAGTCGTCGCCGATCTTGGAGGCCACATTCAGACCTTCCTCAATGTCGCCGTCCTCCAAAGAGCTGAAGCGGTTGTTATCGTGATGAGCCCACACACCGGCGAAGTAGTCGGCTTGCAGCTCCAGACACACGCTGATCTTGTTGCTCTCGGTCTTGCTGACTTGCGCCATCTTGTTGTGCGCGGCCGACAGGATGCCGAGCTGGTTCTGCACATGGTGGCCGACCTCGTGGGCAATGACGTAGGCGTAGGCAAAGTCGCCGTCAGCGCCAATCTGCTGCTTCATGTTCATGAAGAAGGAGAGGTCGATATAGACGGTCTGGTCGGCAGAACAGTAGAAAGGACCCACCGAAGAGGTGGCGTTGCCGCAACCGGACTGCACACTGTTGGTGAACAGAACCAACTTCGGGGGCTGGTAGGTCTTGCCGATCTTCTTGAACTCCTGAGTCCAGATGTCCTCGGTGCCGGCCAAGATCTTCTTGGTGAAAACGGCCAGGGAGTCCTCCTCGGGAGAAGACTGATGAACGGTGGTCTCCGTCTGTGACTGTTGCTGGGCGCTGAATCTCTTCAGCAATTCCATGGGGTTGTTGCCCGTCAGCAGGGCTATGATCAAGATCAGAATGATGCCTCCGCATCCGATTCCGACTTTGGTTCCGGCGGAGGAGCCTCTACGATCCTCCACATTAGTACTTTCTCTTCTTCCAGATAGATTCATAGTTTGTATGTTTTAGGTGAATAATTATTTTTCAGGATATAGATAATCCAGCCATTTCGTCATCAGCTGGAGTACTTCCGGTTTGATGGTTTCTTCAATTTGTGCGTATTCGTTGGGCGAACCCGTCTTGCAGGTCTGCAGCAGGTGGTTGGCGGATGGGATGAGACGGTAGGTGTGGCGCGCCAACGGAGAGTCCACGAAAGAGTAGTCCGGGTCAGTTTGCTTGTCCAGATAGGTTCTCATCAGTCGGAGGGTCTGTTCTGCCTCTACCTGGAGGTCCAGTTGGCCGTTGATGGCGAGGAGCGGACAGGCGAGGTTCTCTATGTAGGGCTTGGGATCCAGATGGAAAAGGGTGTAGAACCAGGGGTGGCAGAGCGTCTGGATGGCCTGGTGTTGAAGTTGTTTGGGGTTAAGACCCAAAGTCTTGGCCTGACTGCGCACCCCACCTTTTTCAAGATATTTTCTCATCCGTTTCATGGCTTTCTCGCGGGTGGGGGCCTTTTCTACGATGGCATAGAGACGGTCGGACTCTTCTGTGCTGGTGGTAGCCTCTTCACAGGTGGCACCGTCGGCTATGAGGATGGCAGCGTTCTGATAACACAGGATCTGTCGGATGGGTTGCGCCACGCCGCCGAGTGTGATGATGAAGTCCACCGTTCGTTTGTCGGCCACGAGGTAGGCGACAAGACTGCCCTCGCTGTGTCCGAGGAGTCCGATGGGAAGTCCTTGCAGCTTGGGGTGCCGGCTGAGCGTGTCCATGATCTTGACGACCACGTCGGCAAAGTCCATGGTGGTGGCGTCCTGGAAGATGGCCTTGGGCAGGTCGTCGTAGCGATAGACGGCATAACCGTCACGCGTCAGGGCGTCAGCAATGACCTTGAAGGGCTTGTGGCCTAAGAGGCTCTCGTCACGGTCCTGCCAGCCGGAGCCGCTGATGAGGATGACTAATGCCTTGGCGGGCGTAGAGGGCAGTGTGAGTGTGCCCGACACGTAGTTGTAACGTCCTTGAGGCTCTTTCAGGTTGATCTCTTCTTCGCTGTATGGATACGGAGGCTGTGGCTCCTGCGGCCGGTTCAGCTTCTTGCGTTCATGTCCGGCAGACAATACCAGCGGGAAAGAGCCTCCCTGCTGGAAGGTGCCCTCGATTCGTTGGCCGTCATCGGAGAGTTTGCCTTTGAAGGAGGCACCCAAGGAGCTGATCTTCCATGTCAGCACGCTGTCTTTCCATTCCGCCTTGGTGGCGGGGATTTCAAACGCGAATTGGTCGGGACTGTCCAGCTCCACGCGAAGACTGTCGCCTTGCTCCACGAAGACGCCGATGGTCAGGGAGTCGCCCAAGACGGCAAGTTTACCTTCCCAGTAGCCGGAGATGTTTTGCGCTGCCAGCGGCCGAGCCATCACCCACAAGGTGAGGACCAAGAGCCATGCTATATGTCGTGCAACGCATCTCATCATTTTGATAATTAACAACTTAATGATTTAATAATTTAATGATGGATAAAGGTAGGCTTCCCATAAAGTGATCAGGGTGGGGAAGGAGTTGGCGGTGAGCAGTGCCCCGACAAACTCTTTGTGGATCCACAGGGCCTGGGCGATGTCCTCTTCTGTCTGTGGAACCAGCTCCTGCTTGTGTGCTCGCATGCGGTACCAATGGGTAATCTTGAGGATCTCGGTGCCGTTCAGTGTGTAGGTGTGCTGTGTGTCGGGCAGCGCCTCCGTGATGGCAAGCTGCTGGACGCCGGTCTCTTCCTCCACCTCGCGGAGGGCAGTCTGCTCGTGGGTCTCGTCCGGCTCGGCCTTGCCTTTCGGAAAGTCCCATTTGTCGCGGCGGAAAATCATCAAAATCTCGCCAAATTCGTTTTCCACAATGCCTCCGCCAGCCTCTATAATCGTATATGGTTGTGTTTTACACATCTTTCATTAAAAAATCTGGAACAAGCGCAAAAATAACAAAAAAATCAAAAATTGAACCGCCCCATACATATTTTAAAAAAATACAAAAGACCCCGTTTTTTTGAATTTAAAAGCGTATCTTTGCAGCCGATTCGTAATAATGGAAAAGACTGAATATTTTATCGCTAAGACATTTGCCAATCTGGAGCCTTTGTTGGCTGAGGAGCTGACGCAGCTGGGTGCCAAGAACTGCCAGATCATGAGCCGTGCCGTGGCCTTTGAGGGCGACATGGGCATGATGTATCGCGCCAACTACTATTGTCGAACCGCACTGCGTATCTTGTGGCGGCAGTGCAAGTTCACCTTCGCCAACAACCGCCAGTTCTATGAGCAGATCTTCGACTTCCCGGCGGAACGTTTCTTGGATGCGCGTGGGACGATGGTGGTGCATGCCACCAATGTGGACAGCATCTTCAAGACGCCGCTCTTCGCCGCGCTGCTGGCCAAGGATGCCATCTGCGACCGCTTCCGCGACCTCTACGATGTCCGTCCTTCCGTGGACAAGGATGATCCGGATGTCCAGTTCTCCCTGCATATCTACAAAAATGAGGCACAGCTCTTCGTGGACAGTTCCGGCGAGTCGTTGCATAAACGGGGCTACAAGGTCTCCAATCATCCGGCGCCCATCAATGAGGTGGTGGCGGCGGCCATGATACAGCTCTCCGGATGGAAGGGTGAGTGCGACTTCATCGACCCGATGTGCGGTGGCGGCACGCTGCTCGTGGAAGCTGCCATGCGCGCCCTGAATATCCCCGCCGGCTTCTATCGCCGCGACTATGGCTTCATGCGCTGGAAGAACTTCGATAGCGATTTGTGGAAGTCTGTCCGCAAGGAAGCCAAGATACGGGAAGACGTACCTGTCAACTTCTACGGATCAGACATTAACGGCCGCTTCCTCGATATTGCCGAGACGAATATCATCAAAGCCCGGCTGAAGGATTTTGTCACGCTGAAGCGGTTGGACATTGCCGACACGAGTCCGGTGCGCACGCCCGCGCTGGTGATGACGAACCCGCCCTACGGCGAGCGACTCCAGGTGAAGGACTTGCTGGAGCTGTACGGCACCATCGGCACGACCTTGAAACACCAATATGCGGGCTGCCGCGCCTTCGTCATCAGCTCCGACAAGGACGCCCTCAACGCCATCGGTCTGCGCCCGTCTCTCAAGAAGACCCTCTATAATGGCTCTATCGAGTGCCGCTTTATGGGCTATGAACTCTTTGACGGCGATCGGAAAGAGTATGCTAAAAACAAGAAATCTGCAGAATAGATGAAGAGAATATTGATAACAGCGGCCATCTTGCTGTGCGCCTTTTTGGGGCTCGCTCAGAGCAAATACAGCAACGAGTTCCTCTCGCTGGGAGTCGGTGCGCGCGGACTGGCCATGTCCAACACGATGACCGCCATCGCCGAGGATGTGACCGCCGCCTACTGGAATCCGGCAGGACTGAGCCGCATGGACAAACGCTACGAGTTGTCGCTGATGCACGCCGAATATTTCGCCGGCATCGCCAAATATGACTACGCCGGCCTCGGCTTCAAGATCGATGATCGCAACACGGTGGCGCTTTCCTACATCCGTTTCGGGGTGGACAATATTATGAATACCACCGAACTGATTGACGCACAGGGTAATGTGGACTATGACCGCATCACCTACTTCTCGGCGGCAGACAATGCCATCTTGCTGAGCTACGCTTACAGCTTCGCCAATGTGCAGGGCTTGTCGGTGGGCGCCAACGCGAAGATCATCACCCGCGGCATCGGCAAGTTCGCCCGCGCCTGGGGATTCGGTCTCGACTTCGGCTTACAATATAATAATAAAGGATGGCAGGCCGGGGCCATGTTGCGAGACGGCACCTCCACCTTCAATGCGTGGCGCTACAACCTCACGGATGAGGTGATAGACGTCTTTGAGCAGACGGGTAACGAGATCCCCGAGAACGGATTGGAGCTCACCATCCCCAAACTCCTGCTCGGCGGTGCCAAACGCTTCGAGATGGGCAAGGGCTTCAACGGCACCGTGGCGCTGGACTTCGACTGCACCTTCGATGGCAAACGCAACACCCTCATCCGCAGTAACGTGCTGAGCATCGACCCGCATCTGGGCGTGGAGTTTGCCTACAAGAAGATTGTCGCCCTGCGCGCAGGTGTCGGCAACTTCCAATGGGAACCCGACTTCAGCGGCAAGAACAAGATGACCCTCCAGATCAATCTCGGACTCGGCGTCTGCATCAAAAATATCGTCTCCATCGACTACGCCTTCACCGACCTGGGCAATCTCTCCATCGCCCAGTACTCCCACATCTTCTCCTTGAAGGTGGCGCTGGACCGTTTCAAAAAGAATGTTCAATGATAAATAATGATATTATGACCATAGAGAATTATCCCTACACAACAGATCAGATAGCACACCGCTTGCAGAGTGTGCACCAACGTCCCGCCCCCATGTCGGAGCAGGATATGTACCGCTTCATCTTGGGAAGCATTGACTTGACCACCCTGGAGGGCACCGACAATGTGCAGGTCGTGAAAGATCTGTGCCAGAAGGCGCTGGACTTCCAGGCGCAGAAGGCATGCATGCCGGCCGCGGTCTGCGTTTATCCGCCCTTCGTGAAGACGGCGGCGGAGATGTTGCACGACCAGCCCATCACAGTCGCTTCGGTGGCAGGCGCGTTCCCCGCCGGACAGTCGCCCATCGCCGTCAAGGTGGCGGAAGTGCGCTATGCGGTGGAGCAGGGCGCCGATGAGATCGACATGGTCATCTCGCGCGGCACCTTCCTGCAGGGCGACTACCAGACCGTCTATGACGAGATCAAGGCCATCAAAGAGGCTTGCAAGGATGCCAAACTGAAGGTGATCTTGGAGACGGGCGAGCTGAAGACACCGCAGAATATCTTCAAGGCTTCCCAGATCGCTATCGCTGCCGGCGCTGACTTCATCAAGACCTCCACCGGCAAGATCGCGGTCAACGCGACTCCCGAAGCTTTCCTGGTCATGATGGACGCCATCAAGTTCCATCATCAGCAAACAGGCAAGCAGGTGGGCATCAAGGCTGCGGGCGGAATCTCCGATCCCGAGACGGCCATCTATTATGTGAAACTGCTGAACAATGTCCTCGGGAGCGCTTGGATGAACCGCGACATGTTCCGGATCGGGGCCAGCCGTCTCGCTTCCAAAGTTGCGGAAAAAATCCGATAACATCCGAAAATATCCGCATTCTATCTTCCTGAAACCCGCCAAAAGGCCATCGCGGGAAGTGTTGGAATGCCGCTGATTATTTGTAAAAACTGGGGTGTTGAAAAAAAAATCCGTAAAGTGAAGAATTTGAACAAATTATTTGTATTTTTGCCGCTCCAAAAAATAAACCAAAATTATTAAATATCATTATTATGACAAAAGCTGATATCGTAAATGACATTGCCGGAAAGACCGGATTAGACAAAGCAACTGTGCAAACTATCGTGGAAAAATTCATGGATAGCGTTAAGAATTCAATGGTTGGTGGTGACAATGTTTACCTCAGAGGTTTTGGTAGCTTCATCATCAAAGAAAGAGCCAAGAAGACCGCTCGCGACATCTCCAAGGCTAAGACGATCACCATTCCTGCCCATAATATCCCGGCTTTCAAGCCTTGCAAGACTTTCGTCAACGCTGTGAAGAATTCTAAAAAATAATATGTAACCTTTAAATCCATTTATTATGCCAAGTGGTAAAAAGAGAAAAAGACATAAAATGTCTACTCATAAAAGAAAAAAACGTCTCAGAAAGAACAGACATAAAAACAAATAATCTTTTATGAGTATAATTGCAATGAAAACTAAATAGGACAATCTTCGTTTTATTTAGTTTTCATTGTTTTATTTAAAACTATGGAAGAAACTACAGAAATTTCAAAAGAACTGATTATCACCTCGCACGACAACGAGGTGCAGATGGCTCTGTTGGAGGATAAGAAGCTGATGGAGATCCATACGGAGAAATCAACGGCGAAGTTCTCTGTAGGCAATATCTATGTGGGCAAGGTCAGGAAGATCATGCCCGGTTTGAACGCCGCCTTTGTGGATATCGGCAGCGAGAAGGATGCATTCCTGCACTATCTCGACCTCGGCATCCACGCGCGGACTATCAATGCGTTTGTCAGTCAGGCTATCACGACTGGCAAGCGGAGCATCAGCAGAGTACAGTATCTCGAAGAGGTGCCCAAGAACGGGAAGATCAGCGACATCATCACGTCTGGACAGATGTTGATGGTGCAGGTCGCCAAGGAGCCCATCTCCACCAAAGGACCGCGTATCACCACGGAGGTCTCCTTTGCCGGCCGCTACCTCGTGCTGGTTCCCTTCGGCGACAAGGTGTCCATATCCCAGAAGATCAGGAGCACGGCAGAGCGCAAACGTCTGCGCAGCATCGTGCAGGGCATCAAGCCCCGCAACTTCGGCATCATCATCCGCACGGTCGCGGAACATAAGTCCGCCGAGGAGCTGACCGCCGACCTCGATAAGATCCGCTACAAATGGGACACCACCGTGGAGAACCTCTTCACCGCCAAATCCGGCGCTTGCCTGTCCCAAGAAAGCGACTGCGTCTCATCCCTCCTCCGGGAGATGCTCAACGACTCCTTCAACGCCATCTATATCGACACGCAGGATGTCTTCAACGAGGTGAAAAACTATATCCACACCTATTCACCTGCCCAGGAAGGCATCATCAAACTGTATAACGACAAGAAACCCATCTTCGAGCAATTCAATGTTGCCAAACAGATCAAAGGCTCTTTCGGCAAAGTGGTGACCGTCAAGAGCGGGGTTTACTTGATCATAGAACATACCGAGGCGATGCATGTGATTGACGTCAACAGCGGCAACCGCTTGAAGTCCAATCAGTCGCCTGAGGATAACGCGATGAACACCAATATGATAGCCGCTGCGGAGATTGCGCGCCAACTGCGCCTCCGCGATATGGGCGGCATCATCACCATCGACTTTGTGGACTTGCACACCGCCCAGCACAAGTCCGGACTATACAAGGCGATGCAGGAGTACATGAAGAACGACAAAGCAAAACACACGATATTGCCTCTTAACAAGTTCTGTGTCATGGAGATCACGCGCCAGCGTGTGCGCCAGGCGACAATCATCGAGACCACAGAACAATGCCCGACCTGCAAAGGTACCGGCAAAGTGAAACCCGCCATCCTGATCGAGGATGAGATCGACAACACCCTGGAGTTCCTCTTTGAAAAACAACGCGAGTCCAAGGTGACCGTCATGGTGCATCCTTTCGTGCATGCTTTCCTCAAACACGGCTTCCCCTCCATTCTCACCAAATGGAAGTTCAAATACAAGAAACGCATCAAGCTGGTCGCCAACCAGAGCTATCATCTGCTTGAGCATCGTTATTTCAACAACAACATGGACGAGATAGTCCTTTGGAATATCCCGACTGTTGAGGACACAAAAACCGAGTAACTATGGATGTGCCTGGCGATGTGTTGATGAAGATGGAACGCTACTGCGCCTATCAGGAGCGCTGCGAGGCCGAGGTGCGCAAAAAGATGACCGGTCTGGCCATCTCGAGCTCGCAACGGGAGGAGATCCTCCGCCGCCTCAAGGACCAGAAGTTCCTGGACGACCATCGTTTCGCCGCTCTATATGTCAGAGGCAAGATGCGCGAGAACCAGTGGGGCCGTCTCAAGCTGCGCCAGGGCCTCTATGCCAAGGGCGTTGCGCCCGACATCATTGACGAGGCTATCGCTGGCATCGACCCCGAGGAATATCGGCAGATGCTCGCCGACACCGTCGCCAAGTGGAAACGCTTGAACAAGGCCGACTCTGACGACCGCTCCAAATTGATTCGCTCTCTGCTGACCAAGGGATTTGAGATGGGGGAGATCATGTCTTTCTTAAACGCTTAATATCATCAAATTATGATAACAAACGAACAGGTTAAAAGTATCCTCAGCAGGCTCGGTGAGCTAAGGAGGTATCTTTGACATCGATGCGAAACAGGCGGAGATAACAGAGAAAGAAGCCATCAGCCAGCAGCCTGACTTCTGGGATGACCCCAAGAAGGCGGAGCAGCTGCTGCGCGAGATCGCCCTGGTGAAGACCTGGGTGAAGGATTATGAACAAGCCGTGGAACAGGGCGAAGAGCTCTCCATCCTGAACGATTTCCTGGAGGCTGGCGAGGCCACCCCGGAAGAGGTGGAGCAATCCTATAATCTGCTTCTCCAAAAGGTGGAGAAGCTGGAGTTCCGTAATATGATGCGTAACGAAGAGGACTCGCTCAATGCGGTCATCACCATCAATGCAGGTGCTGGCGGTACGGAGAGTTGCGACTGGGCCGAGATGCTGCTGCGTATGTATATGCGATGGGCGGAACGCAATGGCTTCAAAACCAAGATGCTGGATCAGCAAGACGGCGATGTCGCCGGCGTGAAGTCTGTCTCTGTCGAGGTGGAAGGCCCCTACGCATACGGCTATCTGCGCAGCGAGATCGGCGTGCACCGTCTGGTGCGCCTCTCCCCGTTTGATGCCGCCAACAGACGCCATACCTCTTTTGCTTCCGTCTTTGCCTATCCGATAGTGAATGACGACATTGTCATTGAAATCAGTCCTGCCGACATCAGCTGGGACACCTATCGCTCCAGCGGTCACGGCGGACAGAATGTCAACAAGGTGGAGACGGCCGTGCGACTGCATCACCATCCGTCCGGCATCATCGTGGAGTGTCAGGTGACCCGCTCGCAGATCCAGAATCGCGAGATGGCCATGACCATGCTCCGATCCCGTCTCTATCAACTGGAATTAGAGAAGAAACGCGCCAAGATGGCCGAGATCGAGGGCTCCAAGAAGAAGATCGAGTGGGGCAGCCAGATCCGCAGCTATGTCATGCAGCCCTATAAGATGGTCAAGGATCTCCGGACGGGCTTCGAGACGGGCAATGTGAACGCGGTGATGGATGGCGAGATCGATGATTTTATCAAGGAGTATCTGATGCAGAACCACTAAGAGGAGTTTTCAGTTGTCAGTTGTCAGTTAGGAGTTAGGAGTTAGAAGTTAGAAGTTAGTAGTTAGTAGTTGGAAGTTGGGAGTTAGGAGTTATAAGTTGGGAGTTTGGAGTTTGGAGTTCATTGTTGATAATTGTTTATATCTTTTTTTGTATTCTTACGATTGTCTGCTTACATTTGCTTTTTGTTTGGACTAAATCTTAAATCAATAAATATTAAGCAGTTATGGATAAAAACTATGTATTGGTGGCCGGTCGTGCCAATCCTGAATTAGCCAAAAACATCGCAGAACATCTGAATATGCCGTTGTTCCCTGTGGACATTCTGCAGTTTAAAGACGGTGAGATACAGGTGTATTTCAATGATACCATCCGTGGCAAGGATGTCTTCATTATCCAGCCGACATTCTCTCCGGCGGACAATATCATTGAGCTCCTCATTGCCATTGATGCTGCCAAGCGCGCCTCTGCACGCAACATCATCGCGGTGATGCCCTATTTCGGCTATGCACGCCAGGATCGCAAGGACAAACCCAGAACCTCTATCGGTGCCAAGCTGATGTGTAACCTGCTGACGACTGCCGGTGTGAGCCGTGTCATCACCATGGACCTGCACGCCGACCAGATCCAGGGATTCCTAGAGGTGCCGGTGGACCATCTCTTCGCCTCCAACGTTTTTATTCCATACATCCAGAGCCTGAACAATCCGGATATTATGATCGCCTCTCCCGACACGGGCGGTACCAAGCGCGCCTCCACCTACGCCAAGGCGCTGAACTGCGATCTCGCCATCGGTTTTAAACAGAGAGAGAAACAGAATGAGGTCGCTTCGTTGCACATTCTGGGCGATGTCCGTGGCAAGGAGGTTATCCTGGTGGATGACATCATCGATACTGCCGGAACACTCTGCAAGGCTGCCGAGGCTATCAAGGCGATGGGTGCCAAGAGCGTCAATGCCATGTGCGCTCACGGACTCTTCTCCGGCGATGCATTGGACAAGATCGAGAAGTCATCGCTGGAGACCGTGCTGGTTACCGACTCCATCCCGTTGAAACGCCCGTGCAGCAAGGTGCGTGTCGTCTCCGTCGCCAAACTGATGGCCGATGTCATCGAGAGCATCGAGCAATGCACCTCGATTTCCAAGCACTATTACGTATAGTCAATTCTTAATTATATGCAAGATATCAACCCTTCGGTCGCGGAGGACACCCCCTCTGTCGGCAAATATGACCTTATCACGGAGTTGGCCAAAGGCTTCGTCCAGGAGAATGGCTCCACGGTGGTGGGCATTGGAGACGATGCGGCAGTGTTGTCTCCCTCCTCCGAATATGTGGTCACCTCGTCCAAGGTGTTCCTTGAGAATGTCCATTTCGACCTGACCTATGTCCCGCTGCAATACCTCGGCTACAAAGCCGTGACGGTGGTCTGCTCCGACATCCTGGCCATGAATGCCATCCCGACTCAGCTGTCGGTCAATGTCGCCATCTCCAACCGCTTTGACCTCAAGGCGGTGCAGGACTTGCTGGACGGCGTGGCCACGGGATGTGAAAACCTCCATGTGGATATCACGGGACTGGACATCACCACGTCACGGCGTGACCTGATCCTCAGCGTCTCGGCAGTGGGGGAGTGTGAGCCGGCACAACTGGTCAGACGGCAGGGCGCTGCTGAAAACGAGCTGCTCTGTGTCTCCGGCGACTTCGCCGCGGCGTATGCCGGTCTGCTCCTGCTCGAAAGAGAGAAGAAGGTCTTTGACGAGAACCCGGGCGTGCAACCCGACTTCTCCGGTCAAGACTATCTGCTGCAACGTCAGCTGCGTCCCGAAGCCCGACTGGATATCATAGAGGCGTTGCGGCGCGAGGATATCATCCCGACCGCCATGGCCAACGTCTCAGACGGTCTGGCTGCCGCTCTGATGCAGATCTGCCGGGCCTCCGACAAAGGCGCGGTGCTCTTCGAAGAACGCATCCCGATGACGGAGCTGACCTTCAATACGTTGCGACATTTCTCCCTCGTCCATACCGTGGCCGCCCTGAACGGTGGCGACGATTATGAGTTGATGTTCACCATCAAGCAGGCAGACTTTGAGAAGATTCAAAATGTGGCCAATGTCTCTATCGTAGGTTATATCAAGGAGAAAGAATATGGTTGCCAACTGATGACCAATGATAATCATCAGATTGAGATAAAGGCGCAGGGATTCCACAAAATACAGAAAAATGCATAGTACCGTCCAGTTCCATATCGGTGACGTGTTGATGGGCGGTGATGCCCCGGTCGTGGTGCAGTCCATGACCAATACCGACACGTTGGATGTGGCGGCGTCCGTGGCCCAATGCGAGCGCATGGTGGCCTCCGGCGCCCAGATGGTGCGCCTGACCGTCCCTTCCATGAAAGAGGTGGATGCGCTGGCCAAGATACAGGCAGAGCTTCGCCGGAAAGGATGTACGGTGCCCATCGTGGCTGACGTGCATTTCAACCCGAAGGTCGCGGAGGCTGTGGCTTCGTTTGTAGAGAAAGTGCGCATCAACCCCGGCAACTATGTGGACAAGCGTGTCTTTGCCTCTTTTACGATGACAGATGCCGAGTATGCGGACGCTGTCAGACGTATGGCGGAGCGCGCCCGGCCGCTCTTCGAGATATGCCGTGCCCACGGCACGGCAATCCGTCTGGGCATCAACCAAGGCTCTCTGTGTGACCGTATCCTGAACCGCTATGGCAACACGCCCGAGGCGATGGTCCAGTCTGCGTTGGAATGGCTCGACATCTGCGAAGAGGCCGACTTCCATAAGATGGTGATCTCGATGAAGTCGAGCAATGTGCAGACGATGATGGAGGCTACGTTGCGCCTGCGGGAGGCGATGGCCTCGCGCGGGGCCATCTATCCCCTCCACCTTGGCGTGACCGAGGCCGGGTGCGGCGTTGAAGGTCGCGTGAAGTCTGCCGCCGGCATCGGCGCCCTGCTGCTGACCGGCGTTGGCGACACTATCCGTGTCTCCCTGACCGAGCCGCCCGAGAACGAGTCCCCCTTTGGGCACCGCATCGTGCAGACGGTCGCAGCCCTCAACCCTCAGGATGCCAAGGTCCAAGACCAAACGCTCTTCTATTCGGCGGACATCGCCGACCCGGAAGCGTGGATGGTCAGCGCTGCCGCCATGGCTGGGTACGCCTATTATCACCATCATATCAAAGACATTGTCTTGGAGAACCATACGCAGAGCGCCGCCCAACTGGAGGAGTTGCGTGCCACCATCTTACAGGCGTGTCGTATCCGCATGAGCAAGACGGAGTTCATATCCTGTCCCTCCTGCGGCCGCACACAGTACGACATCCAGTCGGTGGTGGCCCTGGTGAAGGAGCGCTTCGCCCATTATCCGGGTCTTAAGATCGGCGTGATGGGTTGCATCGTCAATGGCCCTGGCGAGATGGCTGACGCCGACTACGGCATCGTGGGCGCCTCGCAAGGGCTGGTGTGTGTCTATAAGGCCAAAGAGAAGCTGACCAACCCGATCCCGATCCCCGATGCCTTGAATATGCTGGAATCGTTGATTTCGGAAATGGATGGCGGTGACAAGAAAGATTGAGTTTGGCTATTAGCTGTTAGCCATTAGCTATTGTTCCCCAACTGACAATTACTAACTTCTAACTCCAAACTTCTAACTTCTAACTGACAACTGATAACTGATAATGATGGATTACAATTTTGACGAACTTGTTGAAAGACGCGGCACTTCGTGTGTGAAACATGATATGCTGAAGGAGGTCTTCGGCACCCAGGATGTCTTGCCGATGTGGGTGGCCGATATGGATTTCAAGACGCCTGATTTTGTGGTCAAGGCTATCAAAGAGCGCTGCGATCATGAGGTCTTCGGCTATACCTTCGCCCCGCCGTCCTACGTCTGTGCCGTGGTCAACTGGTTCCAATCGCATTACGGCATTGAGGCCAAGTGGTCGAAGATGCACTTCATCCCCGGGGTGGTGCAGGGCATCGCTTTTGTGCTGCAGGCCTTCACCCAGCCCGGCGATCATGTCCTGGTGACCACACCCGTTTATCCGCCATTCCTCAACGTGCCGCACCGCAGCGGCCGCCGCTTCGTCAGCAGCAGTTTGAAGACCGTCAACGGACGTTTTGAGATCGACTACGAGGACTTGGAGGAGAAAGCCAAAGAGTGTAAGGTGATGATCCTGGCCAATCCGCACAATCCCGGGGGCACGGTCTGGACTCCCGAGGAGCTTCGCCGCGTGGCAGAGATCTGCTACCGCCGGAAGGTGCTCGTCATCGCGGATGAGATCCATGCCGACCTGACGTTGCCGGGGCATAAGCACACCTCCTTCACCACCGTGTCGGAGGAGGCGTTCCATAACTCCATCACCTTCTTCGCGCCCAGCAAGACCTTCAACATGGCGGGGCTGGGCTCTTCCGTCTGTTATGTGCCCGACCCGGACATCCGCCGTCAGTTCTTCAATTTCCTGGATGCCAACGAGCTGTCCTTGGGCCATCTCTTTGCCTATGTGGGGGCCGAGGCTGCCTTCCGCTATGGAGAGGAGTGGCGTCTGCAACTGTTGCAATATCTGCAAGGGAATGTCGATTTCGCCATCGACTATCTGAAACAACATGCGCCCAAAGTGGTGGCGATGCGCCCCGAGGCTTCTTTCCTGCTGTGGCTGGATTTCAGAGCATACGGACTGCCGCACGAGGAGCTGGTGCGCATCATGATAGAGGAAGCAAAGGTGGGGCTGAATAGCGGCACTGACTATGGTGCTGATGGCGAAGGCTTCATGCGGCTCAATATCGGTTGCCCGCGCGCCACTTTGGAGGAGGGACTGTCCCGGATCTGCCAAGCACTGCAAAGCCGTTAACCGAAGTATTCATCTTCAAAATTCAAAAGATATACCTGCTCGGTACTTCTTGTGAGGGCGGTGTATAGCCATCGTAAGAATTCCTTGTCGAAGCCGTCTTCCGGCACAAATCCTTTGTCGATGATGACCTGTTTCCACTGCCCGCCCTGGGTCTTGTGGCAGGTGAGTGCGTAGGCGAACTTGACCTGCACGGCGTTGAGGTATGGGTCGTTTTTGATGCGAAGGAAGCGCGCCCGCGGGTTGGTGATCTCCTGATAATCTTCGGCGATGGCCTGATAGAGGCGCTGGCTGTCCTCGAAGGTCAAGGAGGCACTCTCGATGTTGAGACTCTCCAAGATGATCTTGATGTCTATGTTAGGCTCGTCAGGATAATCGCAGAGTCGGACGGTGACATCGGCGAAATGATAGCCGTAGATCTCTTGCTGACGATGGATGCTCATCACCTCCATGATGTCGCCGTTGGCCAGAAAGCCGACCTCCGAGAGCTCATCCACCCAATAGTAGTTGTTCTTAACCGCCATGATGAAGTCGCCGGTGGCGATGCTGTTCTCCCGGAAGTGGATGCGCCCGCGGATCTCCTGGTTGAAGATGTTGGCCCTCTTGTTGGAGCGGGTGATGGTGACGATCTCCTCTGAGGCATACTTCCCGTACAGACTGTTGTACAACTCTTCGAGCTCTCCGCCGTTGATACGGGTGACGTCTGGCATGGGCTGGGCGCTGAAGAGGGGAGGGAAGAACTCCTCTGTGTCTATCTTTTCTCGCAAGGCGGTGGCGGAAACGAGGATGCCGGACTCTTGGGCTTGTCGCACCACATCCGTCAGCCGACAGGTGTAAGGCACCACGTCATAGGAGTGTTTCATGTAGTTAGTGTCGAGGGCAGGACTCTCTACCGAGTGGACAGGCGGCAGCTGTGCGTCATCGCCGATGAAGAGCATGCGGTTGTGCGGCGAGGAATAGACGTAGTCGATGAGGTCGTCCAGAAGACTGGCCATGCCCAAGCCGTCCATGTTGCCCTCGGCGGAGATCATGGAGGCCTCGTCCACGATGAAGAGGGTGTGCTGGTATTTGTTCTCCTTGCGCACGAAGTAGTGAAGGCCGTCTCGCTGTGCCATGCGGTATATCCATTTGTGGATGGTGTATGCCTTGCGGCCTGTGTATTGCGACAGCACCTTGGCGGCGCGACCCGTGGGGGCCAGCAAGACGGTGCGCACATGCAACTCGTCTAACGATTGGACCAGCGCACTCATCAGACTCGTCTTGCCCGTGCCCGCATATCCTCTCATGATGAACAGAAACTGTTCCCCGCTGTTAAAGATAAACTCCGACAGTCGCTGGATGGCCTCCGCCTGCGATGGCGTGGGCTCAAAGGAAAAATGATGGTGCAAACGATCCGTGAACTCCTCCCGCGTAATCATGGCTATCTGTTCATGCCGGTGTATATCAAGATGTTGTCATCTTTGTAGTAGATGTCGTTGCGATATTGCATCCTGTCTTTGTCATCCAAAAAACAGGTGTAATACTCGATATAGAGGGGCATCTGTTTCTTGAGATGGATGGTGGTGGGCATCAGTTTGCGGTAGAACTGTTTGTCGTATTCGGAGAGCTTCTCGTAGCGGATGGAGTCCTGCTCCTCCAGCTTCTCCAGATATTTCTCTCCTTTTTCGGTGGTGGGTTCGCCGCCCATGATGATGCTGATCTGCTCTTTCCGGATGGTGTCGAACTCGTTGAGGTCGAAGATCACCTCGGCCAGGTCAAAGGGGTTCTCCACGCGGATGCAGCCGTGCGACAGGGCACGCACCCTCCGCTTGAAGGCGCCTTTGTTGTTTGTGTCGTGCAGATAGACGGATTCGGTGTTGGGGAAGCTGAACTTGATCTGCCCCAACGCATTATATCGTCCTGAGGTTTGATACAAACGATAGGGGATATTCTGCCGGTTGACTTTGGTCCAGTCGATGGTCTCGGGCTTTACATATTGTCCATTGCGGGCATCTTTGATATAGAGATGCTCTCTGTTGACCACAGCCGTGTTGCTCTTGCAGAGTTTGGAGTAGTACTCGTTTTTGATGATGTCGTAAGGGATGCTCCACTCGGGATTGAGGACGATGTAGTTGATGTTGCTGTGCAGCAGCGGCGATTCGCTCTTGGCGGCGAGGATGAGGCCGTTCGGCTTCTTGCGCCACGCTGCCTTCGCCGGGTTGGCGGTGCGTCCGCAACAGATGCGCGTCTTGAAGGCGACCGTGTCCTCTACAAAGGTGCAGAGGGTGAAGTCGGGGATGTTGACGGCGATGTGGGTCTTCCCTTTGGCGGGGATGACGTGCCAGCGGAGGCGCTCCATGTTGGCGGAGAGCCGCTTGATGTAGTAGTTGGCAGGACGGTTGAGCTTCTCCAGCGTCTCTTTGTCGAGGGTGTCGCTCGTGGGGATGGCGTTGTCCGTCCGGAAGAGGTTGACAGCAGCCAGCAGGGCAGGGGTCAGACGGTTGGTGTCTGCCACCGTGCTGTCCAGCGTGCCCACCCATTTGAGACGGCGGCAGAGAGGACGGTAATGTGCGTCTTCGGTGCGCTTGTGCCATGTGCCCACGGGCAGGGTGTCCGGCTCCCGCTCGGCCTTCGCATACCAGGTCGCCAATTCTTTCTGATAGCGCACATAGACAGGGTCCTCGATCTGCATGGATTCCATGGCCTTTTCCAGATCTTTCATTTGTGCAAGCGCCTCTTGCACAAAGTTGGTGTCGGGCTTCTCGTACTTATACAGCCATTTCCCGCCGTTGACGGTCTTGGGGTCGCTGATGCCATAGCGCAAGGCCGTGGCATAGCGCAGATAGGAACGCGTCATGGCTAACTCCAAATCCAACAACTGCTTGTATAAGATGCTGTCTTGATTGGCAATCCGATGATTTTTCAAGGAGTCTATGACAGAAACAATGTAACCATATTCAAACTCGTCAGGATGAATGCCATGACTGGTCGCATCGGCCAAATACTGCTGCAGCGTGCTGCCCAGAAACTCATTCAACCCTTTTTCGGTCCAAAAAGGAGCATAGTCCCGCTGGGCGTAGAAAGTGCGGATCCCATACTGGATGTTGGAGTCCTGGTCGGCATATTGCGGGATGGCCTGCTGGTAATATTCCTGGATCTCTTTGTCAGAATACGCGCTGTAATACTTGAACCAGGAGGGCTTGGGATGATGCAGACTGTTGTTCTGACAAGAAGACAGGTTGAGGATGCACACCAAACTGATCGTTAAGGTGAGCAGCCTTCTGCTGTTCTTGCATCTGAGCATCAAATGGGCCATCGTTGATAATTTTGTTTTAACCGCTGCAAAGATATAAAATTATTTTACAATCATATAATCGTGCATATCTAAATGCAGGATGTGCTCCAGTTCGGCTTTATGAGCATCGTCAGTGCGGATGAAGGCGGTGGCGGCAACTCCGATGGTGGGGTCTGCCAACGGACGCAGCTCCAGCACATCCATCATGTCCTCCCGGAATTTCTTTTCGTTGAAGACCTCTTCCGGTGCGGAGTCGGCGGGACGTTCCAGGACCAGGAAGCTGTAGGTGTCTTGCTCTTTGCCTTTCCACATCTCCTCTTTGCCGATGTGGATGTTCTCCAAATAGGCTACGATGGGGTGCAGTCCGCTGATGTGCGTCTGCAACTCGTTGAGGCAGAAGCCGGCGAAACGCAACGGGTTGATCTCGATGGGGATGGATCTCTTGCCGTCATAGCGGAACTCAATGTGCATGGGGAAGTCGTGCAACTTCAGCACCTTGTTGAGCTCAACGAGGAAGTGCATGAAAGGCTCCTCGTATTGGTCGTACAATGCACGGCTGGAGCAGTAGAGACGGTCGGAGGTGTCATTCTCGTCAGCGAAACGATGATGGAAGATGTTGAGGATAGTGGGCGCTCCCTTTTCATCGAAATAGGTGTCCACGGCATACTCTTCTCCTCGGATGTAGGCTTCAATCAAGAACTTCTGCGTGCCGATGACAAACTCGGGGAACTGGGAACTCACCTTGTGGAAGTTGGCTTGGATGTCGCGGATGGCGGCATCCCATTCTTCCGTGTTGTGCACCACATGCACGCCTGCGCTCAAGAATCCCACGGAGGGTTTCAGCACCAAGGGGTAGGGGAGCTTGTCCGCCTCCATGCGGTCCAACTGGGCGATCTCTTCCTCACAGAAGAAAAAGTCGGGGTACATGTCGTGGCAGATCCGCCGGAAGGTGGCTTTGTCTTTCAGCAAGGCGATCTTATCGAGCAGCTCTTGGTCGGGCAGGTGCTCTACCAGCCAGCCCAAGGCGTTCTCCGACATGGTATATAAACGGCCGCGCTTCTCGTATTCTGCCACAAATGGAGCATCGTCCAGCAAAGGCAACGCATAGCCTTCGGCGACAATCTTTTCCGACATGGCATTTCTCAATACAGGAAGGTTTTTCTCGATGGCGGTCTTGACTAAAGTCTTGGATACGTATGGTTTTTCTAAGATGAGCATAGTATGGGTTATTTACTTTTTTCTTGATAACTGAGGATGGCGCCCGTATTCACGATGACGGCCATGACGGAGAGTACGATGGTCTCTGTCTGCACGCTGACGAAGGCACTTCCCTTGAGCACCACCTTCTTGATAACCTCCATGTAGAACGACATCGGGTTCAGATAGTTGGTGTAATGCGCCCATTGCGGCATGCCTTCCGTGGGGGTGAAGAGGCCGCTCAGCAACACGAAGATGATGAAGAGGAACAACACGATGAACATGGCCTGCAGCTGGTTCTCGGAGACGCTGGAGATGAAGAATCCCAACCCCAGCATGACGAGCAGGTAGATGGCTGTGATGCCGAGCAACATGGGGATGCTGCCCTGGACGGTGATGCCGAATACCAGCTTCATGATGAAAAGACCCATGATGAACTCCACCATGCCGAGAATCCAGAAGGGGATCATCTTGCCGATGAGGAACTGCCAACGGCGGATCGGGGTGACGTTGACCTGTTCGATGGTGCCGATCTCTTTCTCACGCACCAGATTCAACGCCGTGACATAGCAGCCGATGAGCGTGACCAAGATGACCAAGATGCCCGGCACGATGAGGTTTTTGTAGTTCATCTGCTCGTTATACCAATAGATATAGGAGAGATTCAACCGGGCGGGTATTTGTTCTTCGGAGGCGATGAACATGTTGTCCTCCTGGAATTTCTGCATGTAGCCGCCGATGATCTCCTGCGTGTATCCTACGCCGATGCCTGCTTTGGTGGTGTTGATGGCGTTGGCAGTGATGGCGATGCGCGTGGCCTCGCCATTCATCAGATCCTCCTCAAATTGGTTGGGAAACTCGACAAGGATATCTATCTTGTCGTGCTGTATCATCTTCTCGGCATCCTTTTTATTCTGGATGATGCCGTGGGAGACGAAGATGTCCGAGGCGTCAAAGCTGTGGATGATATCTTGGGTGATCCGGGAACCGTCATGGTCTATGAAGGCGATGTCCAGCACCTTGATCTCGTAGTCGGCGCAGAAGGGGAAGATCATGAACTGCACCATGGGCGCCACAATCAGGATGCTCATCAGCAACGGGTTGCGGAAGACCTGCAGAAACTCTTTCTTTATCAGTATCAAAATCGTTCTCATAGCTTAATTCCTTTTATCCAACATTTTAAGACTGATACTGATGAAGATGACGGCCATGCCGAACAGGATGGTCAGGTAGGGCCACACGTCAAAGAATCCCGACCCTTTGATCATCACATCTTTGATGGCCAGGATGAACCATTTGGCGGGGAATATATTGGCGAGTATCTGGAAGATCATCGGCATGCTGTTGAGCGGGAAGAGGAAGCCGGAGAGCAGCACGGTGGGCAGGAAGAGTCCCATCATCGTGATCATCATGGCATCCAGCTGCGTGGTGCTGATGGTGGAGATCAACATGCCGAAGGAGGCTGCCGTGAGCATGAAGATGATGCAGAGCAACAACAGGAACAAGATGCTGCCGTTGAGTGGCATCTTGAAGACGAACACACTGATGATGATGATGACGATGGTGCTCAAGAAGGAGATGATCATGTAAGGGATCACCTTGCCGATGACCACATAGATCTTTTTGACCGGGGTGATGAAGAGCATGCGCATGGTGCCGGTCTCTTTCTCACGCGCCAGCGTGATGGAGCTCATCAAGGCGGTTACCAAGATCATGATGAGCGTGATGATGCCCGGGACGAACATATACACACTCTCCATGTTGGGGTTGTACTTCATCTTGGTGGTGATGCTGAACGATTCCCCTAGGGTGCTGGTCTGGTTGTACTCGTTCTGGAAATCCTGCACGACTGAGCGCACATAGTTGTTCAAGATGGAGGCGATGTTGAGATCCGACACGTCATCGATGACCTGGATGGTGGCATTGTGCTCATTCTCCAGCTCGTTCTCAAAATTCTGCGGAATGATGATGGCTAGCTTGATGTTGTTCTCTTTGAACTGGAAGTCGATCTCCGTCTCGGTGTTGGGGTAGGAGACCACCTGGAAGTAGTTGGAGGAGGACAGCTTGCGGACAAAGGCCTGCGACTGAGTGTCTTTGGAGTGGTCCAAAACCGCGATTCGGGCGTTGTGGATGTCGGTGCTGATGGTGAAGCCGAAGAGGAGTACCAGTGCCACGGGCATGGCTAACACCAGCAACAGCGTGATCCTGTCACGGATGATGTGGATGAACTCCTTTCGTAATATCATGCGCAGCTCTTTCATCGTATCCTCCCGTTAATGTTTCACATATTCCACAAAGACATCGTTGATAGTGTTGACGCCCACCTGTTTTTTCAGCTCTTCCGGCGTGCCCAATAATCTGATGACACCATCTGCCATGATGGAGATGCGGTGGCAATACTCGGCCTCGTCCATGTAGTGGGTGGTGACCAGGATGGTGACGCCGGTGGAGGCGGTCTCGTAGATGAGATTCCAGAATTCGCGGCGCACGATGGGGTCCACGCCGGAGGTGGGCTCGTCCAGGAAGACGATCTTGGGCTTGTGCAGGATGGCGGTGGCGAAGGCCAGCTTCTGTTTCCATCCCAAGGGTATGGAGTTGACCAGCAGATTGGCCTGCTTGGTCATGTCCAGTCGCGCCAGGCTGTCCATGATGCGGTCTTTCAGCTCTCTGCGCGGGATCTTGTAGATGGTCCCGAAGAGCTGCATGTTCTCAAAGACGGTCAGGTCGTTGTAAAGCGAGAAGCGCTGGCTCATATAGCCGATGTTGCGCTTGATGAGTTTCGATTGAGTAATCACATCGTATCCTGCTACCATAGCAGTGCCGGAGGTGGGCTGTAACAGCCCGCTCATCATCTTGATGGCTGTGGTCTTGCCCGCCCCGTTGGCACCCAAGAAACCGAAGATCTCACCCTCCTTGACCTGGAAGCTGATGTCGTTGACCGCGATGAAGTCGCCGAATTTTTTCGTCAGATGTTCTACCTCAATGCTATTCATGGCGATTCATTTTGACGATTTCTATGAAACAGTCCTCGATGGAGGGACGGATGGGCTCGATGTCGCCATGCTCCTGCTGGTTGTCTTCCAGAAATTGCAGGAACTGGGGCATGGCCGTCTCCATATCTTCGTAAAAGGCGATATGGCAATGTTCTCCGTAGGGGTAGTAGTTGCACTGCAGCGGACAACGCTTCAACGCCTCTAACAGCGAGAAGATATTGGCGCTCTTGAAGGTGTAGAGCGTGCCCTTGAAGTGTTCGATGATGGCCTCTGGAGTGTCGATGCCGAGGATCTTGCCATTCTGTATCAAGGCGATACGGTCGCACAAAGTAGCCTCGTCCATGTACGGTGTGGAGACGAGCACGGTGATGCCTTGGGTGCGGATGGTCTGCAGGATCTCCCAGAACTCCTTGCGCGAGACGGGGTCCACGCCGGTGGTGGGCTCGTCCAGGAAGAGAATCTTGGGCCGGTGGATCAGCGCGCAACAGAGGGCCAGCTTCTGCTTCATGCCGCCGGAGAGCTTCCCGGCCTTGCGCTTGCTGAACGGCTCTATCTGTCGCCATATAGGACGGATGAGGTCCATGTTGGCCTCGATGTCGCTCTTGTACATCACAGCGAAAAAGTCCAGATTCTCTTTTACAGAAAGATCCGGATACAAAGAAAAGGTGCCCGGGAGATAGCCGATCTCCTGCCGCACCTGCTTGTAGTCGTTGATGAGATCCATGCCCAGAATCTGAATGTCGCCGGAGTCGGGCAATAACAGGGTGGTGAGAATGTTGAAGAGGGTGGACTTGCCCGCACCGTCAGGGCCTACCAAACCGAACAGCTCTCCCTCCTGGATCTCAAAGGTGATATCCTGAAGCGCATGTACGGTTTTGTTGTAAACCTTGTTGACTTTCTGTATGGTGAGTGCAGCCACAGCCCGAAGACCTTATTTGAATACTATATCTCCTGGCATGCCGATTTTGGCGGACCCGTCATTCTTGAAGCTCACCTTGACGGCATACACGAGGTTGGCACGCTCGTCCTTGGTCTGGATCATCTTCGGCGTGAACTCCGCTTTCGGAGAGATCCAGGTGACCTTGCCATCCAACTTGATGTATTTGCCATCGGGCTTGTCCAAACGGACCACCACCTTCTGGTTCAGCTTGATGGATGAGAGCTGGTCTTCGGTGATATAGACCTTGATGAACATGTTGTTCAGGTCGGCGATCTTGAAGAGCGGCTTGCCCTGGTAGGCCAACTCGTTCTCTTCAATGTATTTGTTGATGATGGTGCCGGCGATAGGGGTCTTGATGCGGCAGCTCTCCAAGGCGTGCTGCAGCTGCTGAAGCTGGAAGCGCATGGCCTCTACCTCTTCCAGCAGCGACTGGTCCTGTGTGGAGAGGGTGGACTTGGTGGCGGCAATCTGGCTCTTCGTGATGTTGATCTCCGCCTGGATGTCGTCCAACTGCTTGGTGGAGGCGGCGTTGGCCTCGATCAAGTTGCTGACACGCTGTTTCTCTTTGTTCAAAGTGTTGAGCTTGTCGTCCAGCACCTTCACTTGGGAGGTGGCGTTGGGACGGCGTGCAAGCGTTGCTTTAATTGAAGACTCTAACTGTTTGATTTGCAGATATGTCTGGAATGTATCAATGCATCCGACAACCTCTCCCGCCTCGTAGGTCTCTCCTTCATGGATGTTGAATTCCAGCATTTTGCCATTGGCTTCGGAGGAGACGGTGATCTCGGTGGCTTCACACACCCCGTATGCATCTGCATCGTTTTTGTGTTTGCGACAGCTGGTAACCGTGATCAGGATTGCGATAAGGCAAAGGCTGATGCCTAAGCGGTGAAAAATGCCCTGTTTGAAAGATGCCATATAATGATGTTTTTGTATCGTAACTAAT
The DNA here is from genome assembly GCA_017615595.1 of Bacteroidales bacterium. Taxonomy (GTDB): domain Bacteria; phylum Bacteroidota; class Bacteroidia; order Bacteroidales; family WCHB1-69; genus F23-D06. The sequence goes on from JAFZZT010000003.1 coordinate 36,180, forward strand.
TGATGTTAAATAATGTGCTATGTTCTTCTGGCCATGGTACAATGGCTGTTTTTAGAAACTGCAAATATATTCTTTTTCTTGATTTATCCAACCAGTTATTCGATGCGCTTGTCGCCGAATGCGGCCTCTTGGGAAAAAAGTGCTATTTTTGCGGCCCTGAAACTTAAGGATGGACAAGACCGTGTTTTTCGATCGTTTGCTGGATGTCTTCAAAGACAGTTTGGAGATTACAGGTTGGGTGATACTGATGATGACGCTGATAGAACTCATCAACGTGTCGTCATCGGGAAAACTGTTGGCCAAGGTGCGCAACAAGCCCGTCCTGCAGATCATCCTCGCGGCCCTCTTGGGTGCTATACCCGGCTGCGCGGGCGGCTTTGCCGTGGTCTCCATGTTCACCCACGACTTGATCTCTTTTGGCGCACTCATCTCCGGTATGGTGGCTACCTTCGGAGACGAGGCCTTCTTCTTGTTCGTCCAGAACCCCCGTTGGGGCGCTATCCTCACCGCCATTCTGTTTGGCATCGCCATCCTGTCAGGATTTCTTTTTATGCTGATATCCAAGAGATGGAAGTTCACGCTGGAAACCCACAACTTTGATATCCACGAGGAGATGGAAGGTCAGGAATCTGCCTCTCAAGATGCTCACACGAACGGCCTCAAAAGTCGGGTTCTCCATTTTCTGAAAGAGCATTTTTGGCATCATGTGGTGAAACATCATCTGCTGAAGGTCTTCCTATGGTCTTTTGGCGTCTTGCTGCTGCTTATGATTATTGGGCTATTTGTGGATGTGGAGCAGCTGTTGCAGGCCAAGCAATGGGCCAAGTATGCCATGCTGCTGTTGGCGGTCGTGGTGGGCTTCATCCCAGAGTCAGGGCCCAACCTTATCTTCATCGTCATGTTTTTGAATGGCACGATCCCCTTCGGTATCCTGCTGGCCAACTCCATCTCTCAAAACGGTCACGCCGGACTGCCCTTGATGGCTCAGTCGCGCCGCAACTTCATGGTCGTGAAAACCATCACCATGGTGCTGGGACTACTCGTGGGAGCGGTGATGATATAAAGGCTTGGCGATTTTCTCAGTCATTTTCCCATAAATAAAAACGGGACTGCCACACGACAGCCCCGTTTTGTTCGATAGACTTTTGGAAGGTTACTCTTTCTCGCATTTGAGACCTTTCCATACGAGGGCAGACAAAGCGGCGCCCACGAGCGGAGCGCAGATGAATACCCAGAGGTCGCAAAGAGCCTGGCCGCCTGCGAAGAGAGCCGGTCCGATGGAACGGGCAGGATTCACAGAGGTGCCGGTGAGGTTGATGCACACCAGGTGGACGAGGATCAGGGTGAGGCCGATGGCGAGGCCGGCGAAGTTGCCAGCACCCAGTTTCTCATCGGTCGTGCCGAGAACCACGAGCACGAAGATGAAGGTGGCGATCACTTCCACGAGGCAAGCGCCCCAGACGCCGCCAGCGTTAGCCACACCGTTGCAGCCGAGACCCAGCATGCCTTCAGCAATGCCTTCAGCGCTAGGAGTCACCACGTTGACCAGTGCGAAGAGCACCAGACCTGCGAGGATACCACCGATGACTTGGCCAATCCAGTAGCCACAAGCGTCTTTCCAGGTCATGCGGCCGGAAAGAGCCACTGCCAAGGTGATGGCGGGGTTGATGTGACATCCGGAGATGCCGCCGATGGTGTAAGCCATAGCCACCACGGTCAAACCGAAGGCGATAGCAGTACCTACCACTCCAGCAGGGGTGGCGCAACCAAGGAACATAGCCGTACCGCAACCCAGCAGGGTGAGCACGAATGTTCCAATCATTTCAGCGATAAATTTTTTCATAATAAAAGGATTTAGTTAATAATAAGGGTTATTGTTGAATGATTGTATCAGTATCCAATGTCTTCTTGCTCAGCAGCAACAGACAGAAAAACACCAGCAATCCGTTGATGATCAGTAACTCATAGCCAAATTGGAACCCGTCAAACCACTGCATCGAAAAGCTGGAGAGCAGATAGCAGAGGGCGGGGATGGCTACTGAGACAACTGGAATCATGAAGCGGCGGCTGGCAGGAATTTCCCGCTTGGTGTACATGCCGAACAGGAAGAGTCCTAACAGAGGGCCGTAGGTGTAGGAGGCCACCTTGAAGATGATGCGGATGAGCGCGTCTTTGTGGTGGCTGGAGACGAAGATGATGACAGACAGGAATAGCAGCGCGATGACAATATGCACAATCCTGCGGATGCGCGCCTGCCGTTCTTCTGAGTACTGCCGGTTTTGGATCTTCAGAATGTCGTAGCAGACAGAGGTCGTCAGGGCGGTGAAGGTGCCGTCCGCGGAGGAGAACCCGGCGGAGATGAGTCCGAAAATGAAGACGATGGCGCCGAGTTTGCCAATGTATTTGAAGGCGATCTCCGGATAGATGCGGTCGGTGGGCATGTGGGCGATGTCGATGCCGTTACGCTGGGCGAACACCAGCAGCAGCGCGCCTAAAAGCAGGAACAACACGTTGACAACCACCAAGATGGCGGTGAAAGAAAACATGTTGCGCTGCGCATCTTTCAACGACTTGCACGACAGGTTCTTCTGCATCATGTCTTGGTCCAAGCCCGTCATGGCGATGGTGATGAACATGCCGCCGATGATCTGTTTCAGGAAGTAGCTGTTGTTGCGCCAGTCGGTGTTCCATACCAGCCTGCAGTCGCTGCCGTCCTTGCCGGCTGTGGACATCTCCGACCACAGCTGTGAGAAGGAGGAGTCCATGGTGCGCAGAATCACAATCAGGGTGATGACCAGCGCGCCGATCAGGAAGGTGGTCTGCAGCAGGTCGGTCCACACCACCGTGCGCAGGCCGCTGCGGAAGGTGTAGAGCAGGATGATGGCGATCATCACGATGGAGGTCGCCCAGATGGGGATGCCCAATCCGTCGAAGACGAAGATCTGCAATACGAAGATGACCAGATACATGCGCAGGGCGGACCCGAACAGCCGGGAGATGAAGAAGAGCAAAGAGCCGGTGGCGTGAGCCTCCTTGCCGACTCGCATGCCCAAGTACTCGTAGATGGAGGTCACCTGAAGCCTGTAATAGAGCGGCAGCAGAAGCTTGCCGATGACCAAATATCCTAAGATATAGCCGATGACGACCCCGAAATAGGTGAACTGGGTGGTATAGACATCGCCGGGTACCGACATGAAGGTGACGCCGGAGAGGGAGCTCCCGATCATGCCGTAAGCCACCACAAACCAGGGCGACTGGCGGTTGCCGGTGAAGTATGACTGGTTGTCCGACTTGCGGGAGGTGATCCCCGCGATGACGAACAGCATCACCATGTAGAGTACGAAGAATATGAGTATGAACGATGCCAAAGCAGAGTGGTGTTTGGAATTGTCGGAATGTTATTTGACGCCGGGTTTGCCGAGCAGCAGGAACATATTGCGCTTGTAGGCTTCCACGCCGGGCTGGTCGAAGGGGTTGACATCCAGCATGTAGCCGCTGACGGCACAGCTGAACTCGAAGAAGTAGATGAGCTCGCCGAGGGTCTGCTCGGACAGTTCGGGGATGGAGATCTCGATGTTGGGCACTTCGCCGGACACATGTGCCTGGCAAGTGCCTTGCTGGGCGATGTGGCAGATCTCGTTGATGCTGCGATGCTGCAGGTAGTTGAGGCCGTCCGTGTTCTGCTCGTCGAAGGGGATCTCTACATGATGGTGGGCCTTCTCCACGGTCAGCACCGTTTCAAAGAGTTGGCGCGTGCCCTCTTGGATGTACTGGCCGAGGGAGTGCAGGTCGGTGGAGAAGATGGCGCCGGCGGGGAAGATGCCCTTGTGCTCTTTGCCTTCGCTCTCGCCGAAGAGTTGTTTGAACCACTCCACGAAGTAGAAAAGACGGGGCTCGAAGGAGGTCATCAGTTCCACTTTGAGACCTTGCTTGTACAGCAGGTAGCGCACCAGGGCGTACTGCATGGCGGGGTTGTCGTTGAAGACGGGGTGGGAGAGGAGCATGGCGCGCATGGTGTTGGCACCTTCCACCAGCTGGCGGATGGAGAATCCGGCCACGGCGATAGGCAGCAGACCCACGGGGGTGAGCACGGAGTAGCGGCCGCCCACGTCATCGGGAATGACGAAGGTGTCGTAGCCCTCTTGGTCCGCGAGGGTGCGCAGGGCGCCGCGCTTGGCGTCCGTCACGGCCACGATGCGCGTGCGGGCCTCCTCAAGACCGTATTTGCGCTCGCAGTGCTGCTTCAAGACGCGGAAAGCGATGGCCGGCTCTGTCGTGGTGCCCGACTTGGAAATCACGATCAAGGAGTAGTCTTTCTTGTCCAGAACTTCCAAGAGGTCGTGCAGGTAGTCCTCGCTCATGTTGTTGCCCGCATAGAGCAGGTAGGGGCGCTTTTGTGGAACCATGGCGCCGAAGGCATGTTGCAAAGCCTCCACCACGGCACGGGTGCCTAAGTAGGAGCCACCAATGCCGATGACGACTGTCACCTCTGACATGCTGGCCAGACGGTCGGCACAACGCTCGACAGCAGCCATGTCTTCTTCGCTGATTTCGGCGGGAAGGTCAACCCAACCCAAAAAGTCGTTGCCGCGACCGCTCTTGTTGACGGTCGTCTGATATGCCTGCTCCGCTAGCGCTTGATGGGCGTGCAAAGCCTCTTCTGATACGGAAAATGCAGTGTTAGTGTAGTTTAGTTTCATTATGAATACAATTGATGTTTTTCCTACTCTGTTAATGGATTTTCGGTTCTTCCATAGAAATGAGGTCGCAAATATAATATTATTATTGAGATGGTGTAACCACTTTTTTTCATACTTCTAAACAGCTTGTTGTCAAAAAAAACGGGTGGATGGCATATGTTGGGAAATATAAAATGTTTAAAATTAACCGGTTGAAGCATTTTGAAAGATTGGATTTTTGCTTCGGACGATATGAAAAAATGTGTATTTTTGCGCGTTTTGTTTAAATTTACGCGTATGAAAAAACTATTACTATGTGTCCTTGCATTCTTCTGCGTGCTCCCGTATATGAGCGCCCAGAACGGTGGGGGAAAGAAGAAGGATAAAAAGTCGTCCACAGACACGACCCAAGTCATGAACGTGCCGGGAGACGAGAACGCATCCGTTGATCTCAGCGAAGGTCAAGGTGACGACAGCGAGTCCGGAGAGAACAACTACATTCCGGGACTGCTGCATTCCAGCCAGGATGTGTATGTCAACAACACCTCCTACACCTTCAGCATCGCCTACTTCCGCGCCAGAGGGTTGGACAACAAGTATCAGGATGTCTGCCTGAACGGATTTGCGATGAACAGTATGATCACAGACCGCGCCTCCTATTCCCAGTGGGGTGGTCTGAACCATATCTTCCGTTATCCGGAGAACATCGCCAACCTCAACTTGGCGGCGTTCACCTTTGGTAATGCCGGTGGGGCCAGCAACTATAACCTGCGGGCGAGCAACTTCCGCCGCCAGCTGCGCGCCACCTACTCGCTGAGCAACCGCACCTACAACAACCGCGTGATCGTCACGGGTGCTACGGGTGTGATGAAAAACGGATGGTCAGTGGCCGCTTCGCTGTCTGCACGCTTCGGACATAACATTTCATACGTGGAAGGAACCACCTACAACAGCTTCGCTGGCTTCGTCGCCGCCGAGAAACAGCTCAACGCGGCCAACCATCTCAACCTGTCGGCATTCGCCTCCTATACCTCCCGTGGCATGCAGGCCAACGCCGTTCAGGAGGTTTACGATCTGCTCGGCAACAACTATTATAATGCCAACTGGGGCTGGTACCAGGGCAAGCAGCGTAATGCCCGTGTGCGCACGACCTGTGAGCCGGTCATCTTGCTGACCCACACCTATGCCCCCAAGAGCAACAAGATTCATATCCAGTCCACCATCGCCACCTCCTTCGGGCGCAACAATACCACCGCCCTGAACTGGTACGATGTGCCGGACCCGCGCCCTGACTACTACCGCTACCTGCCCTCTTACCAAGTGACGAATGGCGATACCGCCGGCTATTACAGCAATATCTTCAACTACTGGGCTTCCAATGACGAGTCCTATACTCAGGTCAACTGGGACAAGATGTATGAGGTGAACCAACTGGCGGCTCTGCAGGGCAAACGCGGCCAGTATATGGTGGAGAACAGAATCTACGACCACTTCCTGCTCGGCGGAAGCTCCAACTTCAACGCTACGCTGACAGAGCACGTCAAACTCTTTGGCGGCGTGGATTTCCGTGGCGTAAAACAGAAAAACTACAAGACCATCGCCGATATGCTCGGCGGCGCCTACTGGCTCGATGTCGATAAGTTCTCCGAAGGCGACTTCCCGGACGACCAGAATGTGCAATACAACGACCTCCTGCACATGAACGATACCCTGTATCAGGGCGACATCTTCGGCTATAACTACGATTACCATATCTATACGCAGAAAGCCTGGGCCGTGGCTGCCTTCACCTATAACCATGTCGATTTCCATATCGGCGGCGAAATCGGCGGCACCGAGTTCTGGCGCTTTGGCCACATGCAGAATGGCCGCTTCCAGGACGAGTCCTACGGCAAGTCCGCCGTCAAAGGGTTCCTGGAAGGCGCCGGCAAGCTGGGCGTGACCTATAAGATTAACGGACGTAACTATCTCGTCTTGAATGGTCTGGCCAGCTCTCAAGCCCCCAGCGTCTTGAATTCCTTCGTCTCCCCGCGTATCCGCAACAAATATGTTGACAATCTCAAAAATGAGAAGATCTTCGCGGGAGATTTCTCTTACATCATCACCTATCCTGGCATCAAAATGCGTCTGACGGCCTATTTCACCCAGATCATGGATGCTACCCGCCTCATCAGCTTCTATCACGATGACTATGCCAGCATGGTCAACTATTCCATCTCCGGCATCGACCAGCGTCATCTCGGCGCCGAGCTGGGTATGGAGATCAAGCTGGGCAGCATGTTCTCCCTGATCCTGGCCGGCAACTACGGCGACTACCGTTACTCCGACCGCGCCGAGGTGACCATGAACGCTGATAACGGCACCGACTTCGAAGGAGACGTGGAGCGCACCGTCTATTGGAAGAACTTCCATGTGTCCGGCACCCCGCAAGTGGCTGCCACCGCTGGTCTGAAGTTCAACCACAACTATTGGTGGGTCAATGTCAACTGCAACTATTTCGACAAGATCTATTGCGACCTCAACCCCGAGCGCCGCACCTCTACCGCCCGCGGCTCTATGGATGTCAACTCCGAACTCTATCATCAGGTGGTTGACCAGGAACGCCTCAAAGGCCAGTTCACCATGGATGTCTCCGTCAGCAAGTCTTGGAGAATCAAGAGCGGCTGCATCATCGGCTTCAATGCCAGCGTGACGAACCTGCTCAACAACAAGAACCTGGTGACGACCGCTTGGGAGCAGTACCGCTTCGACTACTCTTCCTATAATGTCAACAAGTTTGCCAACAAGTACTATTATGCTTTCGGCACCACATTCTACCTCGGTCTCAATCTCACATTCAATTAATAGAAAAATCAGACAACAATGAAGATAATGAAACATATATCCGTTCTGTCGCTGATATGCGGCATAGGTCTTTTCCTCTCCTCCTGCAACTGGGAGCAGGATGTGGCACCGGTCCCCACCTTCAACGGGGTGGCGAACATGACCATCGCTGAGCTGCTGGAGTATCATACCATCGGTTCTACCAACTCGTTTGACTCCATTCCCGCCGGTACCATCATCTCCGGTATCGTGGTCAGCTCCGATGAGCATGGCAATTGCTACAAGTTCATCAATATTGAAGATGGCACCGCCGGCATCCAGATCAAGATCGACAATTCCACCTTGTATCACAAATATCCTGTCGGACAGCGCGTCTTCGTCAAGTGTGACGGTCTGGTGCTGGGCGACTATTATAAACTTCCCCAGCTGGGCATGTGGGAGAATGGCTCCATGCAGGGCATCCCTTCTTCCAAAACCTCGAAGTATATCTTCTGCGATGGCACGCCGATCAATATGGAAGAGGATTTCACCCCGCTGGTTCTGAACTCCATCCCCCGTGCCGACAATGTGCCCGCCACTTATTACAACCGCTTGGTCAAGTTGGAGAATGCCACCTTCGTGGAGGGCGGCGCAGCTACCTACTGTGAGCCCAACACCTCCACCAGCCATGATATCAAGATGTCCGATGGCACCACCATCACGATGCGTACCAGCAACTACGCCGACTTCATCAATGAGATGCTGCCCGTTGGCACCGGCACCATCTATGGCATCTTGACCCGTTACAACAACTATGTGCAGATCGTGATTCGCGACCTGGACGATGTGCAGGGCTTCGTGGTCCCGCAACAAACCCAGACCATCTTCAGCGTCAACTACAACACTGCTTTCGAGGATGGCTGGATCCATGGCTCTAACTGGTCGATACTGTCCAACAGCAGTTTCACGGGCTTCTTCTACAACGGCTCTTCCTCTTCCAACGGAAGCTGGCTGATTTCTCCGGCCATCAACTTGAGTGAGGTCACCGATCCGACGTTGACCTTCACCCATCGTGCTCCGCAAGGCTTTAATTCCCAAAAGATGATGTGCTTCTATACGCCCGCTTACACTGGCGATGTGAACACCTCCTTATGGATTCCACTTAACCTCAGCGCCGCAGAAGGCGAGAATGCCTTTGTGAACGAACATGTCATGTTGCCCGAGGGAGCGCAAACGGCCAATTTCCGTATTGCCTTCAAAGCTATGGGCGAAAACGTACAATGGGCTATCAACAATATCACGATTACTGGCTTAGCAAAATAATCATCCACTATGAAAAAGATCAGCACCTATATAATAATATTGTCAGCTCTGATGGCTGGCTTGTTCTCTTCCTGCAACCGCTGGGAGGAACCTGAATTCCAAGCCCCTGTTTATGACGGCCCCGCCGCCAACCACACCATCGCTGACATCAAGGCCATGCATCCCAACCTGGGATCAGGCGCGCAAGACTCTATCTGCAGCTACGATGATGTCTTCATCGTCAAGGCCACCGTGGTCAGCTCCGACCAGGGCGGCAACTGCTACAAATACCTCACTATCCAGGACGAGACCGGCGGTATCGAGATTTCCATCGACCGCAGCGGCCTTTACAATGAGTATCCGGTGGGACAGACGGTCTATCTGGATTGCCGTGGTTTGATTGTGGGCGATTATCACAACAAATACCAGGTTGGCTGGAAATACAATGGCTCTGTGGGCCGCATCAACCAGGCAGCCTTGGGTCAGTACCTGCACAAGGACGGTATCCCAGACATGACCAACCCCATCGTGGCTAATCCCATCGAGGTTACCGGCTCCTCCCAGCTGACCCCCGAGAATGTGAACTGCCTCGTCAAGATCAATGGCTGTACGTTTGATTCCCAACACCATGGTCAGCCGCTGGCATCCAACGACTTCACCTGTGACCGTACCATCTACATCAACGGAACGCCTATCACGGTGCGCACCTCCAACTATGCCTATTTCCGCAACATCATCATCGATGCTACCAAAGAGTATTGTCTCTATGGCATCCTTTCAGTGTACAATTCCAATTATCAGCTGACCCTGCGCACCAAAGAAGATGTGCAGGAGATGCTTCAGGATGTGGTGCTGGCCGAAAGCTATGTGAATGCCAACTCTCTGACCAATGGCACATGGGGCTGTTATCCGGCCAACAACAGCTGGCAATACCGCAGCTTCCAAGGCGCCGATATCATCTTCCATAATAGTGCCACGGAGGCTTGTGACGACTGGCTCATCTCTCCGGTCATCAACCTCTCGAACGCCAGCTCTTTGGACAATGTGATTCTGGAGATCAAGCATCAGAACAATGTGAGTGGCAGCTTGGCTACCTATTATCAGGTCTATTACTCCACCACCTATACGGATGGGGAAGATCCTGCCACGCATGGCGACTGGCAGCCGTTCACGCCCAATCTGAATGTCTTCCCGAATAGCTTGGGCTGGAGCAATGCGTTGGATCTTAGCGTTCTGCCTAACAAGACTTTCCGAATAGCTCTTCGATATCATAAGGATGGCGCTCCGAACGGAACCCCCTGGGCTTTCCAAGGCTATCGAATCACCCAACTCAACTAATACATAACGAACTATAATTCCAAGATCTAGAATGAGAAACCTGAGCTCCATTGAGGAGACTTTAGAAGATTTGAAGGCGGGGAAATTCATCATCATGGTGGATGATGAAGACCGCGAGAATGAAGGAGATTTTATCATAGCAGCCGAGAAGATAACCCCCGAGAAGGTGAACTTCATGCTGCAATATGGACGCGGGGTCCTCTGTGTGCCGCTCACCAAAGAGCGTTGCGAGCAGTTGGACTTGTCCATGCAGGTCAATGACAACACTTCCATGCACGGCACACCGTTCACGGTGACGGTGGACCTGCTGGGCTATGGTTGCACGACTGGTGTATCCATGTCCGACCGTGCCGCCACCATCAAGGCGTTGGCGGACCCGACCATGAAGCCGGGCAACTTCGGACGTCCCGGCCATGTGAACCCCTTGCGTGCCCGTGACGGGGGCGTGCTCGTGCGCGCCGGCCATACGGAAGCGACGGTCGATATGTGCCGCCTCGCCGGCTTGCAGCCTGTGGGCTCGCTGATCGAGGTCATCAACCCCGATGGCACGATGGCCCGCCTGCCGCAGCTGCTGGAGATCGCCGAGAAACATGATATCAAGGTGACCAGCATCGAGAAGCTGATCGCCTACCGTCTGCAGCGCGAGACCCTCATCCGCAAGGAACAGGAGGTCAACCTGCCGACCCGCTGGGGCACCTTCCGTCTCATCGCCTATACGCAGCTCAATAACGGCGCCACCCATCTGGCCCTCAAGAAGGGCGAGTGGGAAGCCGGCGAGCCCGTCATGGTACGCGTCCACTCCTCCTGCGCCACGGGCGACATCTTCGGCTCCTGCAAGTGCGACTGCGGCGACCAGCTGCACCAAGCCATGCAGATGGTGGACCAGGCCGGCAAGGGCCTCGTCCTCTATATGAGTCAGGAAGGTAGGGGCATCGGTCTTATCAATAAACTCAGAGCCTATCACCTGCAAGAGCTGGGACGTGACACCGTGGAGGCCAACATCGAGCTGGGCTTCAAGGCCGACGAGCGCGACTACGGCATCGGCGCGCAGATCCTGCGCGACCTCAAAGCCACCAACGTGCGCCTCATCACCAACAACCCTGCCAAGCGGGTGGGACTTGATGCCCACGGCATCAACATCACGGAGACGATACCCATCATCATTGCACCGAACAAAGACAACGCCCGCTATCTCAAGACCAAACAGGAGAAGATGGGCCACGACCTGCACCTCGACTAATCCGCTATGGCTACCAAGAAAAGCAAAAGTACCAAATCCAAGAAGAAATCCTCTTTTTGGAGGATTGTGGGTAAGATAGTCTTAGGATTATTCCTCCTCAGCATCCTGCTGCCCATCGCCTACCGCTGGATCAACCCGCCGGTGACGTTGCTGATGCTCCGCAGGGCTGTCTTTGACGGCCAGTCCATCGAGAAGAAATGGAAGCCTATCGAGGAGATCTCGCCCAACATGTACAAGGCGGCCATTGCCTCTGAGGACAACTATTTCCTCGGCCATCGCGGTTTTGATGTCATTGCCATTGACCAGGCCATCCAAGAGCGCGAGCATGGCCGCAAGCGTGGTGCCAGCACCATCTCCCAGCAGACGGCCAAGAATGTCTTCCTCTGGCCCAAGAGCTCGTGGGTGCGCAAAGGCTTTGAGGTCTATTATACCTTCATGATCGAGACCTTTTGGGGCAAGGAGCGCATCATGGAGGTCTATCTGAACGTCATCGAGATGGGTCCCGGCATCTATGGCGCCGAGGCTGCCGCACAGCACTACTTCCACTGCAGCGCCAAGAACCTGAGCGCGCATCAGGCGGCCCTCATCACGGCCTGCTACCCCGCACCGCTGAAGCGCAACCCCGCCAGACCGTCCGGATATGTCTCCCATCAGGCTTCCGTCATCCAAGGACGCATGGCCAAGTACGGCAACCCCAAGTTCACAGACGAATATATCAAAGGCTGCCGCGAACGCTATAAGAAAGCCGTCAATAAATGGGAAAGTAAAAAGAAGAAACAATTGAAGCGGAAAAAGAAGAAATGAGATAGACGCTTTTCATTTTTTTTCTATTTTTGCACCTCTATATATCAACACTCTTACTCCAAACACTACCAAACACTACCCAACACTCCTTAGTTTCTTAACTTCTTAACTTCTTAGTTTCTTAACTTCTTAACTTCTTAGTTTCTTAACTCCTTAACTCCACACCTCACCCTCCATGATTTAATAGTTTAATATCTTCATAACTTAATAAACGTAACACCATGTACACCAATTTTCAAAACCATCTTCAGAAAGAATTAGCCGACATCAAAGAAGCCGGTTTGTACAAGAATGAAAGAATCATCGCCTCTCCTCAGAGTGGTGAGATCACGCTGCAGGACGGCAGCAAGGTGCTCAACTTCTGCGCCAACAACTACCTGGGTCTTGCCAACGACTCGCGTCTGATCGCCGCCGCCAAGGAAGCCCTTGACACCCACGGCTACGGCATGGCCTCCGTACGTTTCATCTGCGGCTGCTCCGACCTGCACAAGGCTCTGGAGAAGAAGATCGCCGAGTTCTTCGGCACGGAGGACACCATCCTCTACGCTGCCTGTTTCGACGCCAACGGCGGTGTCTTCGAGCCCCTGCTCACCGAACAGGACGCCATCATCTCCGACGCCCTCAACCACGCTTCCATCATCGACGGCGTGCGCCTCTGCAAGGCTGTGCGCTACCGCTATAAAAATGCCGATATGGCCGACCTCGAGGAGCAACTCAAGGCTGCTCAGGCCCAACGCTTCCGTATCATCGTCACGGACGGCGTGTTCAGCATGGACGGCAACGTTTGTCCGCTCGACAAGATCTATGAGCTGGCACAGAAATATGATGCCATGGTCATGGTGGACGAGTCTCACTCCGCTGGCGTGGTGGGCAACACCGGTCGCGGTGTGACCGAGCGCTACAACCTGCGCGGCAAGATTGAAATCCTCACCGGCACCCTGGGCAAGGCCTTCGGTGGCGCTATCGGTGGTTTCACCACTGGCAAGAAGGAGATCATCGACATGCTGCGTCAACGCTCCCGTCCGTACCTCTTCTCCAACTCCATCCCGCCGATGGTCGCTGCTGCCGGCTGCAAGATGGTCGATATCATGTCCGAGACCAACGAACTGCAAGACAAGCTGCACAGCAACACCGAGTATTTCGTGGGCAAGATGAAGGCCGCCGGCTTCGACATCAAACCGACCGAGTCCGCTATCTGCGCCGTGATGCTCTATGACGCCAAGCTGTCTCAGGTGATGGCCGCCAAACTACAGGAGGAAGGCATCTATGTCACCGGTTTCTACTATCCCGTGGTACCGAAAGACCAAGCCCGTATCCGCGTGCAGATCTCCGCAGCCCACGAGCCCGAGCACCTCGACAAGTGCATCGCCGCCTTCACCAAGATCGGCAAGGAACTGGGCGTGATCAAATAATAGCGAGCGCTATACAATATCTCAGACTATTTTTCGTTTTCACCATTATTAATAACATAAAAAACATTAACAATGAAAAAAATCGCTTTATTCGCACTTGTTTGCTGCGCTTTCGTGCTCTCAAGCTGCAACAGAAGTCAACAGACTTATGTGACCACAACGGATTATGTGTTCCTCAACCCCACTAACGCTATCAGTGCCAAGGCTATCGTCAATACCATCAACCTCTACTGGGATGGTGAGTATGTGTTCACCGGCAACGATGTGAACTATACGGATGTGAAGGCTAAAGCCAAATACATCAGCGCTGTGACTGCTATCTTGGCTCGCGGTGGTGACATCAAACAATATATGGAAGGTGAGGACTATTTCCTCTATAATCTGTATAGAAAGGCTGACAATGAGTTGCTGGTATCCTACAAGTTCTATGTCGAAGAGGACGGTGACTTCGCCTCACAGAAACTTGTGGATAACGTGGAAGAAGAATAATCTCTTGTGCGTATTCAATCAAAAAAGAGCCTCCATGTCGGGGGCTCTTTTTTTGTGATTTGATGTTTTCTTTGAAAAATATATCTTTGCACCTCAAAATGAAAGCGTCTCCTTTTTGGGGGTCTTTTATGGAGAGCATATAATTGTTAAACAGTATCTTATACAAAATTATGAAGAGAATCATCGCCTTGACCCTCGCAATGGTCTTTTTCTGCGCCTATGCACAGTCTCAGATGCCCAAGAATGTCTCCCTGGTAGCCGATTGGCATAAGGGCGACACGATGAGATATAGTGTTAAGAAATCGGTGACCCAGAATAATGAGACCACAACCATAAATTACACATTGTTTTTGCAGGTGGTGGATTCCACCATGGAGGGCTATCGCATCAAGGCAGTGTACAGCGAGAAAATGTTGGACCACTTGATTCCAGATTCGGTTCTTGACCAGAAACAACTGTTTTTGAAAGAGGTGATGAAGGTCGAACAGGAGTTCTACTATCGCACCGACCCCACGGGTTCCTTTTTGGGGATTGAGAACTGGCAGAACCTGTTGGAGCAGAACATTGAACAGGCACAGAGAGTCTATAAAGTCTTAGGGGTCGAAGAGGGAATCATAGAGCCGTACATGCAACTTGCTAGGTCAACTTTCAACCAAGAGGAAGTGGAGGGCAAACTCTATCCCGAGATCCCTTTGTTGCACGAGTGGCTGGGATCTATACTATCCACCAAATTACAAAAGTATAAGATTGCTTTTCCAACCATGGTCGGTCCTGTGGCGGCTGACGGTGTGTTGAATGTTGCCGACTATAACTCGGAAACAGGACTTTGCAGGATTGAAACGTGCACCGTCCTCAATCAGAAACAGCTCCGGAAAGCTATTGGCCAGTATTGTAACCTGCTTGCTGACAAGATGGGAACACTCCTTCCCAAGTCTTCGTTGAAAAGGTTGAAAATTGTTATGACCGACAAGAAAGTTTTTGAGTATCAGACTGATCCGGCTAATCCCATCAGTGTGGACTATATCCGTGCCATCCAAGTCGAAGACTCTGGTGATGGCAGTAAAAGCGAAAAGATTGAACGTTTCGTTATCTGCAAGATAGACTAGAATGCCACCCGCAGGGAGATCCGGATGCCGTTCTTATCCCAACCCTTCAGGTCTTTGGCGTAGGTGAGCCGGCGGACATAGTCGATACGGAGGACATGGAAGATGTTCTCGATGCCGGCGGTCATCTCCATATAGGGCCACTTGCCTAGTTGCCCGCAGCCGTCAGGAAGCAGATAGAGTCCCGGCGTGCCGGAGGCGGGGTCGTTTTTGGCCGACAAGCCTCCATAGACACCGCTGAAGGAGAGCACCTCGCGGAACTGCAGGCGGTTCCACAGCGGGATGCGGTTGAAGATCCATCCTTTCAGAAAATAGGTGGCATATAATCCCACATATTTGTCCATGATGAATTCCATGGGCTTTAACAAGCAGAAGGTGTTGGCGGCGAGGAAGATGGATCGGTTGGTTGGCGGGATGTACAACTTGGGGAAGGGTGCCGCATTCCAGATGATACCGGCCTGAAGGGTGGCGTCTATGTGACCGAAGGCGGAGAGCCAGAAGCGTTTCTCCACGGAGAAGTCGGTGCGATGATACCATGTCTTGCCGTCCAAGAGGCCGCTGGCGTGAGTGAGGCGCAGCACGGGGGCGTTTTTGGAGAGCTTGATGAGGTTGTCCTTGCCCGACTGGTTGTTGTAAAGCCGCTCGCCCGGCGCCCAGCGGAGCTGCATGCACCATTCGATGTTCTGGAAGGAGCCCACACGCGCGACCGTGCCGTCAGGGTTGATGCGCCAGTACATCAGCGTGCCTGTCGCCTCGTTGTCCTCATACTGCAGCCAGGTGTCCAGACTGAGCCGGAAGGGCCACTCCTTCTCGTAACGAAGCTTGATGCGCCGGATATACTGCGCGGAGAGAGAGGTCTCGCCGGAGGTGTATGACATCAAGAAGTTGTCGCGATCCATGTAACCGTAGCTTTGGCCCGGCATCTCCACATCATATTGGGTGCTCAGATAGAGGGCGTGGCGCAGGTGCTCGTTGAGATGACGCTCCTTCTTCACAAAGCTGTGCGCCAAGGTGACGTTGTATTTGAGCCGCTGGTCCAGACATCCGAAAGCAATATACCAGTTGGCGAACCATCGCTCGTGGGCTTTGACGGTGGTCATGCCCCCGAAACGCAACCTGACGCCCTCCGTGGGGTTCTTGCTGATCATGTTGTAAATGTTTCCGATGTCAAAACCACTCTCTTTCCGGTTTTTGGATGTGGCGATATAGCCCGTGGCGAGGATCTCCGCCGTCTTCTCCAGCACCCGATAGGCCGGCAGTCGCCGCAACTCCGTTGACAGACTGTCCAAGAACGACTCCTTGGCCGTCAAGGGCAGGGGCCTCATAGTCTTCCATTGCCAGTTCTTGTACTTGAGATTCGTGGCGGCAGCCTCCCCGCCTGTCAGTGCGGCATTGATGGAGTCGGGAATCATGACGCCCAGCTCATAATGATACCATAGCGTGTTCTGCCGGACATGTATCTGTCGCATCTTCTTCCGTTTGACGAGTGAGAAAGCGGCGTAAGTCTCGGCAGCGGAGGGCGCCCATAAGCCCGTGTCCAGTCTCACGAAGTCCTGCTCGATACGGAGCTGTCTGACAAAGTTCATGTTGATGTCAACGGGCACGTTGATGGCGTACCGTTTCAACGCGTAGGTGCTGTCGTTCACGATGTACAACCGTCCGGTGAAGCCGAAGGAACGGCTGTTCACCGGCGAGAAGGAGAGCTCAATGCAGGTGATGCCGTCCACCTCCACCGTGTCAGTGATGAAGTAATGGTAGTAGATGGTGGCCAATGAAGAGGATAGGGGACTGACGAACTTGTTGAGCATCAGCTCTATGTCGTTGTCAAAGATGTTGACCTCGGTAAAGATCGCATCCAGGTTGGTGCCTTCTCCCTCCTCGTCCAACGTCTCGTCCGCACCCTGCATCCGTCTTGCCGTCAGATAACTCACACTTCTGCGTGGCGACTTCTGGTAGTAGATGTCTGCAAGATTTTCCCGCAGCGATATGGTCAGTACCGGCGTGTTCTCTTCGGGGATGGTGTCGATATACTTCTCCAGGAAGGACAACTGACGGTTGAAGCTGTTCTTCTGGAAATCCATGTCGAAGCGTCCAAACGTCATGACCATCTTCTTGTATTGCTGGGCTCTGTAATAATCGGCAGCCTCCACGCGGTAGCGGTCTTTGTTCTCAATTACCTTTTCCACCAACTCGACAGCAGGGTTGCCCTTGCGGGAGTACTTTTGCCGTTTCTTGGAGATCACGACCTCTTGCAGCGGCTGGGAGGTGCTGATGAGAAAGGTCTGTGACTTCTGTTTTCGGTGTATGATGATTGTGTCAGGAGTGTAGAAGAGATAGCTGACAACCAGTGTGTCGGTGCTGGTGAAAGGTAGTCTGTAAGAGCCGTCTTTCGCGGTATAGGTGCCCACAGAGGTGCGCAGCCATTGAAGTTGTGCCAGATACACACCCACGGTATCCCCTTTGTCGTCAATCGTGCATACTTTTCCCGATAGCGACTGTGCCGAGAGCTGCCCTGGAAATAGTGCCAAGAGCAGCAGCCATCCCATCAGCAGGAGCCGTTTACACTTTCTGTATGAGGATTCTTTCTCTTTCATTAAAAAGACCTTACCGCAAAATTGCATAACGTGATAAGGCCTTAATTATTATGAAGTAGTAAATAAAATTGAGGAATGGGGTGGGGCATCACTCCACCAATACATTCAAAACTTTGACAAAGTCGCCGCTCTTGCATCGGAGGTGGCAGACATCCCCGTGCTGACAGAGCGAGTCGGCGAAAAACATCCGGAACTCCAGCGTCAGGATGCGGCTGTTTCCGTGTGAATCGCTGAGCCACTGGAGGTTGCCATCGCCACTGTGCAGCTCCACAGGATAACCTGTAGGCTGTTGCCAGTAGAAATGCCAGTCCGCGCCCTGATTGATCGCTTTGATGCCGATTTCCTGATAGGTGTTCAACAGCACCGAGACGCTGTCGTTGGTAATCTCCTGCCCATCCACATAAAACCGCACATTTGTATCTACTTTCGGCGGCTCGCATGACATCAACCCGACTAACATCATCCCCCAAATGATTAACGAAGTCTTTTTCATATCCACTTTTAACTTTTAACTCTTAACTTTTAACTTTTAACTAAAACTCATATCCTATGCCAACACTCCCAAACCCTTTGTATCCAGCGCCCAGTTCCAGACTGCCAAACACATGGTGCCAGCCGGCCTTCACGCCAAACAGGGTCACATGCAAGGTGGAGAAAAGGGTAGGGGCGTGATCCCTGTCTATGCCGTCGCTGAACCAGGGGTGCCGATTCTCTGGATATGTTACGTTGAAACACTCTTCTGTGCCGAAGA
>JAFZZT010000011.1 GCA_017615595.1 Bacteroidales bacterium
CTCCTGAACTTTCTTACGCTTGAAACTCTCGCTGAACCTTCTTCTTTTTCTTTCCTCAGTTGTTAATTTTTCCATTGTTGATCCGTTTTTGATTTGACGATTTTGGTACTAAAAACGGTCAACTTATTTCAGGCATTGACAAAAAAACTTCAAACTTCTAACTCCTAACTCCTAACTTTTAACTTTTAACTCTTAACTCTTAACTCTTAACTCTTATTTCCCCTCTCTCTTCAATATTATCAGCACGGTGTAGATCAATATCTTGACGTCCATCTGCAGCGACATGTTCTCGATGTAGAGCAGGTCCCAGCGGAGGCGTTCGATCATCTCGTCCACATTCTCGGCATAGCCGTATTTGACCTCGCCCCAGGAGGTGATGCCGGGCTTGATGTCTAAGAGCAGGGTGTAGTAGGGGGCTCGCTCCGTGATCTTGTCGATGTAGTACTGCCGCTCGGGGCGCGGACCTACCAGCGACATGTCGTTACGGAGCACGTTGAAGAACTGCGGTGTCTCGTCCAGACGATACTGGCGCATGAAACGTCCGATCTTGGTGATACGGTTGTCTTCTTTGGAGGAGAGCATGGGCCCCGACTTCTCGGCATCCATGTACATGGAACGGAACTTGATGATGTTGAAGGGCTTGCCGCGCAAACCGATACGTTCTTGCTTGTAAAAGACCGGTCCCGGAGAGGAGCACTTCACCGCGATGGCGAGGAAGAGGTACAACGGGGAGAGGAGGATCATCGCGATCAGCGAGATCAGGATGTCGAAACCTCTCTTGATGACACTTTGCCAGACGGTCAGGTATTTGGGCGAGATGGTGATGAAGGGCTCGCTGAGCACGTTGGCGGTGCGCACAGAGCCCATCAGCAGGTCCTGGGTGCCCGACAGCAGTGTCATGGTGATCTGGTGCTGCGTGTGCGCCACGGTGATGATCTGGTCGATGTACTTGCGCTGGCCGTTGTGTAGCGCGATGATGATCTCTTCAATAGGGTTGGCGGTGATGATGTCCGACAAGGAGGAGAGTGTGCCCAGACAAGGCACTTTGCCCGCGAGCTTGTCTTCGCTCTCGTCGTCAATCTTGACGTACCCGATGATGTTGCTGCCGGAGCGCGGTTTCTGCTGCATCACCGTGTTGAAGGTCTGCAACGCAATGTCGTCACTGCCCGTGATGATGGAAGGGAAGGTGATGATGCCGCTGTGGATCTTGCGGTTGATGTTGGTGGTGATGCACAATCGCGGGATGTAGGTCAGCAGGAACTGGCTCAGGAAGAGACAGAAGAAATATTTGAGGTAGTCGTTGGGCGTCTGGATGATGTCGTCCAAGATGAAGACGAAGAAGAAAATCAGGGCGCCGATGATGGTGATGGCGAAAGTCCTGACCAACTCGTCCAAACGTGATTTCTTATAGATCCTGCTGTAATAGTCTGACAGGGTGTGCAGTACGACCCAATACAAGGGGCATGCGAAGAGACCTAAGAGGAACTTGTGGTCTTGGATGATGGCGGTGCGGATGGCGTACATGTCGGCACCTTCGCCCACCACTTTCCGGAATATGTATATGCAGATCCACGACAGCGCAGCTGCCAGGATGTCCGTGGTCAAGTATAGCAGTAGCAGTTTCCTTTTATTCATATCCTCCTAAGCCCTTGGCATGTAAATAACTTTGATGTCGTCAATGTAGTACTGGGTGCTATGGTTGGCGCTGCCGCTGCCGGTCAGCACCAGGTTGAGATCGCAGGCGTCCCCACCCGTATAATTGTTGTTGAAGATAGTGGTCGCTAAATTGAAGTAGATGGTCTTCCATTCCCCATCGGAAGGGTAGATGCCGCCGATCTGATGCACCTCGTTGGGACGGTAGGCGGTGGACATCTTGAGGCCGATTTCGAGGTTGCCTTCCGTCTTATAGGTTACCTCCAGGAAGACGTAGTAGTTGCGTGTCGGCACCCGGAACGTGGAGGAGGTGACGTCAAAGTGCTGGCCGTTGGTGCTGTTGAGGGTGATCACCCCGGCAGAACGCCCGTCCACCACGGAAGGCGTAAAGCTGAGCGAGCTGTTGGAGGTGTCTGTCGGTGAAAAGGGAGACGTGTTGGAGAAGGTCTCTATGAAGGGGAAACGCGTCTGGGCCGTATAGACGTATGAGAGCGGGTTCTCCGACACATGGTAGGTCTGGCCGCGCGTGAGCAGCACTTTCTGCCGAAGGATGTTGATGAAAGGATAACCCGTGACGGTGTTGTCCATGCCCGTCATTCTGAAAGCGGGGAGGACGACCAAAGACACGGAATCTCCTTCCGTGATATCTAACACCGGCACCTTGCACGGCACCTGCCAGCAGCCTAAGTTCTTGTTGTTGACATATACGTTGCAGTGGGTGAAGTTGTGCTTCAGCAGGGAAGCCAGCTGCTCCGAATCAAAGGTTAACCCGTGAGACTCGTTGAAATTGCTTACATCAATGCAGTTGTTGATGTCTTCGTAATTGATCTGGATATAGGCGGGGGTGAAATCGGTATGTTTGCAGCCCACAAAGGCGCCAAGAAATGCAAGCAGGGTTAAAAATAGGTAGCTTCTTCTTATCATATAGGATCGGTTTGCAATGGGGTATAACGCAATTATTTTTCGATTATTGCCAATGGATGATTTTTTTATTTTTGCCGCCGCTTAAATACGGTAGATGAAGCACTCAACTTTCGGATATATAGCTATTTCGTTCTCCATGCTCTTCTGGGGAGCCAGTTTTGTCTGGACCAAGTCGCTGCTCAACGCGAACTTTCCGGTCTTCACTATCGTATTCTTCCGTCTCCTGATAGCTTCCATCGTTTTTGTGACCTTCTTTAAGATTCAGGGGAAGTTGCAGAAGATAGAGAAAGAGGATAGAAAATGGTTCTTGCTGCTGGCGATGTTCGAGCCGTTTCTCTATTTTGTGGGCGAGGATTTCGGACTCAAATACTCGAGTGCCTCCTTCGCTGCCGTCATCATTGCGCTGATACCTATCGTGGTGGCGGTGACGATGCACTATGTGGATGGCGAACAGCTGCGCCTGAACCTGCTGCTCGGTGCCATAGTGTCCATTGTCGGTATCTGCATTATGACTTTCTCGGGTGGTGGACAGATGGATTTCACGCTCAAAGGTCTGTTGCTGCTCTGCCTGGCTCTGCTGTCCGCTGGCGGATATAGTGTGCTGCTGTCGCGACTGCTGGGCAAGAACTACAGCCCCGTCACCATCACCACCTACCAGAACTTCATCGCCATCTTTTTCTACCTGCCCTTCGTGCTGGCCTTTGACCTGCATCACTGGCCTGAAATACAGTGGACGGCCCAATCCATCTTCGCTCTCTGCTGCCTGGCCATCCTCTGCTCTGCGGGGGCTTATATGCTCTATTCCTACGCCGCCAAACATATCGGTATCACCAAGCTGACGGTTTTCACCAATGCCATCCCCATCGTGACCATCCTCTTCGCCGCCGCCCTTGGACAAGAGTCGTTGACCATTCAGAAGTTCGTCGGCATCGTGGTCGTGGTGCTGGGCGTGATCTGGAGCCAGACCTCCTCCAGGCGCGAAACCAAAACCATCCAATAGCGTCTTTTTCTAGTTTCGGGACTTCCCACCAACACACTTCAACAAATCAACAAATCAACAAATAAGCACTCCTCTCGCCTTTGCGTTTCACCATCTTAAAAAAAACACCTTTGGGATATTCAAAATTTTGTATTTTTGCCCCCGCTTTAAACGAAAAGAAGAACCACTATGGAAAATCCGACACTGGAACAGAAAGTCCGCTCTATCATCATGCAGATTCGTCCTTACCTCCAACAAGATGGCGGAGATATTGAATTTGTGGAACTGACCTCCGACAACGTGGTCAAGGTCAAGTTGCAGGGCGCCTGCGGCACCTGCCCCCACGCCAAGATGACCCTCAAGAACGGGGTGGAGCAGACGCTCAAACAATACCTCCCCGAAGTCGATCATGTGGAGGATATCCTGCTCGGATTCTAACCCTTTAACCTTCTAACCTGAATATGGGATTGAAATGCGGCATAGTAGGACTGACGAACTCGGGTAAGACCACGATGTTCAACTGCATCTCCAACACAAAGGCGGAGGTGACGGACTTTGCATATAGTACCAACAAGTCCAATATAGGCGTGTGCCAGGTGCCAGACGAGCGACTGGCCCACATCAACACTTTCATCCATGCTGACAAGCTGGTCTATGCCAATCTGGATGTGGTGGATATCCCCGGTCTGGCCAAGGGTGCCAGCACGGGCGCCGGCATCGGCAACAGCTTCCTGGCTGACGTGCGCTTGTGCGACGCGCTCATCCATGTGCTGCGCTGCTTCGACAACCCCGCACTGCCGCACGAGGAGGGCTCTGTGGACCCTGTCCGCGACATCGAGATTGTGGATTTTGAGCTGCAAGTGAAAGACTTGGAGCAGATCGAGCGCAAGATCACCAAGGTCGAGAAGGCGGCCAAGGTGGGCGACAAGACCGCCAAGCACGACCTCGAAGTGCTGTTGAAATACAAGGCCCATCTGGAGGGTTTCCAGAATGTGCGTACCCTTGAGGTGACGCCGGACGAGCATAATGTGGTGGCCGATATGATGCTGCTCACCGAGAAGCCGGTGATGTTCGTCTGCAATGTGAATGACGATGATGCAGCCACGGGCAATGCCTATTCCGAGGCTGTGAAAAAATATGTGGAAGAGAACGGCGGAGAGATGTTGGTCATCGCCGCCAAGATCGAGTCCGAAATCGCCGAATTGGAGAGCGAGGAGGACCGTAAAGCCTTTTTAGAGGATGTCGGTCTTACCGAGCCGGGTGTCAACAAGGTCATCCGTGCGGCCTACAAGATGCTGGATCTCATCTCCTTCTTCACCGTCGGCGGCAAGGAGAACAGGGCCTGGACCATCACGCGCGGCATGTTGGCACCGCAGGCGGCGGGCGTCATCCACAGCGACCTGGAGCGCGGCTTCATCCGTGCTGAGGTCATCAAATATAACGACCTGGTGCAATACGGGTCGGAGCTCAAATGCAAAGAGGCCGGCAAGTTGGCGGTCGAAGGCAAGAACTACGAAGTGCAAGACGGCGACATCCTGCACATACGGTTCAATGTTTAGTGATCAGTGAACAGTACGTTCTTTGGCAATCCGGGAGTTAACTATTAACTATTATCTATTAACTCTTAACTCTAAAAGCGGTAGTAGCTCAGTTGGCAGAGCGGCGGCTTCCCAAGCCGCAGGTCGCGGGTTCGAACCCCGTCTACCGCTCAAAGTCTTACAAAAGTTTCTGAATCAGCAGTTTACGAGAGTAGGTTGCTGATTTTTGCGATAGAAACGAGACAAAGGATTTTACGACACGGCATATTAATACACTATAAAATATTGATAATAAACAGATTATAAATTCTTGGACTATAATGGAAAAGTCAGACAAGTTGTATTATCGTGGAACCATCTTTGATGTGTCATACGAATGGTATGGACGACAAGAGTCCCACAGGGCTATTCTCGCTGAATTGCCCGAAGAG
>JAFZZT010000012.1 GCA_017615595.1 Bacteroidales bacterium
CATTCGACAGCTGGCCGCGGCCAGCTGTCGAATGAACCGAAAAAAAGACTATTTTTGCACGACTATAAAGTTCATCGAAAACCCAACACAGACACACTGGATGAAACACCACCCGTTACAAGCTACTTGTTGGAATCTTTGCTAATGAGTCTTGAAAAGTACTTGTTGGAATTAGCAGGGATGAAGAGTAAGACAAGCCGAATTGCGTTGAATCGTATTTTTGATTATGTGATAAGAAACAGCAATAATATTGCTCCCTTGGCTGTGTTGTCAAGTGTAACAATGGCTTATCCCGAAGAAGTCGGAGCAGCCATGCTGCCCCTTTTTAGCGTAAAAGAGTTTTACAATTGGGACTTAGACAGAGCTTTACACGAGCATTCTTCATTGGCTCCTTTTGATGATCGAATACCGTTTGCTCAAAAAGAGCGTTGGAAATCAAATCAACTTCCACATAGAAAAAAGTATCAACGAGGTTTGCTAGATTTCATAGTGGATTATCAATTTAATATAAAAGTTCTAAATAGGGACTTATTTAAAATATTTGATATGCTGAAGTCCCAAAGCCAAAGCATAAATGACATTGCATGGAAGAAGAACTTATTGGAAATGGATGTCAGAAATCACACATTAGGAGAATATGATGCGAAACTTGGAGGATTTCCAGTATTTCCGAAATATAATGAAGAAATTGATGGATTTATTAAAGATAATCAAGATGAATATCTACGTTACCAAGAAACATCAAAATATGCTGGGTTATTGCTGAATGCATGGAAAAACAATGAATTAATTAGTTTGGAAGAATGGATAGAGTGTTATGAATATTATACAAAAAAAGATAATAATACTGCTCTACTAGGAACGGTAATATTGGACAGGCCTGTTACATTAGCATATTTAGGTTTGCAGATTTTTTCAGAACAAATATCAAAAAAACAAAAAGAATGGTGTGTGAAACAATTATGTAACACCATTGTAGACATCATTCAAGACACATATCATTATGGGGGAATATCTGCCAAATACAATATAACTGAAAAGGAAATAGCATTATCTTCTTTCCATTTGTTGATACCAAACGTTAATAATGAAGAAGATGTAAATGAGATTGTCTTAGCAATTATATACACACTAATTGCGCCGCTTGCAGATTATGAGTTGGACAAAATCATTCTATATATAAGAGAAACATTTAGTAACCATTATCCAACATTAGCCAAAAGAGTGTGGCTTGTTTTAATTAAATTAGCTGAATATCGAAAAACACATCCTTACACCCATTATGCAAAAGAATCTGATATTCAGAATGAGGATGATTTCATTCATCGTACAATATTGGATAAAGGGTTGAGACTGGATTTATCAAAAGTGTCATTTGATCAATGCGATAGGTTTGTACTATATCGAACGTTAGTATTGACACCTATTCGTTTTGATGATACTGATTATTATGGTTTTATCACACATTTATTGCCGATGCTAATAGGCGATTTAGAAAGCACGGACATTAGTCTGCAGCGATTGATTCGTGGATGCTATAAATCACTCATAGATATTGAACGCTATCTTGCATCGAGTTTATTGGTGTCAGATTTAAAATACTCTATTCCCATATTTAAGTCACTAATTGAATCTGCACTAAAACACAAAACACCTATTCGATATGGTAGAGGCGAATTGTTGGAATTTGTCAAAAACATTTTGGATTTTTATGTTATAAAACTACGTGATAATGGCGTGTTAGGAATTCAAGAAAAAATATATGAAGAACAAATAGCTAACTTTTGGTCTTTATGGAATGTATTTTATGATTTGATACCAGAAGATGGTACTTGTCCGTTAATTGAGACTCTCATGTTGGACATAAGATTTCTCTGTTATGATGGTAAAGATACGCCTGATGTAAATGATTGGAAAGTGCTGCAGAACCAACAAGAATTTTATAAAAAGTTGTTGTTGGGGAAAGGTAAATTCCACATTAATTCAGCCATCACAGTTTTTTCAACAATAGGTAATGAAGCATTTATGCCAGATGGAATAAGTTGGATTGTTGAGGTATTAGAATCCAATCCTGAATTATGTGAGTGTTTATCAATCACTCAGGCTGACAGAATGATAAAGAGGATCTTTTATCAACATATTTCTATTATTAAAAGCAATAAAAAGCTTATAGAGGACTATTTGTGGATACTGAACAAAATGGTTGAGTTAGGATCTTCAAATGCATATTTTATCAGAGAGAATGTGATCACATTCAAGAAGGCGTGTTAACATAGAGACAATGACGGTTGAATTAATTTAAGAATTTGATTACTTTTGCACCCTGAAACAACGAAACGGACAACTCGTAAGAACCAACGAATGGCACGAAAAAAAGATACATATAACGGCTACAAACCACCATTTACACTGTCGGCAAAGGCGGTGGAAATTATCCATACACGTATGCACAACCTGACATGTGGCTTAAGACAATGGGGATGAAATCCAAAAAACAATAAAAAACAAAAAGTTTTTGGATTTCATTCCAAAAAAAATGTATTTTTGCGGTTCAATAAATAGAAAAGCGGACAGATGGAAACCATAAAACGCGAACGATATATAGAGAGACTCAAAGCCTTGAGAGACAAGAAAATCATCAAGGTCATCACAGGTGTGCGACGTTGTGGAAAAAGCACCCTGATGACTCTGTTTCAACAGGAATTGATGCACTCCGGAGTGCAAAAAGAGCAGATTATCAACATCAATTTTGAAGATTACGATTTTGTGGAGTTGAGAGATGCCAAAATGCTGTATGAATACATCAGCCAACGCCTTTCAAAAGACATTCGCAATTATGTCTTTCTTGACGAGGTTCAACATGTTGAAAATTATGCCGATGTGGTGGATGCACTTTTCATGAAGGATAACATAGATCTTTACATCACCGGATCAAATGCTTACTTGCTGTCAAGTGAGATAGCCACTCTACTCTCCGGACGTTATGTGGAGATTCAACTATTGCCGCTTTCGTTCAAAGAATATGTCTCCGCAACTGGTGACACGAACAATTTGGAAAGGAAATACTCCGATTATATCACCTTCTCTGCATTCCCGTATGCAATGGCTTTCGAACGCGACGAACAGCTGACAGATGATTATCTTAGAGGCATTTACAGTACCATCGTGCTGAAAGATGTAGTGCAACGCAACAGGATAAGTGATGCTATGATGCTTGAGAATGTGCTGGCTTTCCTTGCCGACAATATTGGGAATACTTTATCTGTGAAAAAGATTGCCGATACGCTTACCTCTTCAGGTCGGAAAGCAGATGTGAAAACCATTGAGAAATATCTGTCTGCGCTGTGCCAAAGCTTTATTCTTTACCCTGCCAAACGATACAATATCAAGGGCCGCCAACTGTTGAAAACAATGGAGAAATACTATCTGGTGGATGTGGCACTGCGCAATACGCTTCTTGGCTCAAAAAATACGGATTTCGGGCGTGTGCTTGAAAACGTGGTGTATTTGGAGTTGCTAAGGCGTAATCATCACGTTTATGTAGGAAAGACTGATGCCTTGGAAGTTGATTTCGTTACGGTAAACATGCAGGATGTAGCATATTACCAAGTGGCGGCAACGGTGCTTGACAACTCCACGCTCCAAAGGGAGCTGCAGCCGTTACAGGCTATTAAAGATAATTATCCGAAAACAATCCTCACGTTGGACAAGATGCCTGTGACATTTCACAATGGCATTAAACAACAGAATGTATTAGATTGGTTATTAGAACAATAGCATTATGTCCCCACTTCACGAATCCGACATAGAACAGATGCTCATCGACTTGCTGAAGGCAAAGGGATACAAGTATCTCTATGGTCCCGACATCGCGCCCGATGGTGAGAATCCCTTGCGAGAGAGTTTTGAAGCGGTGGTACTTCGCGATAAATTGGAAAATGCGGTGAAACGGCTCAATCCGGCTTTGCCCTATTCAGTGCAGGATGAGGCCATCAAAACGGTATTGCGCATCAGTTCGCCCGAGGTGTTAGCAAACAACGAGGAATTCCACCGTCTGCTGACTGAGGGTATTCCAGTGTCGGTGTTCAAAGATGGCGTGGAGCGCGGTGATCGTGTTTGGCTTATCGATTTCAATGACGCGTGGAACAACGAGTTCACGGTGGTCAATCAGTTCACCATCATTGAGAACGGACACAACCGCCGTCCCGATGTGGTGCTGTTTGTGAACGGTCTGCCATTGGTGGTGTTCGAGCTGAAAAACGCTGCCGATGAAAACGCCACATTGCAAAGTGCTTACAGACAGATTGAAACCTATAAGCAACAAATCCCATCGCTGTTTACTTACAACGCCTTGGTAGTCATCTCCGATGGTTTGGAAGCCCGGGCAGGCTCGCTTTCGGCGGGCTTCAGTCGCTATACCGCATGGAAAAGCGATGACGGGGAAAGTGTTGCTTCACATTTAGTTAGCGAATTGGAAGTGCTCGTCAACGGCATGTTGCACAAGGACACTCTGCTCGACCTTGTATGTTCGTTCACGGTGTTCGAGAAGCAGAAACAGGAAGACTTGAAAACGGGGTTCACAACCATCAAAACGGTGAAGAAAATAGCCGCTTACCACCAATATTACGCCGTAAACAAAGCTGTAGAATCGACCATCCGCGCAACGGGTGTCAATCAAACAGCTATGGTGGCGGAATCCCCCGCCCATTACGGACTGGCAACGGTGAAACGACAAGAGGTTGGAGATCATCGCGCTGGTGTGGTGTGGCATACACAGGGCAGCGGCAAGTCATTGACGATGGTGTTCTATGTCGGGAAAATTGTGCAGCAACTCAACAACCCGACCATCGTGGTCATTACAGACCGCAACGACCTCGACGACCAACTTTTCGACACCTTTACAGGCTCCAGACAGCTGTTACGACAAACGCCGGTTCAGGCCATGAGTCGCGAGCATTTGAAACGCTTGTTGCAGGTGCGGTCAGGCGGCGTGATTTTTACCACAATACAGAAATTCCAGCCCGAGTCGGGCAATGTATATACTCAACTCACGGATCGTAGCAACGTGATTGTGATTGCTGACGAGGCACACCGCACCCAATATGGGTTCAAGGCCAAAACAGTGGAGGTGAAGAACGAGGCAGATGAAGTAATTGGTTCGGAAATCAAATACGGTTTCGCCAAATATCTGCGCGATGCACTGCCTAACGCCACTTATCTGGGCTTCACAGGTACACCCATTGAGAAAGATGACAAGAACACGCCCGCCGTTTTCGGCAATTACATTGACGTTTACGACATTGCTCAGGCGGTGGAAGACGGCGCAACAGTGCGCATTTACTATGAGAGCCGTCTTGCCAAAGTGGCGTTGAGCGATGAAGGACGGCAATTGGTAGCAGACCTCGACAAAGAGCTGGAGACCGAGAATATGAACGATGTTCAGAAGGCCAAGGCGAAATGGACGCAGTTGGAGGCATTGATTGGCAGTCCGAATCGCATAAAGAACATCGCCAAAGATATTGTGACCCATTTCGAGGAACGCCAAAAGGTGTTTGAGGGCAAAGCGATGATCGTGGCAATGAGTCGCCGTATCGCCGCCGAACTGTATGACGAAATCATCAAACTCCGTCCCGAATGGCATTCCGACGATTTGTCGAAAGGAGCCGTCAAAGTGGTGATGACTTCATCCGCATCTGACGGAGCGAACATCGCCAAGCATCACACCACCAAGGAACAGCGCAGGGCGTTGGCAGACCGCATGAAAGACCCTGATGACGAGCTGAAGCTAGTCATTGTGCGCGACATGTGGCTGACTGGTTTTGATGTGCCTTGTCTGCATACGCTGTATATTGATAAACCCATGCAAGGCCACAACCTAATGCAGGCCATCGCCCGCGTGAACCGTGTCTATAAGGACAAACCTGGCGGTCTGGTGGTTGATTATTTAGGCATAGCGGCGGATTTGAAAAAAGCATTGTCGTTCTATTCCGATTCGGGCGGCAAAGGCGACCCCACTTTGCAGCAAGAGCAGGCCGTTACCTTGATGCAAGAGAAGTTGGAGGTGGTGGAGCAGATGTTCTTTGGCTTCGACTACAATCAGTATTTCACTGCCGACACTTCCGGAAAACTCTCCTGGATTTTGAAGGCCGAAGATTTCATCTTAGGTTTAGATGATGGCAAGAAGCGTTTTGTCAACGAAGTAACCGCCTTGGGCAAAGCTTTCGCCTTGGCCATTCCACAGGATGCGGCCATGGATGTGAAGGAGGAGGTGGCTTTCTTCCAAGCCGTGAAAGCCCGTCTTTGCAAATTCGACCAAACGGGATTGGGGCATTCAGACGAAGAAATTGAAACCACTATCCGTCAGGTGATTGACAAGGCGTTAGTTTCAGAAAAAGTCATCGACTTATTCGATGCAGCAGGCATCAAAAAGCCTGATATTTCCATTCTTTCCGAAGAATTCCTGATGGAGTTGAAAGACATGGAGCACAAGAACATTGCTTTGGAGGTGCTGAAAAAATTGTTGGAAGGCGAAATCAAGTCGAGAGCCAAGTTCAATGTGGTGGAAGGTCGCACTTTGATGGAAATGTTAGACGGTTCCATTACTCGTTATCACAACAAAATCATTACAGCCGCAGAAGTCATCGACGAGTTAATCAAGTTGAGCAAAACTATTGTGGAGAAGGACAAAGATGCCGAAAGCATGGGACTTACCACATACGAATATGCATTCTATTCCGCCGTCGCCGACAATGAAAGTGCGCTTGATTTGATGGGCAAAGATAAGCTTCGCGAATTGGCGGTCGTGTTGACTGAAACTATCCGCAAAAACTCCTCTATCGACTGGACCATCAAAGAAAATGTCCGTGCGAAGATGAAAGTGGCAGTGAAAAGGCTTTTGCGCAAGTACGGTTATCCTCCTGATATGCAGCAGTTGGCCACGGAAACGGTCTTGAAACAAGCGGAGCTGATTGCGGAAGAGATAACGAAAGAATAAATATGTGAAAGTATTAAAATAAAAAGACCATCCTTGGGAATGGTCTTTTTTGTGGCAAATGATAATGTGTAAACTTATCCTTTCAGCGCCTCCGCGCCGCTGACGATCTCGATGAGCTCGTTGGTGATGGAGGACTGGCGGGCGTTGTTGTACTTTAGCTTCAGGTCGCGGAGGATCTCCGTGGCGTTGTCGGTGGCCTTGGTCATGGAGATCATGCGGGCGCCGTGCTCGGAGGCGATGGAGTCGCACATGGTCTTGTACAGCTGCGTGCGCATAATCTTCGGGATCAGCTCTTCCAACACCTCTTGCGGGGACGGCTCGATGATGTAGTCGTTGCCCGAGGTGGCGGTCTCTTCCGCTGCCAGGTTGGTGATGGGCAGGAACGGCTCCACGGTCACACGCTGCGTGGCAGCGTTCAGGAACTGGTTATAGACGATGTCCACCTTGTCGATCTCGCCCTTCAGGAAGCTTTGCGTGAGCTCATCGCAGATGGCTGACACCTCCGAGAAGTCGGGGTTGTCGATCAGCTTCTCGTTGCTCTGCATGACAGGGTAGAGGCGGGAGAGCTGCTCCCGACCTTTCTTGCCCAAGCATATTAGCTGGAGGTTGCCCGCCTGGTGTTGCGCTGCATACTGACTCTCCACAAGGTTGTTGACAGCCTTCACAATGTTGGAGTTGAAGGCGCCGCACAACCCTTTGTTGGAGGTGATGGCCACGATGACGACCTTCTCAGGAGCGCGCTGTTCATAGAGCGGCATCTGCTCCATGGTGGCGGTGGCAGTGGATAGGTCCGCCAGAATCTCGTTGAGCTTCTCAGAGTATGGACGCAGATACTGGATGGAACTCTGCGCGCGTCTGAGCTTGGCGGCCGAGACCAGCTTCATGGAGCTGGTGATCTTCTGCGTGGACTCGATAGAGCTGATACGGGTTCGTATTTCTTTGAGGTTTCCCATGACTATTTCACTTCAAAAGATTTGACCACTTCGGCGCAAGCGTTCTCCAACTGCTTCATGACATCCTCGTCAATCTTGCCGGAACGCAAAACGCTCAACACGTCCTCATGATGGTCGTGCATGTAGTTCAAGAAGGTGATCTCGAACTTGCGGATGTCGGCGATAGGCACGTTCTGGAGCAGGCCTTTGGAGCCGCAGAAGATGATGGCGATCTGTTCCTCCACCTTGTACGGTGTGTATTGCGGTTGCTTCAGGATCTCCACGTTGCGGGCGCCCTTGTCGAGCACATACTGCGTGGCGGCGTCCACGTCGGAGCCGAACTTGGCGAAGGACTCCATCTCGCGGTACTGGGCCTGGTCGAGTTTCAAGGTGCCGGCCACCTTCTTCATGGACTTGATCTGGGCGTTACCACCGACACGCGACACGGAGATACCCACGTTGATGGCGGGGCGCACGCCAGCGTTGAAGAGGGAGGTCTCCAAGAAGATCTGACCATCGGTGATGGAGATCACGTTGGTGGGGATGTAGGCGGACACGTCGCCGGCCTGCGTCTCGATGATGGGCAGAGCGGTCAGGGAGCCGCCGCCCTTCACCTTGCCCTTCAAGCTGGCGGGCAGGTCGTTCATCTTGGCGGCAATCTCGTCAGACTCGATGATCTTGGCAGCTCTCTCCAGCAGACGGGAGTGCAGGTAGAAGACGTCGCCAGGGTATGCCTCACGTCCGGGCGGACGACGGAGTAGCAAGGAGACCTCACGGTAGGCGACTGCCTGTTTGGAGAGGTCGTCGTAGATGATGAGGGCGCTGCGGCCGGTGTCGCGGAAGTACTCGCCGATGGCGGCGCCGGCGAACGGGGCATAGAACTGCATGGCGGCAGGGTCGGAGGCGGTAGCCGTGACCACGATGGTGTACGGCATGGCGCCGCGCTCCGTCAAGGTCTTCACGATGGAAGCCACAGAGGAGCCTTTCTGGCCTACAGCCACATAGATACAATAGACCGGGTTGCCCTGGTCGTAGAACTCTTTCTGGTTGATGATGGTGTCCAAGGCGATGGCGGTCTTGCCCGTCTGGCGGTCGCCGATGATCAACTCACGCTGGCCACGGCCGATGGGGATCATGGCATCCACAGCCTTGAGACCCGTCTGCAACGGCTCTTTCACCGGCTGACGGAAGATGACGCCCGGCGCCTTGCGCTCGATGGGCATCTCGCAAAGCTCGCCTTCGATGGCGCCTTTGCCGTCAATGGGCTCGCCCAAGGTGTTGATGACACGGCCTAACAGACCTTCACCAACCTTGATGGAGGCGATTCTGCCGGTGCGCTTGCAGATGTCGCCCTCGTTCAGACTCTTGGAGTCTCCCAATAACACGACACCTACATTGTCTTCCTCCAGGTTAAGCGCGATACCCGTGATGTTGTCGGCTCCCGACATGGTCTCAAAAGTGACCAATTCGCCGGAACGAACGTTCTGCAGACCATAGACACGGGCAATGCCGTCACCCACGAGGAGGACGGTGCCGGTCTCTTCCATTTCAGTCTTCAGATTGACATTCTGTAATTGTTGACGAAGTATGGAGGTTACTTCAGATGGTTTAATTTCTGCCATATATGTGATACATTAATAATTAACTTGATAGATATTGTGTGCAAATTCTTGTCTCAGCTTGTTGATCTTGGAGATGACGCTGGCATCGATGAAGTAGTCGTCGAATTTGATGAGGATGCCGCCGATGATTTCGGGGTCCACCACCTGTTTGATCTCCACGGTGGACTGAGTCTTCTCTTCCAGGATGCCTTTGATCTTCTCGGCCAGCTCGGTGCTGAGCGGCTGGGCGGTAGTCAACGTGGCCACCTTGATGTTGTGGGCGATGTTGTACAATTTGATGTATTCCTCGCAGATGGTGGCGATGGCGGGCTCCCGTTTCTTCTTGATGATGACACCCAAGAAGTTGAAGGATGTCTCGCTGAGCTTTCCGGAGAACACTTCTGAGAAGATGGCGTATTTCTTCGAGGGAACGATGACAGGACTGTTCAGGACAATCTGTAGCTCCTGGTTCTCTTTCAGAACCTGGATAATCTGTCGCAGATCATCTTTGACGGCATCTACATGGTCGTTTTCAGCGGCAAAGTCAAACAATGCTTTGGCGTATCTGCTTGCTACTTTCGGATTCTTCATTATCGTTTGTTAAAGCGGTCGCAAAAATAAAAAAAGATGTGTGAAATGAGCTCTTAAAATTTGCGGCTGCCGGGTTTTACATAGGGTTTGCCTTCTTTGCAGAGCGGACACTCGTCAGCTTCCCAACTCTGGATGTTGAGTTTGGTGGCGCTATAGACGGGGTAGGGCAGGGCGTTGGCGCTGCGGTCCACCAGACAGGCAATGCCAATCACTTCGGCGCCGAAGGATTTGAGCACCTCGATAGTCTCCAGAGAGGATTTGCCCGTGGTGACCACATCTTCGGTGATGAGGAGACGCTGGCCCGGTTTCACCTCAAAGCCGCGGCGCAAGGTCATGACATTGTCCACACGTTCGGTAAAGATGGCAGGCTTGCCCAGCTGGCGTCCGAGCTCGTAAGCGACAATAATGCCGCCCATGGCAGGGCCCACCACCATGTCGATGTTCAGGTCTTTCACCTGCTCGGTGATGACTTTGATGACGCGCTCGGCACGGTCTGGGTATTGTAACAATTTGGCACATTGACAGTAACGGTCACTATGACGTCCGGAAGAGAGGAGAAAATGTCCTTCCAGCAAAGCTTCTGATTGTCTTAATTCATCTATTACCATGTTGTATATTTTTAGTAGGCGGCAAATATACTATTTTTTACAGATGATAATTCTGCTCTTGGCTTTTTTTTATAATCATTATGTTAACAAAAACAGAGGGGAATTATCTCACAAACACGCATTTTATCGGATAGTGGTCGGAGATGAGCCAACGGCCGTACTTGTCAGTGTTGAGGGTTTGGAAGAGGATCGGGGTGGCATTGTTGTAGAAGATGTGATCGATGACGATGTTGTTGGGCGCGTTGCCCCAGCCGTTGAAAGTGCCGTAATGGTCCGTGACGGGCGCATTCTCGCGGGCTTGCTTCATGATCTTCTTCAAAGGCTTGAAGATTTCACTCTCGATGTCGGAATTGAAATCGCCTGTCAGGAAGATCGGCGCTTTTTTGTCGGTCGCGATCTCTTTGATGCGGGCGGTGATGAGCTTCACGGACTCGCGGCGGGCGGTTACGCCCACATGGTCCAAGTGCGTGTTGAAACAATATATGTTTTGGCCGGTTCTGAGATCTTTGAAGTAGCCCCACGTTACGATGCGATGGCAAACGGCATCCCAACCTCGGGAGCAGACATCCGGCGTTTCGCTGAGCCAGAAATCACCATGCTGGATAAGCTCGAAGCGGTCTTTGCGGTAGAGGATGGCCATGTGCTCGCCGCCTTGCTTGCCGTCATCACGACCCACACCGATGTAGTCGTAACCTTCCAGCTTTTGGCGCAGATAGTCAAGTTGCACAAAATAGGCCTCCTGCACACACAGGAAGTCGGGACGTTCCATCTTGGCCATGTTGACGCAACTGGCTTTGCGGTTGTCCCAGATATTGTCGCCATCCCCGGGGTTGTTGTAACGGATGTTGAAGGAGATGACCGTAATGGAGTCCTTCTGCGCGAAGGTCATCCCAGCACAGAGGAACAGCAGTATGGTGATGATAAGACTTTTTTTCATGAACTAAGAAATTATGAAACTAAAAAAACTAAAAAACTAAGGTGGGGTTCTATTTAAAGCCAAAGACCAATAGCTAACAGCTAATGGCTAATAGCTAAAGACATACTGTATAATATTCGCGCCCATTTGCAAAGCTTTGGTGCGGGTGGCTTCGGAGTCTTTGTGTACCACGAAATCCTCCCATCCATCGCCCAAGTCGCACTCGTAGGTGAAGAGGAAGACCATGCGCCCCTCATAGAAGAGGGCGAAGGCTTGCGGTGGCTTGTTGTCGTGCTCATGGATCTTGGGCAGTCCGTTGGGGAAGTTGTATTTCTGATGGAAGATGGGGTGATTGAAGGGCAACTCCACGAGTTCTAATTCCGGGAACACCTTCTTCATCTCGCGGCGGATGTAGGGCGACATGCCGTAGTTGTCATCGGCGTGCAGGAAGCCGCCCGCCATCAGGTACATACGCAGGTTGGCGACCTCACTCTCGCTGAAGACCACGTTGCCGTGCCCCGTCATGTGTACAAAAGGATATTGGAAGATGTCGCTGCTGCCGACCTCAACAGTGGCAGGCTTGCTGTCCAGAGACATTCCCAAATTCTGGTTGCAGAAGGCAATCAGGTTGGGCAATGAGGTCGGGTTGGAATACCAGTCGCCACCGCCATTGTACTTCAACAGGGCAATCTGCTGCGCCGAACCCATCCACGCCATCCCCAATATGGTTATTATGACAAAGAATCTCTTCAACATGATAAACTGTAAACTCAAACTCTTAACTTTTAACTTTCAACTTTCAACTTTCAACTCTTAATTCTTAACTCCCAACTTCTAACTTCTAACTGACAACTGATAACTGATAACTGATAACTGATAACTGCCAACTCCTTAGTATCCTCCGTTCCACTTCCTCAAGAACCACTCCACGCCGAGCAGCAACAGGATGGCGCCCAGGTACCAAGGCGAGCTGAGCAGCATCTTATAGCGTTTCTTATAGGTGGCGATGGTCTTGATATTATCGTTGGCTTTGATCTCCTTGGCCACATTCTTCATCTCGTCCCGGGTGAAAAACTTGCCATTGGTGGCGGTGGAGATGCTCTTCAACAGGTCGTGGTCGGCGATGAGGTTAGCCGTCTCCAGCATGACCTCCTGCACGGTGAACTGGCCGCTCTTGGAGAGTTTCTTGTTGCCCACCTGGGTGGTGGCAGTCCACTGATAGGTCCCGTTGGGCAGCTCGCCTACGTTCAGGTAGTAGCCGTTGTTCTGCTTGGAGAACTGCGCCTCGTAGGTGGTGTCGCCATGGCCCTTGATGCTCATCTTGACATCCGGTTCGTTGATGGCTTCATAGCTGTCGTTGTAAAGCTCAGCAGAGAACTCCACATCGCTGTTCTCACGGAAGATCTGCGCATGATGGACGCGGAATTGACTCTTGTCGTTGCGGGAGGCCAGATAGAGAACCGCCTTGTCGATGATTTCGTTGAAAGCGTCATGGTTCTCTTTATACATATAGTTGTATAGCTTCCACGACCAGATGCCGGATCCGGTGATGACGCCGCTGCGTACGCCGTTGTGCTCGTTGAAGACGATCAACGGATATTTGGTGTCCACGCCGCTGACCTTCTGATAGAGGAACACGTTGGCGGAGACAGCGGTCTTGTAGGTGCCGAAGATGGTCTTGATAGGCGGATAGCGGCCCATGAGCTGCCGCGTCTCCTCCGAGAAGGAGAAGCTGGTGAAATTCTCGTTGTAGATGGGTACAGCCTGGTTGGTCAGGGCCTTGGTCTGGGTGATGGTAACGCCGCTGTTAAGACCGTTGAAGCTGTTCAGGTCGCTCTTGGGACCGAGTATGTAAAGGGTGGCGGTGCCGCTCTTGCGAATCTGTGACAGGAGGTTGGCGGCCGACTGTCCCACGGCGGGCAGCTGATGGAGGATGATGAGGCTGTAGTTGGAGGCGTTGTCCTGGAACTTGTCGATGGAGGCGGTGGTGACTTCGTAGTTGTCGGTCAGCTCCAGCGCCTCTTTGATGGCGGCCACGTCCGGGTGGGGCGACTGATAGACGATGGCTATCTTGTCGCGCTGCTCGATGACTTCCACATAGAATTTGGTGTGGTTGTTCTTGTGGGTCACTTCGCCATCCAGCTCGGTGAGGTCAACGGAGTAGCCATGCATGCCAGCATGCTTGGCCTCGATGCTGAGTTTGACGGTCTCAAAGTGCTGTTTGCCACTGATCTGGATGGTCTTGGAGAGGATCTGCTGTCCATTCTCGGAGACCGTCAGCTCGGCGCGTTTGCCCGCCAGTTTGTTGGCGGCCACTTTGATCTCCACGGGGAAGAAGTTGCCTTTCAGCGCTTGTTTGTTGTAGTCAAGGCCCGCGATGAGCAGGTCGGTGCTCAGCTCTGGACTGCCCAAGCCGACTGTGTAGATGGGATATTTCACCTTCTCGGCTTGGTAGTACGGGTTGGCGCCGGTGTTGTAGATGCCGTCGCTGAGCATGATGACGGCGCCGACATTACGGTTGGTGTACAGCATCTCCATCTCTTCGAAGAGGGAGGAGAGGTTGGTGGACTTATCCGTCAGCGGGATCTGCAGTGCTTCGTTGTCGGGCGTGAGGCGGTTCTCGTCTCCCACCAGGTAGGTCTTGACCTCATATTGCGAGCCGATGTCGGCGATGAGCTCGCCCACGCGCGTGGCGTAGTCCTGGAGATAGAAGCTCGAGTCGGGGGCCGCGCGCAGCGACTCGCTGTTGTCCACCGCCACCACGATGACGGGCTTGTCGGTCTCCTTGACAGTACGCTTGAGCATGGGAGACAACAACAGCAGGGCAATCAGCGTCACAGCCAGGCCGCGCAGGCAGGCCATGGCGATGCGGTGACCTTTCTCAAATTCGATATTATGGTTGCGAAAATACAGAAACAACGCGTAGCCAACGCCCAAGGCGATGGCCAGCGGTATGAGCCAAAGGGAGTGTTCTGTCAGTAATGACATGGTTTACAATGGTTTGAATCCAATAATCTCGCGCACCTCCTTGATGGTCTTGGCGGCACTCTCCTGTGCTCTCTCGGCACCCATCTTGGCCACTTTGCTGATGTAGTCGTCTTTGGAACGCAGCTCCTGGATGCGCTCGTAGATGGGCTGGATGAAGGCGATCATATCGGCGGCCAGCTGTTTCTTCATGTCGCCATAACGGATGGCGCAATTCTGATATTGGTCTTCGAAATACTGAAGGGTGTCGGGGGTGGAGACGGCTTTCATCAAGGCGAAGAGGTTCTCCACTGCCTGGGATTTGGGTTGGCCAGGCTCTGTGGGACCGCTGTCGGAGACGGCCTTCATCACTTTCTTGCGGACAACCTCCGGCGGGTCAGCCAGGTAGATGCAGGAACCCTCATTGTCGGATTTGGACATCTTGGTGGATCCGTCCAGTCCGGGTATCTTGACCAGCTCGTTGCCGAAGTTGTAAGCCACCGGCAACTTGAAGTACTCATGCTTGTAGATATGGTTGAAACGCTGCGCGAAGTCGCGGGTCATCTCCAGATGCTGCTCCTGGTCTTTGCCCACCGGCACCTTGTCGGCGCGGTGCAGCAGGATGTCGGCAGCCATGAGGACGGGATAGTTGAGCAGTCCCGCGTTGACATTTTGGGGCTGGCGGCGCACCTTCTCCTTGAAGGAAGCCACACGCTGCAATTCTCCGACATAGACGTTCATGGAGAGCAGAAGGCTCAACTCGCACACCTGCGGCACATCGCTCTGTACATAGATGGTGGCCTTCTCAGGATCCAGTCCCGCAGCCATGTAGTCTATCAGCACATTCTTCACATTCGTCTGCAAATCTGTCGGGGTGGGGTGCGTGGTGAGGGAGTGATAGTCCGCAATGAAGAAGTAACAACGCGCCTCTTCCTGCATCTTGATAAAGTTTCGTAAGGCTCCAAAATAGTTGCCTAAATGTAATAATCCGGTCGGCCTGATGCCGCTAACAACAGTATCCATATTGTAAATATTTTTCAGGCCGCAAATATACACAAAAAGCTGGCTTCATTTTTGTATATTTGCCGTCTTGAAAATTACACGGGATGAATTCTGATAATACACACTCTGTCAAAGAATTACTGCAAAATTATGTGCGAAAGAACGGCAAACAGCAACTGTATGCCGAGCGGGTCGTGATCGAAAATTGGCCGCAGTATGTCGGAGAGGTCTGTGCAAAATATTCAACTTGTGAATCGATTGTCAATGGGGTGATGCGTGTCAGGGTGACCAACGCCGCCCTGCGTTTTGAATTCATGGGACAGAAGACAAACATTCTCAAACGGATCAATGCAGACTATGCCTTTCCGGTTGTCAAAGATATTGTATTCTTCTAAAATCTGATAGAGTTATTGTTTTTTTGAAAAATATTGACGATGGCAAACGATAAGATGATAGAGTTGCGGGGCGTGAAGGTGAACAACCTGAAGAATATTGATGTGGATATCCCCCGCAACAAACTGGTGGTTGTGACAGGTCTCTCCGGCTCTGGCAAGTCCTCCTTGGCCTTTGACACGCTGTATGCGGAAGGTCAGCGGCGCTATGTGGAGAGCCTCAGCTCGTATGCCCGTCAGTTCATGGGCAAGATGCACAAGCCGGAAGTCAAGTCCGTCAAGGGCATCCCGCCGGCTATCGCCATCCAACAATACAGCATGTCGCACAACCCGCGCTCCACGGTCGGGACGGTGACGGAGATTTACGAGTATCTCAAGCTCCTTTTCGCCCGGATCGGTCGTACCTATTCGCCAGTGAGCGGCAGAGAGGTGCGGCGCGATTTCGTGGAGGATGTCGCCGCATACGTGATGTCTGTCCCGGCCGGCAAACGCGTCTATGTGCTCTCACCCGTTTACATCCCCGAAGGCAGAACGCTCATCGAGCAACTCGGCATGTTGAAGCTGCAAGGCTTCAGCCGTGTGGTCTATGACAAGAAGCTCTTCGAGATTGACGAGTTCCTCAACGGCAAGAAGGCCTCCCGGGTGGATGTGATGTTCTTGCTGATCGATCGTTTCAAATCCGAGAACCTGGCGGCCAACGAGTCCCGTCTGCAAGATTCTCTGCAGACTGCCTTCAACGAGGGCAAGGGCGCCTGTGTCATCCAGGTGGAGGGCGACAATATCACCCAGAAATCCTTCAACAACCGCTTTGAGGCGGATGGCATGACCTTTGAGGAGCCCTCCGTCAACCTCTTCAGCTTCAACAATCCCTACGGTGCCTGCAAGACCTGCTCGGGCTCTGGCAGTATCGAGGGCGTGGATGCCGACCTGGTGTTCCCCGACCGCTCGCTCTCCGTGGCCGAAGATGGCGTGGCCTGCTGGCATGGGGATGTCCTGAAGGAGTGGAAGACCTACTTTATGCGGAATGCCGCCAAGAGAGGCTTCCGGCTTCATTGTCCCATCGAAGATCTGAATGAAGATGAGTATGAGCTGTTGTGGCATGGCGACCCCGCCCATCAGGTGGAGGGCATAGAACAGTTCTTCC
This sequence comes from Bacteroidales bacterium, assembly GCA_017615595.1. Classification (GTDB taxonomy): domain Bacteria; phylum Bacteroidota; class Bacteroidia; order Bacteroidales; family WCHB1-69; genus F23-D06. The sequence continues at coordinate 17,145 of JAFZZT010000012.1, forward strand.
AGTTTGTGGATGCCAACTCCTATAAGATCCAGTATAGAGTGCTGAGAGCCCGTTATCGTGGTCGGGAGGTGTGTCCCGACTGCCGGGGCCATCGTCTGCGTCCGGATGCATCATACGTCAAAGTCAACGGCAAGAACATCGTTGACCTGGTCACCATGCAGCTCTCCGACCTCTATGTCTATTTCCAGAAGTTCCATTACGCCAACAGTTCGGAGAAGAAAGTCGCCGAGCTGCTGGTACGAGAACTGACCAACCGCCTTGGAGTCTTGAATGAGGTGGGACTGGGCTATCTGACGTTGGAGCGTCCGTGCGGTTCGCTGTCGGGCGGTGAGGCGCAGCGTATCAACCTTGCGACCTCTCTGGGCAGCAGCCTGGTGGGCTCCCTCTATGTGCTGGACGAGCCCAGCATCGGGTTGCACCCGCGCGACACCCAGAACCTTATCAACGTGCTGAAACACCTGCGCGATATCGGCAACACCGTGGTCATCGTGGAGCATGACGACTCCATCATCCGCGCTGCCGACTATATCATCGATATCGGTCCGCTGGCTGGCCAAAATGGCGGCGAGGTGGTCTTCCATGGCACCATCGACAAGCTGTTGGCGACCAAAGACAACCTCACAGCTTCCTATATGCGCGGCATCATGGGCGGTTATGACCCGAAGGATTGCCTATCTATCCCGATGCCCAAGAGCCGCCGCAAGTGGCGTAACTACGTGGAAGTGTTCGGGGCGCGTGAGCATAACCTCAAGAATATCGATGTGAAACTGCCTTTGGAGTGTCTGGTCGTCATCACGGGCGTGAGCGGCTCCGGCAAGAGCAGCCTGATCTCCAATGTGGTCTATCCCGGCCTGCAGAAGATGCTCGACCAAGGCAATGTGAAGCCCGGACGATACTCCAAGATCGAGGCAGACATGAACAGAATCCGCGAAATCGTCTTCGTGGATCAGGATCCTATCGGGCGTTCCACACGCTCCAATCCAGTGACTTACGTCAAGGCGTACGACTATATCCGGGAGCTCTTCGCCTCGCAGCCGCTCTCCAAACAGCGCAACTACCGCTCCGCCTTTTTCTCCTTCAACGTGGCTGGCGGCCGCTGCGAGGAGTGCGAAGGGGAGGGCGTCATCCGCATCAACATGCAGTTCATGGCGGATGTGGAGCTGGTGTGCCCCTCTTGCGAAGGCAAACGCTTCCGCGATGAGGCCCTCGATGTCAAGGTTAACGACAAAACAATCTTCGACATTCTCCAGATGACGGTCAGTGAGGCCATCGCCTTCTTCCGGGAGCTGCCCATGACAGACCTGGTGAAGAATATCCTCCGCCGACTCATCCCGCTCGAAGATGTGGGACTCGACTATCTGGTCCTTGGCCAGTCTTCGTCCACTCTCTCAGGCGGTGAGGCCCAGCGCGTGAAACTGGCCTATTATCTGTCCCAAGAAGACAAAGACCAGAACAAACTCTTCATCTTTGACGAACCGACCACCGGACTTCATTTCCACGATATCCATAAGCTGTATGCCGCCTTTAACCGCATCATCGAGCGCAACAACTCCATCTGGGTCATTGAGCATAATACAGAATTGATCAAATGTGCGGACTGGATCATCGACCTGGGTCCTGAAGGAGGCGAGAAGGGTGGTCAGGTGGTCTTCGAAGGCACGCCGGAGAAGTTGATAGAGAGAAAACGCTCTTACACGGCGCAGGCATTGCAAGAGAAAATCAAGAAATAGCTATTTCCCAATCATCTTGGTCAACTTCTTCTTGGCAAAACGGAATAGCAGGAAGAAAAAGACAAACCAAACTCCATAGAGAATGTATGCCAAGGTGACATTCCCCAAGGCGTTGTTGTACATCAGCAGGAAATCATAGATGCCATGCATGATGACAGGTATGATGAGCGACAGGAAAAGGTATCTGGTTCTGTGCCACGGTCTGAATTTGGCATAGGCGAAGAAGTAGCCCATGATGATGCCGAAGAAGCAGTGGGCAGGCACGGCGAACAACGCGCGTGAAACGGCCACCTGCAAGCCGTATTGTGCCACATAGTTGATGTTCTCGAGGGCGGCGAAACCTAAGCCAGTAAAGGCTCCGTATTCCACACCATCATAGTATTCGTCAAAATATTGGCTCCGCCAGATGAAGAGGAAGAGGAAGATGAATTTGCACAACTCCTCAGGAAAGCCGGCCAGCCCGAACGCCATATAGGCAGAATTGACCAGAGGGTCGTAGAACTTCAGGCTCCCCAGACCGGAGATCGTCAGAATCAGCACGTCCAGAAGCGCGGCCAGCACGCCGCCAAGGAGTGCCTTCAAAATCATGGATAGCGGCTCTTTTTTGTATTTGTCCTTTGAATAGATGTAGGCCATCAAGATGACCACCGGCAGCAAAGAGGCAATGAGGATGATGTACATGGTGTGATGATTTAGATTTAGCCATTAGCTGTTGGCTGATTGTTGCTGAAAAATATTGATTTAACCTTTTAACCCAATTTTAGATTTTAATCCACTCGTCAAAATCCTTCTCGGACACCAAACCCAGTTGCAGGGCGGCCTCGCGCAGCGTTGTGCCGTCTCGGTGCGCCTGCTGGGCTATCTTGGCAGCGTTGTAGTATCCGATGTGCGGACTCAGCTTGGTGACCAGCATCAAGGAGTTGTTGAGGTGCATGCGGATGCGCTCGATATTGGGCGTGATGCCTTTGAGACAATGGTCGTTGAAGGAGTTGATGACATCGGCCAACAGACGGGACGACTGGAGCAGGTTGCGTCCTATGAGCGGCATGAAGACGTTGAGTTGCAGATGTCCCTGCATGGCGCCGGTGGTGATGGCCACATCGTTGCCGATCACCTGGCAGCACACCTGTGACAATGCCTCGCACTGGGTCGGGTTGACCTTGCCCGGCATGATGGAGGAGCCAGGCTCGTTGGCCGGCAGGACGATTTCGCCGAACCCGCAGCGCGGTCCCGAGTTGAGCAGCCGGAAGTCGTTGGCAATCTTCATGAGCGAGACCGCCAGTCGCTTCAGAGCTCCCGACATCTCAGCCATGGAGTCGTGGGTGGCCATCGCCTCGAACTTGTTGGGCGTGTTCGTGAAGGGAAGCCCCGTGAACTGGTTGATATATTGCAAGGCGTTCTTGTCGTAGCCCTCGGGCGTGTTGAGGCCGTCACCTACGGCCGTGCCGCCGATGGGCAGCTCCATCAGGTGCTTCATGGCCGATTGGATGGTCTCCAGACCGTGTTCTAACTGCGAGAGGTGCCCTGACAACTCCTGACCCAAGGTCAAGGGCGTGGCATCCATCAGGTGCGTGCGCCCGATCTTCTTGATCTCCGCATATTCGGCAATCTTCTCCCGATAGGTCTCCATCATCCGCTCGATGGCGGGCACGGTCTTCTCCAAGATAACCTTCGTGGCCGCGATGCGCATGCCCGTGGGGAAGATGTCGTTGGTGGACTGCGACTTGTTGACGTCATCGTTAGGGGAGAGGAACAACTCCTTGTCGTCCAGACGGCCGCCGTGCAGCTGGTGGCCGCGGTGGGCAATCACCTCGTTGACGTTCATGTTGGTCTGTGTGCCGGAGCCTGTCTGCCAGATGCGCAAGGGGAACTGGTCGTCCCATTGCCCTGCCAAGATCTCATCACAGGTGCGGACGATCAAGTCGCATTTCTCCGGAGAAAGCACGCCAGCGTCACAATTGGCCATGGCGGCGGCCTTCTTGGCGGTCACAATGCCGTAGATGATCTCGATGGGCATCTTTTTCTTGCCGATCACAAAATTCTCCATAGCTCGTTGCGTCTGCGCTCCCCACAGCTTGTCACTCTCCACACGCATTTCGCCCAACGTGTCTTTTTCTATTCTGTATTCCATTTTATAAGTGTTTTATTGATAATCCGTTAATCGTAAAATCTCCAGTTGATGCCTATCCTCAGATTCTGTGCCTGTGTCGGATAGTACGGGGTGGTGATATAATGGTAGCCCATCAGTCCGGCCAACAGATTGCCGCCTCGCACAAAGAAGGAGATGCGCTTGACGCGGAAAGAAAGGTGAAGGTCCAGATAGAGATAGTTGCCCACTTTGACCTCTTCTTGATGGCAGAACTGATGCAGCAACGGGTTGTAAATATCGGCATAGTAGGAGGTGTTGAACATCAAGTCGCCACCAAGCTGTATCTTCAGCCTCTTCTTGAAGATGCGGAAACAATAGGCCGCCGAGAGTTTGCCGGCAAACAAAGGAACGGCAATATAGGATTTGGTCGAGTGCTGCAAGGCCACGTTGACATCCATCGCGAAATTATGGATCCTGACGGGCGCTTGGGCTTGCAGCTGTATCACATTGATGCCGGAGTTGGACATCTCCGGCACATAATGGCTGTTCATGAAGATGTAATGGTGCAACATGTAGTAGTTGAAACTCAGCTTATATTCTTTGCGTGTCCAATAAGCGCTGAGCTTCAGACTGTTCTGCTTGGGCCATTCGTTGTACCAAAGGCTGTTGTTGCCGATATAATAGCTGTAGAAATAGTCGGGAGAAACGCGGTAAAAGTCGGCCGTGAAGCCGATGTAATGGCTGTTTTTCCGACTGATGGCGAAGGTCGCTTTGACGGAGGCGCGGGCGTCGTTCTTGTTGTACCCGAAGAAAGAGTAGGAGATGCCTCCAAAGATGTCCCAGACGCTGAAAAGACGTATGTTGGTTCTGGCGAAGAGCGTCATGGTGTTGCCGCGATAATAGGGCATGAAGGCTCCGACATATTCGTGGCGGACACCTCCTGCGATGCGGAAGAAGTAGTGTTGACTGCTCACCGTGTCGAAGGGACGGTAGTTGGACCACTGCAAAGCATTGGATATGCTGTAGTATTGGATCGTGTCGCGGGTTGTGTCGGTGTTGATATAGAACTGGTTTTGATAAAAGTCGTTGTTCAGGTTATGGTCGTAGAAAAGACTGCTGACTTGTTTGAATTGCAGCGTGTGAGTGAGGGTTCCAAAATAGAAACCCTGTTTCTTGCCTTCCATGTTGAAATATTGCATCAGGAACACATCGTGCGTGTTGATCAGCGTGGAGGCATTGCTGAAGAGCACACTGTAATTGCTGTATTCAAAAACCTTTGCGGAGAGAGGCTGCCGGTCCGCGAACTCGTGATGGTCTGTCAAGCCGCCGTTTTCAGCATATTTTCCGTGGTTTAACAAGTAGGAAACGAAGACCCCGTATTTGTTTTTGGGAGTCTGATAGTGGGCAAACACATTCATGGTGAACATGTTCGCGCCCTGATGGATGTAGTAACCCTGGTTGCTGTATCCGTTGAGGTCAAAGGTGAACCTGAACTGCCGCACCTTCTGGGTGTGCAGAGCTTGGAAGCTGTTCTCTGTTGCAAGCCCGTAGGTGTAGTTGAGCTTGGTGTAGGAGGAACTTACGTCGAAATACGACAGGTCCTGCTGCTTCCGGAAATAGAGCGGGAAAGGCAGGGTGATCATGGAAAAACCTGTCTGCCGATCATATTCAAAAATCATGTTCTTGTGCGCCTGTGCGAAGATTCCCAGACTTTGGTATAGATTCAAGGGATCAGACAAGGGATTTGTCTGTGGCGTATAGAACATGTTGGTGTCGAGAGGCTTGTATTGGAGCATCTCATACTGCTCTGATGGCAGAGCCGAGAGATATACTGGCATGAAGTCGGGTGAAAGAGGGGAGGCATCCACGCTGTCCTTGGGGGTGGAGATATCCTCCTGAGCTTGGATGTCGGGCATCAAGCACAGTGTGCAGAAGCAGACGAGGAAATATGCCAGTGACTTTCTCATGCTATAAAATATGTCATCGCGCAGCATTTCTTACGAAACCTGCGCGATGACGGAAAGGGAAATGTTAGTATCTGTCGATGCAGTTCAGGTCGCTGAAGGCGATCTTGAGACGCTCCACCACAGACTTCTCACCCTCGCGCAGGAAGACGCGCGGGTCGTAGTACTTCTTGTTGGGCTTGTCTTCGCCTTCGGGGTTGCCGATCTGAGATTGCAGATAAGCCTCGTTCTTCTTGTAGTAGTTCATGACGCCCTCCCAGAAAGCCCACTGGGTGTCGGTGTCGATGTTCATCTTGACCACACCATAGTCGATGGCTTCCTTGATCTTGGCAGGCTCGGAGCCGGAACCGCCATGGAATACGAAGTTGACGGGGTTCTCGCCGGTGTTGAATTTGTTTTGGATGTACACCTGAGAGTTGTGCAGGATGATGGGCTCCAACTTCACGTTGCCGGGTTTATAGACGCCGTGCACGTTACCGAAGGAAGCGGCGATGGTGAAGTTCGGGCTGATCTTGCTCAGCTCTTCGTAAGCGAAGGCCACATCTTCGGGCTGGGTGTAGAGACGGGAGCTGTCGATGCCGGTGTTGTCCACGCCATCCTCTTCTCCACCCGTGATGCCGAGCTCGATCTCGAGGGTCATCTCGATCTTAGCCATGCGGGTCAGATACTTTTTGCAAATCTCAATATTCTCTTTCAGAGGCTCTTCGGAGAGGTCCAGCATGTGAGAGCTGAAGAGCGGTTTGCCGTGTTTGGCGTAATACTTCTCGCCAGCGTCCAAGAGACCGTCAATCCAGGGGAGCAGCTTCTTGGCAGCATGGTCAGTATGCAGCACCACGGGGATGCCGTATGCCTCAGCCATCGTGTGTACATGCTTGGCGCCGGCAATGGTGCCGCGGATGGCCGCTGCCTGTCCGTCATTGCTCAACGATTTGCCGCCCACGAAAACGCCACCACCGTTGGAGAACTGGATCATGACGGGTGAGTTAACTGCTGCGGCAGCTTCCATCACGGCATTCATGGAGTCTGAGCCCACCACGTTGACTGCCGGAAGCGCAAATTTGTTGGCTTTCGCAATTCTGAAGATTTCCTGTAAGTCTTTTCCGTAAACCACTCCGGGTTTTACCTTAGATGAGATTTTTTCTGTCATTGTTTTGTGATTATTTATGAATGATTGTCTTTGTTCTATAAAAACAGATTTTGTTGTTGTGAATAATTGATTGTTTGTGAATCAAGCGTGCAAAAGTAAACATTTTTGCGTTAGGATTTGCACCCGAAACAGCGCAGCTATTTCTTTCGGCTTCTTCGCCGCTGGATGATCCACTTGGCCACCTCTGAGCCGAGTGTGAAGGCCGACAGCCAGCGTGATGCTTTGCCGCCCACGCCCGTGGCAGCTTTCTTGCCACCAACCGGCAAGGAACGTACCGTGCGTACTGCCTGGGCAATGTTGGAAACGTTGAGGTTCTGACCTAAATGGCGCACGCCTTTCACCTTGGACCATAACCGCTTGAAGGTCTCGATGTCATCATCGTATTGGTCGATGTCTTTCATCAAGATGCGCTCCTGACGGCGGATCCGATCCCGCAACTGCTGCTTGCGGTACTCGATCTCTTTCAGGTTGTTGTAAGGGGCGGTACTCTTGCGCTTACTCATGAGAACCTCCTTCCATAGTTGTTTCCGGACCTTGTGGCGCACCGATGGTGGAAGGCTCCTCATCATTCAAGATTTCCTCCACCTCCGGGTCATGTGTGGGATACAAGATCCTGCTGAACTTCCGGATAAGCGGCTTGACGAAAAGCTTGTCTTTGAAGCACCACGTCACTAGAATGGCCACGATGAGGATGCCGCATACGATAGCGTACGCCCATCCGGCATTCAAGGCAACAGTAAGACATTTGATGAGGGCGGAGGAGAGATACACGATCACCACCACCGCACAAACGATGACGACAAGCATGGAGAAGATGACGGAGAGAATCTGTGACGACTTCTCCAACAGCTCCAACTTGAAAAGATCGTAATATTCTGTAAGGTATGTTTTCACATCCTGCGCCGTCTTTTCGTTGCGCGGAGATTTTCGAAACAACCTGTGTATTAAATCCATAATGAGTTTATATAAAGTGTATCTTTATAAATAAAACGAAATGTGCAGACAGGCTTCTGCCGCACCTTCAAGAGGTTATAGGGCACTCATTAATTGAGTTTCTCGTCTTCCAATATCTCGTCCAGATCGGGATCTGCGTAGGCCTCCTCCTCGCTGGGGGCATCTTCACGACGGTTTTTCAGTTTCTCAATCAGCTTGTCAATCTCTTCTTTGGTCAGTTTGCTGGATACTTTCTTGCAGAGCTCCTTGCCTTTGTCTGTGGTGCAAAGAAGGGTGATTCCGGTGGCTGCGGCTGCTCCGGCCACGAATGCCAAAATTTCAGATGCTTTCATATCATGTAGTTTTTAGTGTTTAACGGCTGCAAATGTACACATTTTTATAATATGTAAACCCTGCTTGAAAAATAAGTACATGGATTTGTGATAATGCGATAACATTCGTCAAATACGGTGGTCAGTTGCGGGTTGCCGATTAGACGATTATACGATTAGACGATGATGTGTAACTCCAAACTACTAACTGCTAACTTCTAACTGATAACTGACAACTTGTTATTTTCCTCCGAAATCGTCGTAGTGTATCATTTCGGGACTTACGCCCAGACTGTCGAGCATCTTCAACACCGCCTGCAACATCATGGGTGGACCGCAGATGTAGTATTCGATGTCTTCGGGGGTGGGATGGTCTTTCAGATATTGCTTGTAGATGACCTCGTGGATGAAGCCTGTCGGGCCCGTCCAGTGGTCTTCGGGCAGCGCGTCAGAGAGGGCGATATGGAACGAGAAGTTGTCATGCTCGGCGGCCAATTGCTCGAACTCATCAGCGTAGAAGAGCTCCTTGAGGGAACGGCCACCATACCAGAAGGTGGTCTTGCGTGATGTGTTTTTGACTTTGAACTGGTCGAAGATGTGCGAACGCATGGGGGCCATGCCCGCGCCACCGCCGATGAACATCATCTCACGGTCGGTGTCTTCCACGATGAACTCTCCGTAAGGGCCTGACACATAGACCGTATCGCAAGGTTTTAAGCTATAGATGAAGGAAGATGCCACGCCGGGGTTGACCTTCTCCATCCGTCCTTTCTTGCGGTTGAAGGGTGGGGTGGCGATGCGCACGTTGAGCATGACGATGCCGTTCTCTGCGGGATAATTGGCCATGGAGTAGGCACGGACGGTTGCCGCCGGGTTCTTCATCTTCAGATCAAAAAGTCCCATCTTCTGCCAGTCGCCGCGATAGGGCTCTTCAACATCCATGTCGGCAAACTGCACCGTACAGGCCGGGATGTCGATCTGGATGTAGCCGCCGGAGCGGAAGTCCATGGTCTCGCCCTCAGGCAGCTGCAGTACCAGCTCTTTGATGAACGTCGCCACGTTGCGGTTGGAGACGACTGTGCAAGGCCACTTCTTGATGCCGAAGAAGCTCTCGGGGATCTCGATCTCCATATCCTCGCGCACCTTCACCTGGCAGAAGAGCCGGTAATGGTCGTCAGCCTCCTTGCGGGTGATGTGCGAGAGCTCCGTGGGCAGGATCTGTCCGCCGCCGGAGAGCACCTTGCCGCGACAAGTGCCGCACGAGCCGCCCCCGCCGCACGCCGACGGCACAAAGACCTTCTCGTCGGCCAACGCCTGCAGCAGCGTGCACCCGCGCTCATGCTCGATCTCGCGCTTGCCGTTAATGCCGATCTTCACCTTGCCCTCGGGGATCATCTTCTTGCGGGCAAACAATAACAGCGCAACCAGTAACCAGATGATTACCAGAAAGATTACAATCGCTGCTATGAGTGTCAGTATCTGCATGTTAGCTAATATGAAAATCACATTCCTAAAAAGCACATAAACCCTATTCCCAACAATCCGGTGATGATATAGGCGATGCCGTTGCCCTGGAGCGCAGGCGGGATTTTCGCATATTTGAGTCGCTCCCGGATGGCGGCGAAGGCGGTGATGGCCAACAGCCAACCGAGGCCCGAGCCAATGGCGTACGAAAGACTGTGCGCCACGGTAGGGAAGTTGCGCTCCTGCATGAAAAGCGAGCCGCCAAGGATGGCACAGTTCACTGCTATCAACGGCAAAAAGATGCCCAACGCCATGTTGAGGGCGGGTAGATAGCGCTCAAAGACCATCTCCAACAGCTGTACGATGCCCGCAATCACTGCGATGAAGATGATCAGAGAGAGGAATGAAAGGTCCGTGTCAGCAAAACGACTGCTCAGCCAGACCAAAGCCCCTTTCTGTAATAGATATTTGTCTATCAGATAGTTGACAGGAACGGTGACCGTCAGCACAAAGCACACCGCCAGTCCTAACCCGAAGGCGGTCTTCACGTTCTTGGAGACAGCCAAATAGGAGCACATCCCCAAGAAATAGGCGAAGATCATGTTGTCGATGAACACCGAACGGACGAATATGTTGAAAAATTCCGACATCCTAACTATTATCTATCATCTATTATCTATTATCTCTCATCTCTCATCTCTCATCTCCTTTCAGTCTTCCAGTTCTTCACCCATATCATCGTTCCCACCAAAATCAGCGCCATGGGCGGCAGGATCATGAGCCCGTTGTTGAGATAGCCATGGGCGTACCAGCTCTCAGGGACAACAGGGTGGTTCCAGAGCGTGCCGGAGCCGAGCAGTTCGCGGAAGAAAGCCACCACCACGAGGACAAGGCCATATCCGACACCGTTCATCACACCGTCAACAAGAGAGGGTAACGGCTTGTGCGACAGCGCGAATGCCTCCAGCCGGCCCATGATGATGCAGTTGGTGATGATCAATCCCACGAACACAGACAGCAGCTTGCTTATATCGTACACGACAGCCTGCAGGACTTGATCCACCAGGATGACGAAGAAGGAAACGATAAGCAACTGGACGATGATGCGGATGCGCGGCGGGATGGTGTTTCGCAACAAAGAGATGATGAAGTTGGAGCAGGCGCACACCACCGTCACGGAGAGCGCCATGACCACGGCGGGCTTCAGCTGTGCGGTGACAGCGAGGGCAGAACAGACGCCGAGTGTCTGTACGAGGACGGGGTTGTCTTTGCTGAGTGGTCCGAGATGCTCCTTGATCATGATCGATTTTTTAGAGTGCAAAAGTACATTTTTTACGGTTAGCTCTTTCTTCTCTCCGCCACGATCTCCTCTTGTTTGGCGGCGGGCATGCGCATGTACTGGAAGAACTCCATGGAGTAGTTGGCGCGACCGCTGGTGACGTTGCGCAAAGCCGTGGCGTAGCCAAACATCTCCATCAGCGGGATGAAGCCGTCAAGTTTCTGGGAGCCCTTGCGGAAACGGCGCATGTTCTCGATGCGGCCTCGGCGCTTGTTGATGTCGCGGGTGATATTGCCAATGTACTCGTCCGGAGTGTTCACTTCTACCTTCATGACGGGCTCCAAAAGGACGGGAGCCATCTTGTTGTAGGCGGTCTTAAAGCATTGTTGTGCACAGAGTTGGAAGGCCATGTCGCTGGAATCGACAGGGTGGAAGGTGCCATCCACGAGCACGCAACGCACATCGACCACGGGATAGCCGGCCAAAGGACTCTTCTCCATGGCGCTCCGCAGACCCTTCTCAATGGAAGGGATGTACTCGCGCGGCACGACGCCTCCCTTGGTGATATCGACAAACTCGAAGCCTTTGCCCGGGTTTGGCTCGAAGCGGATGACGGTATGCGCGAACTGGCCATGACCGCCGGTCTGCTTCACATGCTTGTAGTTGCACTCGAAAGGCTGGGTGATGGTCTCGCGGAAGGAGACGCTGGGTGCGCCGACCTCAATGGGCACCTTGAATTCGTCCTTGAGCCGGTCGATGATGATCTCCAGATGGAGCTCGCCCATGCCCGAGATAATGGTCTCCTCGGTTTCCTCATCGTAATGCGCATGGAAGGAGGGATCCTCGTTGCACAGCTTGGCAAGAGCCTCGCCCAGCTTGTTGCGGTTCTTCAGATCGGTGGGTGTCACCTTCATCTCGATGACGGCGGGAGGCACGGAGATGGACTCCAGCACCACAGGCTGTTTCTCATCGCAGAGCGTGTCGCCAGTGCGGGTGTATTTCATGCCCACCAGAGCGATGATCTCGCCGGCGCCTGCCTCGGTGATCTCCTCACGCTCCTTGGCCTTGATGCGGAAGATACGCCCCACACGCTCGTTTTTGTCTTTGTTGGCGTTATAGAGCGACATGCCGTTGGTCAGCTGTCCGCTGAAGATGCGGATGAAGGTCTGCTGTCCTACGTAGGGGTCGTTGATGAGCTTGAAAGCCAACGCCGAGAAGTGCTCGTGGCTGGAAGGGTTGCGGGTGATCGTCTTCTCGGGGTCTGCCAGGTCGTGGGCCACCACCGCGCCGATGTCGGTGGGAGAGGGCAGGTAGTCGATGACCGCATCTAGAAGCGGCTGGATGCCCTTGTTTTTGTAGGCGGCGCCGCACAAGACGGGGGTGATCATCAGCTTGAGGGTGGCCTTGCGGAGGGCGTCGCGCAGTTGCTCTTCGCTGACCTCGCGCTCCTCCAAATAAGCGTCGGCGATGTCGTCATCCACGTCGGCGAGCTTCTCGATGATGTTCTTGTGCGCCAGGTCGGCAGCGGCGGCGAATTCGGCCGGGATCTCGTTCTCGAAGACCTCCTTCTCAGAGAAGGTCAGCGCCTTCATCTTGACGAGGTCGATGCACCCTTGGAAGTCGCTCTCCGCGCCCATGGGGAGCTGGATGGGCACGGCGTTGGTGCCCAAGTATTTCTCCATCTGGCTGACAACCTCTCCGAAGTCGGCGCCCGTGCGGTCCATCTTGTTGATAAAGGCGATGCGGGGCACGCGGTACTTGTCGGCCTGGTTCCAGACGGTCTCGCTCTGCGGCTCCACGCCACCCACGGCGCAGAAGACCGCCACCATGCCGTCGATGACACGCAGGGAACGCTCTACCTCAATGGTGAAATCGACGTGTCCCGGAGTGTCTATCAGGTTGATCTGATGACCTTTCCATTCAGCCGTGATGGAGGCGGAGGCGATGGTGATGCCACGCTCCTGCTCCTGTTTCATGAAGTCCATGGTGGCCTGCCCGTCATGGGTCTCGCCAATCTTGCGGTTCACGCCCGTGAAGAAGAGGATGCGCTCCGAACAGGTGGTCTTGCCGGCATCAATATGCGCCGCAATGCCTATATTTCTCAATTTCGATATACTCTTTGCCATATCTACTAATAACTATTATCTTTTAATTTCTAACTACTAACTACTAACTTCTAACTCTTAACTTTTATCTATTATCTATTGTTTTCATCATCTCATCCACTCCCTTCGATGTCAGCGTCGCTCCAGAGATGGCATCCACGCGGTTCTCTTCGGCGATATCGCTGGCCGTGCCGGGCTTTAACACTCGTACGGAGACAAAATTGCCGTCCTGGTCATATAGCTTCTTGCCTACAAAAGATTGCAAGAATTGTTCTTCCGTGATCTTGGCGCCTAATCCGGGGGTCTCCGATTTGTGGTCGAAGCAGACGCCTTTGAGCGTCTGCCAGTCTTCCGAGACCACCGCGTAGCCCCAGATTGGTCCCCACAGTCCTTTGCCGTCCAAGCGCATGGCGATGCCTTTGGATCCGTCAGCACAGACAACCCGGTATTGTCGGCCATCGTAGGTCAGAGGTACGGCCAGATTCGAGAAAGCCTCCACGGCTTTTGAACGGTCGATGTCGTGGCCCGCTGCCCGCAGGATCTGCTGGTACTGTTCCGCCTGCTTGTTAAGGTCGCGGCGCGGCTTCAAAGAAGCATACACTATCGTGAGCGTTGTGGTTATGATCAACACTAAGATGGTGATGTAAAGGAAAATATATGCGTTGCTGAATTTCTTCATGATCGCTTTTGTTTTCGGTTTGACAAGCGTTTCTGCCGCCGATTGATGGTGCTTTGGATGACACAATAATCGATCAGCGGGGCGAAGATATTCATCAGCAGGATGGCGAGCATCATGCCTTCGGGATAGCCCTTGTTGAGCAGGCGGATGAGGACGGCGAGCACGCCGATGAGCATTCCGTAGATATACTTGCCCGTGCGGGTGTGTGCGGCAGTGACGGGGTCGGTGGCCATGAAGACGGCGCCGAACAGGAATCCGCCCATCAGCAGCTGGTCGTGGGCCGCGATGGGACAGAGTCCGGCAGCCTGGCAGATCAGGGCTGTCGCGTAGCCGCCGACGAGGACGGTGAGCATGATGCGCCAGTCAGCCACCTGCGTGAAGAGAAGGATGGCTGCGCCCAAGAGGATGGCGATCTTGCAGGTCTCGCCGATACAGCCCGGGATGGTGCCGAGGAACAGCTCCCAGGTGGAGGGCATCGCCTCCAGGTGGCCGTTCATGGCGAGAGCCAAGGGCGTGGCGCTGGTGATGGCGTCAGCGCCGGAGATCCAGACCTTGTCGCCAGAGATGACAGAAGGGTAGGCGAAGAAGACGAATGCGCGGGCCAACAGCGCGGGATTCAAGAAGTTGTAGCCCGTGCCGCCGAAGACCTCCTTGCCAAAGAGCACGGCGAAGATGGTGGCCACGGCGACAATCCACAGCAGCACATCTGGCGGCATGATCATGGGGATGATGAAGCCCGTGACGAAAAAGCCTTCCGCCACTTCCTCTTTGCGTATCTGGGAGAAGAGGACCTCTACGCCCAGTCCGCTGACGTACGTCACGATGACCAACGGCAGCCATTTGAGGAAGCCGTACCAGAGACAGGGCCACAGGCCCGTGGTGCCGCCAGTGGCGAGAAAATGCTGATAGCCGACATTCCACCAGCCGAAGAGCAGGGCGGGGCAGAGCGCGATCATCACGGTGATCATGATGCGCTTCATATCGACCGCATCCCGCACGTGGCAGCGCCCTTCCGTGATGGTGGCGGGCGTCCGCAGGAACGTGTCCATGGCATCGATCAGTGCGTTGAATTTCTTGGCCATTGGGGTTTTCTTTCAAGGGTGCAAAGATACACATTATTCATGTTCATTATTTTTTATATCTTTGCAGCGATTAATGAAAAACTAAAACAATTATGAAAAAGGTCTTCCTAATATTATTTGCCCTTTTCACGTTGTTGAATGCACCCGCCCAGCGACACTATTACGTCGGGATTCCATTCCATAAGTGTTATCTGAAGGATTCCACGCGGTTTGTGATTGACTGCCTGCCGTGGAATCCGAACGGAAGACTGGATCAGGCGTATATGCCATACTATCTGGAGCCGCTGAAGCAGTTTATGGCCATGCACCCCGGCTATAAGTGCAACTTTCTGCTGTACAGTCACGAAGAGAACGAAGAGAAGAATCTGGCATTCACCACTTATCAGGCGAAAAGACTGGCAGAATATTTTACGAATGTAGATACCCTCTTTGGGCAAAAATACCTCAACGAAATCATCCCTCACAGTGGCCCAAATCCTTTGTTCAAAGACATCCAGCCCGACAGCAGCCAGCGACTGCCTCGGTGGGAGGCAAATGTCGCTTTGAAATCCAGCGTCATTATCGAAGTGATCCGGAAAAAGCCAATAGATGCAATGGCGATGGTGACAGCCTATTACGCACAACCCTGTGAGGGCGAAGATTTTGATGTGGCGCCCTCTTTTCCCGGCGGTATAAACGGACTTTACGAATACTTGGATAAACGCATGGATTATTCGGTGGTGGGAGGTTTTGTTGACGTTATCGGCGTGGTGCTTGTGGAGTTCACCATTGAGGCCGACGGCAGCGTGACCTCTCCCGAAATCAAAATGGAACTGTTCTCCGCGCTTGATGAGCAGGCCCTGCGAATCGTGAGCGAGATGCCGCGATGGAACCCCGCCTTCAAGGATGGACACCCCGTGCGCTGCCGGTACCGGATACCGATGAGGTATTCTATGTGAAAATGATAGCTAACGGCTAACAGCCAATAGCTAATGGCAAAAAAAATATATCTTTGCTCCCTCAAAATCTCAACCCCAATGCCCCTCTTCAACGTCAAAATCACCGTCATCCGGAAAGTGCAGCACACCGACCTATCAGAACTTTACGAGAACCCCATCGAGCACGCGTGCGAGGTGCGGGAGGGCGACACGTGGATCGCTGTGGGCGGACAGAAGCCCGAGGGACTCTGCGACAGCGCATGGGAGTCGATGCGGTGGTTTGTGGAGGAGCTCGCCGCTGGCCGCGGCAACTTCTACGACGGCTGGATGAAGAACCCCTTCTCCGCCATGATCAGCTGTAACGACGGCTTCCGCCCCGTGAGCTTCCTGCTGGAGAGATGCGAGGAGGAGTGTTAGCCATTAGCTATTAGCTATTAGCTATTAGTCATTGGTCTTAACTTTTAACTTTTAACTCACTTATAGTTGCACACCATAATCACCCACGCATGCTCTACAGCGTCTATTAGTTTTTGATTTACATGGGAGAAGTCGATGGTGAGGGTGCCGTGCTTGTCTTGCTTCCATTTCAGTTCACCTTTCGGTGTACCCAAAAGTATCATTTTTGAATAAGGTTTGATTTTGGGCATATTCTCAATGACTAATGGTTCAGTTCTGTCAGGCTTATTAAATTCAATGATAAACAAGTCGTCATCTTTGGTGGTGAAACAGCGGGTGGTGCGGTTCCAGTTGACAAAGCCTTTCCAGACTCCAGGAACAGGAGTTGCTTCACCGCCGTCTTTACTCCACTTCAAGGAGATGTTGGCCTCCAGATCCTCCTCATGATAATCAATCTTAAAATGGATGAATTCGTCCTTATGCAATTTTAATGTGGTCTGTGCCTTAGGATTTGCGGACGCACTTTTGTCGTAGTGCAGTAAGGTGTCCCACTTGTCTTCGGCTGTTTTCAGGTAAACCGTAGCTCTGTCGTCAGCATTCAATGTTAGC